>JBEKPZ010000010.1:0-50310 GCA_049520215.1 Bryobacteraceae bacterium | reverse complement strand
GCCGATTCGAGTGACCCTGAAATGGGCGGCGCCACATTCACCAACTTCAACGTCGATGCGGTCGAGGAGATCCGTTCGAGTTCCGGCTGGATGCCCGCCGAAATCGGGCGCGGCGCGGCCGGCTTCACCGATATCGTCACCCGGTCCGGAACCAACGATGTCCACGGTTCGGTATTTGAATTTCTCCGCAATGCCGCCCTGGATGCGCGCAACTTCTTCGATGAGCGCTCCATTGCGCAGCCGCGGCGCATCCCGCCGTTCATCCGCAACGAATTCGGCCTGACCAATGGCGGCCCCGTCGTGATTCCCGGCTTGTACAACGGCCGCAATCGCACCTTCTATTTCGCCGAATACCAGGGTTTCCGCCAGGTGCTGAGCGACACCGAAGTGATCCCTGTTCCAAGCGCCGCCGAGCGCTCCGGCCTGGATACCACCGCCTTTCCGGGCGACACCTTGATCGTCCCGGTAGACCCGCGTATCGCCAAGATCCTGGCGCGCTATCCGCTGCCGAACGACCCGGAGGGTCCCTATGGCGCGCGCACCTTCGCCACTTCATCGAAGGTCACCACTGTCTCGGATCAGTTCTCCCTGCGCATCGATCACCACATCTCCGATCAATCGCGATTGTTCGGCCGCTTCACCATGGCCAACGTTACCGGCCCCACCACCAACCCCAGCCAGACGGCGCTCGATCCCGAGTTCGCGGTAGGGTTTCTCGACCGCCAGCGCAACGCCGCCATCGCCTACACGCGCACGCCATCGCCCACCTTTGCGATGGAGTCCGGCATCAGCTTCACCCGCACCACGCCTTCGTTTCCCACGTTCGATCGCACCGATCCGGCGCTGAGCTTCGGCGACGGCTCCTATGAAGCGTTCAACGCCGCCGCCGGCTCTGTGATGGGGGCCTACGGCAACCTGTTTCAGGTTCGCCAGAGCTTCCAGTGGATCCGCGGAAAGCACACCCTCAAGGCCGGCGGCGAAGCACGCGGCAACCGCGACACCACCGTATTCGGAATCAGCCCCAACGGCGCTTACCAGTTCGGCGGCGGAACCGCCTATGCTACGGTCCCCATCCGTTCGGCCAGCGGCATGCACGACATCGCCATCGGCAGTCCGCTGCCGGACGCGCTCACCGGACTGCTCAGCGCCAGCGCGTTTACTTATTCGCAAGCGGTCGCGCCGCCCATGTTTTCGCAAGGCGCGAGCATCGGCGATTCCGCCATCCATCGCGACGCCTACAACTTCTACTTCCAGGACACCTGGAAGGTTTCGGATCGGCTCACGCTGAACTATGGCCTGCGCTATGAGATCGAGTCGCGCATTCGCGAACAGGAAAAACGCACTTCGGCGCCCGTGTTTGACCTGGGCAAGGGCGCGTCGCCTGGGTCGGAATTGCTGATCAATCCGGACCCGCCCTACAAACTCGATCCCAAGGGCTGGGGACCGCGCCTGTCGCTCGACTGGCGCGCGGCCGCCAATACCACCGTGCACGTGGGCGGAGCCATCACCACACTGTTGGTCAACCTGTGGCAGGACAACTTCCTGACCGGCGGCACGCCATTCGTCGTCTACCCGCACCTCACGGCCGTGCCCGGCCAGCCAGTGCGCTTCGGCACGAACATCACGCCGGAACAGTTGCCCACCGTCTATACAATCAGCGGAGCGCCGGTGTTCGCCACTGGCGATTCCAAGCAAGTGCCGGGCAATACCATAATGGACGTGCTCCGCTATGAGCGGGACATGGCCGCCCTCTCGCCCGACCACCAGATCACGCCGCTGAACGCGTTGGGCATCTCGCCTGGCTTCCAAAATGGCTATATCGCCACCTGGACCGCGGGCGTCGAACAGAAGCTAGGCGGCGCCAACCTCACCGCCGGGTACGTTGGCACCGCCGGCATCAAGCTGCCCGCCATGGACTTTCCGAATGGATTTTCCGGGGCAGCCCCGGCCTTCGCCCCCTACACGCAGTTCGATTCTTCGGGCCAAATAACCGGCGGCTACGGACTGGCCAACGTGATGACCAACCGTTCGCATTCCTCCTATCATGCCCTGCAGGTATCCGCGCAACAGAACCTCACCGCCTCGGGACTCGGCTTTCAAGCCAGCTACACGTTTTCGAAATCGATTGACGATTCCAGCGCGGTCGTTGGCGGATTCATCGCCGGGCAGTCCGGCGCCGTGGCGCAGACCGCGCCGGAAGACCCGTTCAACGCCCGCCTGGACAAGGGGCCATCCAATTTCGACGCCAGGCATGCTCTGGCGTTCAGTCTTTTCCAGGACCTGCATGCCGATCGCGTGCCTTTCCTGCGTCCCTTGGGCAAGACCCTCACCGCCGGGTGGCAACTGCTCGGGATCGGAACGCTGCAAACTGGCTCTCCATTCACCATCTATTCGGGGATCCAACAGACCGGTGCAGGCTCGCAAGGCACCGACCGGCCCGATCAGATCGGCACGCCGGTTCTGTCCACCAGCCGCAAGGTGCGCGAGGACTACTTCGGACTGGGCGCCAATAATGCCTCGTTCTTCTCCATCCCGATCGGCGTGGCGGGCGGTACCGGCCCGAATCAGGGCGTCTTCGGTACGCTCGGCCGTAACACATTCCGCGGCCCGGCCTTTCACGACTTCGATCTCGCCTTAATCAAGGATACGCCGCTGGTGGAGCGGGCCGGCGTGCAGCGCGCATCCCTGCAATTCCGCGCCGAGTTCTTCAACGTGTTCAACATCGTGAACTTCGGCCTGCCCTCGAATATCGTGCTAGGGCCGGGCTTCGGCGAAATCAGCCGCACGGCGGGCAATTCCAGGCAGATCCAGTTCTCGTTAAAAGTGATCTACTGACGGGAGGCGTTTAGTCCTGGCGAGCCAGTGCCTCGAATTGCTCCTCAAATGCCCTGAGAGCCTTAGCTACGTCTCTCGTGCGCTCCCGCATGCCGAGGGACAGAGCTATTTGTCCGAGCCTGGCAGCCGGTTTATAGATCGCAGAATGCTCCACTTCCCAAAAGAGGCCGGTCAACATCGAGACAACCGATATTCCCCTTTGACCTTATCGCTCGCTTGGCGACAGTAGCCGTAGTATTTGAAGGCCTGAACTTCGCCGTCGTCCTCGACTGGGTCTGAAGTCCAGGCGCGAAATTCCTCGCGCAATAAGTCATCGACTTCCGCCAACCGGCTGCGCGGAAACGCCAGGACGCGGACGCCAGCAAGATCGTTCAGGCTCGTCAGCGTATAGATCTCCGGCCGCCTCCTCTGGAAAGCCCTTCCCTCCTGGCGCCTTCGAAGTTTATCAAGCGCGCTTTCGCAAGATTTAACCCGGCACTTGACGACCAATCTTTCGTGCCTCTGCAGCCCTCCAGAGATTGGCAGCATGTGATACCTGATCTCAGCTTCGAGCCGATCGGCCACACGGTTAATCTCAGGCAGAAGGGTGAAATACTCCTCCCTCAGGCGATCCTCGACGGTGCGTTCAGCCTCAGCCAAGCGAAGCCTCGATCTCGCGTCTGACCTCTTCAGGCGGCTCACCGGAGCTGAAGTAAAACTTCCATTCCTTGCCGCAAGTATCCTCGCGGGTCACACGTTCGAGAACCTTCTCATCGTTGTCCATTGCAAACTCGACGCTGATGACCTTCTTGCTCTTCCTGTTGAAGTAGACCATCCGGTCGAAGTTGTAGGCGAATCCGGCGTCATCCAGAATGTGCTGCTTTGTGTCTAGCGTCGTCAATCCAAGCCACCTTCCTTGCTCTGAATTGTAGCGAATTCCGTGTGCGCTCGCCTCAATCGCCCCGCGAATACTCCGCCTCCGCCTGCCGCGTCAGAGGAGCCAGCCGCTGGCTGCGGTAACAATACGCCGCGCCGATGAAGGCTTTGAACAGCGGATGCGGCTCCATCGGCTTGGACTTGAACTCCGGATGGAACTGGCAGCCCAACATCCAGGGGTGCGCGGGAAGCTCGCAGATTTCCACGTAGGTCTGGTCGGGGGTCTCGCCAGTGATGCTCAGTCCGCAGGCGGTGAGGCGCTCCTCATATTCCCGATTGAATTCGTAACGATGGCGGTGCCGCTCGCTGATGTCGCGCGTGCCATAAGCTTTCTGCGCCGCACTGCCCTCGGCCAGGTGGCACGGCCAGGCCCCCAGACGCATGGTGCCGCCCAAGTCGTCGATGCCCTTCAACTCGCGCAGCTTGAAGATTACCCGATGGGGGGTTGCCGGGTTGAATTCGGTGGAATCCGCCTGCTCCAGGCCGCAGATGTTGCGCGCGAACTCGATCACCATGGTCTGCATGCCCAGGCAGATGCCGAAGTACGGGACGTGGTTTTCGCGGGCATAGCGAATGGCGTTCAGCATGCCGTCGATGCCGCGTTTGCCGAAACCGCCGGGCACCAGGATGCCGTCGTAGCCTTCCAGCTGCCTGTCCCAGTCCGGCCCGTTCACGCCCTCGGCCTCGATCCAGTTGATGTTCACCTTGAGCTGATGCGCCAGGCCGCCATGCAGCAGGGCTTCTTTAAGGCTCTTGTAGGAATCCTCGTACTCCACGTACTTGCCCACCAGGCCGATGGAAACCTCGTCCATCGGACTCCGCATGCGGCCCAGCATGGCACTCCAATGGCTCATGTCGCGCGGCCTGCCGTCCAGTTTGAGCATCCGCACCACCATCTCGTCCACGCCTTCCTCGCCGAATACCAGCGGGACTTCGTAGACCGATGGAACGTCGCGGGCGGTCACCACCGCGCGCGCGTCCACGTCGCAGAACAGCGCGATTTTGTCCTTCATGTCCGATGCAATGGAGCGCTCGCAGCGGCACAACAGGATATCCGGCTGGACACCGATGGCGCGCAGTTCCTTCACGCTATGCTGGGTGGGCTTGGTCTTCAGTTCCTGGGCGGCGGCGATCCAGGGCACCAGGGTCACATGCACGAAGACGCAATTGTCGCGGCCCTGCTCATGGCGCATCTGGCGGATGGCCTCCAGAAACGGCAGCGACTCGATGTCGCCGACGGTTCCGCCGATTTCCACGATGACCACGTCGACGTCGGACGCGACTTTGCGCATGGCGGCCTTGATCTCGTTGGTCACGTGCGGGATCACCTGCACCGTCTTCCCCAGGTAGTCGCCGCGCCGTTCGCGCGCGATGATCTGCTCGTAGATGCGGCCCGAGGTCAGATTGTTCGCCTGCGTGAGCTTGGCATGCGTGAAGCGCTCGTAATGGCCCAGGTCCAAGTCGGTTTCGGCGCCATCGTCGGTGACGAACACCTCGCCATGCTGGAACGGGCTCATGGTGCCGGGGTCCACGTTGAGATACGGGTCGAACTTCTGCAGGGTGACGCGTAATCCGCGGCTCTCCAGAAGGCACCCGATGGAAGCCGCGGCGATGCCCTTGCCCAACGATGAGACCACGCCGCCGGTCACAAATATGTATTTAGCCATATGGTTTCGCAAGTTGGATCGAAGCCTCGAACAGCTTCGACACCCGTTCCAGATCCTCGGGCGTATCCACGCCCAGCGATTCGTACTCGGTTTCGACCACCCGGATGGAGTAGCCATTTTCCAGCGCACGCAACTGTTCCAGCCGCTCGGCCTGTTCAAGCGGCCCTACCGGCAGATCGGAATATCCCAGCAGGAATTCCCGGCGGTAAACGTATAAGCCAACGTGTTTGTAGTGCGGCACAGACAGGCTGAAGCCTGTCCCACCATAAGGAATGGTGGACCGTGAGAAATAGATCGCGTTGCCGGCGCGGTCCGTGACCACCTTCACCACGTTGGGATCGCCGATCTCGCGCGGGTCCTCAATGCGCTTCTTCAGCGTACCCATGGCGATATCGTCGTCGTGGAGCAAGGGGAGAATGGCGGCGTCAATCGCGGCGGGATCGATCAGCGGTTCGTCGCCTTGAATGTTGACGACCAGTTCGGCTGTGTCGGCGGATGCCACTTCCGCCACGCGGTCGGTACCCGACAGGTGATCCGTGCGCGTCATACGCACGGGTGCACCGAAGCTGCGCGCGGCGTCCGCAATGCGTTCATCGTCGGTGGCGATGGTGACGCTGGTCAGGTAGCGGGCTTGGGATGTGCGTTCGAATACATGCTCCAGCATCGACTTGGAGCCGATGCGAGCGAGGGGTTTGCCTGGGAAACGGGAAGAGGTGTAACGCGCAGGGATCACGCCCAAAATTTTACGGCGCACAGAGGATTTTACCATAAAAATGCTGTGCTACACTCATGGAAGAAGGAAAAGCTGGGAAGCTGTGACAGGCCTGCGATTTAGCCGCGTGCTGGTGGTGGCCAGCGTCGTTGCCCTTCTCCGGATTTCCTTGGCCACGGCTATCGGAAAACCGGGTGGAAGCGCCGATGAAAAGCCGGGTGCGGACGCGCAGGTTTCCATCGTTCCTCGCCCCAAGACGGCGGCGCCGAGCGAAGTTCTGCCGAAGAGCAATATCCGCGTGGATACCACGCTGGTGTTGATCCCGGTCACCGTCACCGACCCGCTCAACCGGTTTGTGACGGGGCTGGAGAAGGAGAACTTCCGCGTCTTCGAGGACAAGACTGAGCAGCAAATCCTGCAGTTCTCCAGCGAGGACGCTCCGTTGTCGGTGGGCATCGTCTTCGATTGCAGCGGCAGCATGGGTAACAAACTGGAAAACTCGCGCAAGGCGGTGGCTCAATTCTTCAAGACGGCCAACCCGGAAGACGAATTCTTCCTGGTGGAATTCAACGACCGCGCCGACCTGGCGATCAAGTTCACTACCAGCCTGGAGGAGATCCAAAACCGTCTGACCTTCACCCAGTCCAAGGGCAAGACGGCGCTGCTGGACGGCGTGTACCTGGCCTTGCACCAGATGAAGAAGGCCAAGAATGCCCGCAAGGCCCTGCTGGTCATCTCCGACGGCGGCGACAACAACAGCCGCTACACCGAAACGGAAATCAAGAACCTGGTGCGCGAAGCGGACGTCCAAATCTATGCCATCGGTATTTTCGAGCCGGCGGCTACGCGCGGCCGGACTGCGGAGGAACTGGCTGGCCCCAGCCTGCTGAGCGAAATCGCGGAACAAACCGGCGGACGGCATTTCCCGGTGGAGAACCAAAACGAGCTTCCCAATATCGCGGAGAAGATCGGCATCGAGTTGCGCAATCAGTATATTATCGGCTACTCTCCGAAGAACCTGGAAAGGAACGGCAAATACCGGCGGGTCCAAGTCAAGCTGGTGCAACCGCGCGGGCTGCCTCCTCTCCGGCCCTTTTGGAGATTGGGCTACTATGCTCCTACCCAATAAGAGAATCCTGACATCGGCGCTGGGCGCCGCCGCGGTTTTTGGCCTGTGGGCGGCGGATACGCCCGGACAACAAATGCCCGTCATCCGCGTGGACACGCGGCTGGTGGTGTTGCACGCCACGGTGGTGGACAAGACCGGTCACCTGGTGGTGAACCTGCCGGAAGACGCTTTCCAGGTGTTTGAAAACGGCGTACCGCAGCAGATTAAGGTGTTCAAGCGCGAAGACGTCCCGGTATCCATGGGCCTGGTCATCGACAACAGCGGCAGCATGCGGGACAAGCGCGCCAAGGTGGAGGCCGCCGCGCTGGCGCTGGTGAAGGATTCCAACCCGCAGGATGAAGTCTTCATCGTCAATTTCAACGACGAGGCGTTCCTGGACAAGGAATTTACCAACGATGCGAAAGACCTGCAAGAAGGCCTGGCGCGCATCGATTCGCGCGGCGGCACGGCTATGCGCGACGCCATCCGCATGTCCATCGACCACCTGAAGGAAAAGGCCAAGAAAGACAAGAAGGTGCTGGTGGTGGTGACCGACGGCAACGACAACAGCAGCCTGATCAGCCTGGAAAACCTGGTGAAAGCCTCGCAAGATAGCGGCGTATTGATCTACAGCGTGGGACTGCTGAGCGAGGAAGAACGGCGCGAGGCGAAACGCTGCCGGCGGGCTTTGGAGGAACTATCCGGGGTCACCGGCGGCGAATCCTATTTCCCCAAAGAACTGACGGAGGTGGACCGGGTCGCGCACCAAGTGGCGCGCGATATCCGTAATCAGTACACGCTGGGGTACACGCCCATGAACATCGCCCTGGACGGATCGTTCCGGCAAATCAAGGTGACGGCCAACGGGCCTAACCGGCCGACGGTGCGCACGCGCTCCGGCTACTACGCCACGCCCGACGGCATCGGCGCCAGCGCCGCGGCCCGCAACTCGGGCAGCAATTAGTGAGGTTCGCTTAAATACAGTGACAATTCCGGCGACAAATGTGCCACTTCTCATCGGGGCCGATGTGGGGCGGCCAATCTTGGCCGCAGCTGCCTTTTCAGGCGGCCAGGGCCGGCTGAAAGCCGGCTGCGGGCAGAATGCCCGCCCCACAAGATCCAAGCTGGTTGTCAGCGAAAAATGTTGCGAGTTCTCTGGCGTCTGACACGCGGTTACCGGTCGAGGCCCTGGCGCAGTCCCTATCTCCGATGGCGCATGGAAACCTACTGGGGCTTCCACGCAGAGCAGATCGGCTTCACGGATTTCTGGCGATTTGCATGGCAACGTCGGGCGGACCTGTGGCGGTACTTGCGATGGGCAAAAACGTGGGAGTGAGATACGCGGCCCATGTGGCGCTCGGCGAATTGCAATCGGACTTCGTTCCGGAGGCCGTTCCCTATGCAGTGCTCACGCCGCAGGGCGGCGATCCCGGGCCTTTTCCGCTCTGTATTGTGCTCGACGACGGCGGCGGCGGCAGCCGGCCAGAGCCTGGTGGATTGCGGCAGCCTGTTTGAAAGCTGGTGGTCGGATGGATCGCTACCTCCCATGGTGCTGGCTTCGCCCAGCGCGGGGATGAGCTATTACCTGGAGGATGCTGCGGCTGCGTTGCGCTGGGACGCGTTCATCGCGGAGTCTTTTGTGGATCGCTTGCGCGCTACCTGCGACGTCCGCAGCGACCGTAATTCGACCGTCATCACAGGGATGTCGATGGCGCGCTCGTGATGCGGTGGTCGAGCCGGGATTGAGCGACGACCAGATCACCGCGCGCAACAGGCTGCATCATGGGCGGGCGGCCCGGTCCGGCTGATTGGGCCGCAGCGGGATGCGGATCTGTTTGCAGCGAACAATCCTGCCAATCGAGCGATTCGAAACGCAGGCCGGATTCGAGAGCGGGACTTGGCCATCTACATCGAGGCTGGGGATGACGATTTCATCAACGTTCACGATGGCGCGGAGTTCTTGCATCGAGTTCTGTGGGACTTGGATATCTCGCATGAATATCGTCTGACACGCGGCGCCGATCACGTGGGGCCGACGATGATTCCGCGCATGCGGGAGTCGTATCTGTGGCTCGCGTCCGTGCTGCGTCGATCGGCGCGGCCAGAGGTGCCCGAGGAACGGGGCAAGGGCGGCGGCGTCCGATGCCACCACCAGCCGGTGCTACGGCGTGCTGCCACCCACGCGGCCGGTGAGCAGTCGCGCATCGCGAGCTTCGCTCGCGATGGCCGATTAACAATCGGCCTGCAGGTTGTCAACCTGCCCCACAAGCGAATCGCCAACTGGCATAAAAAAAGCCGGGCGGTGGTTAGCCGCCCGGCTGGGGATTGCGTACTTTCCGCGTTATCTCACATGCACGTAGACCGTGGTGGAGACTGGCCCGCCTGGGCCATATGCGGTCAGCGTGAATTGCGAGTCGGTTGTCGGATTGACCGTGACGCTGCCGTTGACGGACTGAGCTCCGCTCGGCACGAATGAGCCGGTAAGGACCACGGAAGTGGCGTTCTGGGTCGTCCATGACAAGACTACAGGATCGCCGGGCGCCGGCGAGAACGCCGGGTTGGCAGAGAACGTGAGGATCTGAACGGCTCCCACGCTCACTGTGACGACGGCTTGGGTTGGGCCAACGGCGTTGGTGGCCGTTAGCACATAGGTAGTGGTTGCGGCCGGTGTGACCGTCGTGCAGGCAACCGCGTTCACCGTCCCGATTCCGGGCGCGATGGTGACGGTCTGGGCATTAGTCACGTTCCAGCACAGCGAGGATTGGCCGCCAGTGGCAATGACCGTTGGCGAAGCCGTAAAGCTCAGCACGGTCGGCACCGCCCCGCCACCCACGGTAATGGTGACGGCGGCGGAAACGGAGGTGACCCCGTCGGCGCCTGTAGCGGTCAGTGTGTATGTAGTGGTGGTGGACGGCGAGACGCTCTGGCTGCCGTTGACCTGCACGGTACCTACGCCGTTGTTGATGCTGGCGGTGGAGGCGCCCGTGGTGGTCCAGGACAGGATCGTCGACCCGCCTTGGTTGATGTGATACTGCGAGGCGGCGAAGCGTATGATCGCCGGCTTGGAAGCGCCGACGGTAACGGTGACGCTCGCGGTGACTGTCTGGCCACCCTGGCCAGTAGCGGTCAGATTATACGTGGTGGTCGTGGTCGGCGACACCGTCGCGGTGCCTGCCGCATTGAGACCCGAGCCGACGCCCGAGATGGTGACCGAAGTAGCGTTGGTTACGTTCCAGGCTAGAGTGGACGACTGTCCCGAAGCGATCTGGCTGGGAGTCGCCGAGAACCGCACCACTTGCAGGGCTCTCTGGGTGGTCACCGTGGTGGTGGCAGTGCCGGTCAGGCCGTCCACTTGATCGGTGACGGTCAGGCGGAAGCCGTAACTGGTGGATCCCGCGGCGGTGAATGTGGCGATGGCCGCATTGGCGCCGGATATGGCTACGTTGGGACCGGAGACCTGGGTCCACGAATAGTTAAGACCATCGTGATCCGGGCTATAGGAGCCGCTGCCGTTCAGCGTGATGGTGCCGGGCGGCACGCCGATCTGGGGTGGACCCGCGTCCGCTATCGGCGCGCTGTGGCCCACCTGGCGCGTTAAGAATTCATACCGGATCCGCGGTACGTCCATGGGGACCGGATGCGTGAAGGTCGTGTATTCCTTCGGCCGCATGAAGTTGCCGAATTCCAATCCGACCGTGAGTTCGCCGGTATTCTTGTCGGTCAGCAGGGTGGGGTTAAGGCCCGCGCGGACGGTGAACGCGAATTCCTTGCTTAAGGGCTGCACGAGTTTGATCTCGCCGCCCGGACGATTCGGCGAGGAACTGTGGCTATGAATATAGCCGAAGTTGCCTTGAATCCAAGCGTCGCCCCAGACACCCACCTGGGTGTTGAGGCCGAACTGGTTCATGGGGCGCGCGTAGGTCTCGAGGAACGACGTCAGGCCCAGCGGCGTAGTGGTGAGCGCGCCGGTATTCTTGAAGCCTTCCGTGCCGTAGAAACCGATCCGGCCGCGGCTGAACAGATAATCGAGCAGGAAAGCGCCCTGTGCCATGCTGCCGCCATTCTCGTACTCGCCGAACCGGATGTACTTGAAGCTGGAGAACAGGCCCGCCTCCAGGTGATCCCAACGGTTGACCAGGCCGATGTCGAACTGGCCTTCCTGTCGGCCGGGATAACGCAGGTACTCGCCTTCGGCCTGGACAGCGTGGGAGCCATCACCGCCAAATGGCGAGAAGAACTGGCCTCGTCCCTGGATCGTGACGTCGCCCGACGGCCGGTTGCCCATGGTGGGGCCAATGTCGAGGCCCAATAGCGAAAACTTCTTGTTGCGTTTCTGCGCCTCGTCCAAAGCATCCGTGCCGGCCTTCTCGGCGACAGCGACGGTTTCCTCCTTGGTTAGCGGCTTGGGTAAACCGGCTACCTTATCTTCCAGCGCCTTCTCCTGGTTCTGAACCTCGGCTATCTGGCCCTTCAGGCGGTCGTTCTCACCCTTGAGATCGCGTAGCGCCGCGAGAATCTCGTCCAGCCTATCGAGCCGCTTCAGGATGGCGGTACAACACTCTTCCTGTTTCTTGAGCAGCTCCTGCAATATGGGCATGATGTCGCATACGCCGCCCGCAGCCACAATTTTGCCTTGGCCGTCGGTCACGGTCATGACCACGCGCCGGTTCATGAAGCGGCCTTCCTTGGTCTTGTTGTTGACCTCCGGATCGTTCTTGCCGTCGCCAGCCGTTGCAACCTGGTCGGCCGCGGCACCGTATTTCACCAGGAAGTCGCGCACGGTTTCGGCGCGCCGCATCGCCAGACGGTCGTTGTAACGCGCCGAACCCACGAAGTCGGTGTTCCCGACCAGCTTTACGTGATAATCGCGATGCTGGCTCAACAGTTCGGCCAGCCGCAAGAGGCTCGGATATCCGTCCGAAAGGACGGAAGAATTGAACTCAAAGTTGATCTCTTCCCATTGTTCTTTGGTTTGGCTCGTAGTCAAACCCTGAGCGAACAGGCACGTCGAGAACACACCGATCGCGCCGATTGCCGCCAGTTGTTTCATCATGAGTACCTCCTCCGTATTTCAGCGTGCACGCGAGACTTTTTCATGCGAATGCACACTACCAACCTTAAAAACTAGAATACACCGGTAACCTTCCCATATCTACAACATTTTGCGGTGCTTAGTCAACACATTGGGCGTTCCCGCACACAAAATGGGATAATGGCAGATGTAGCCTGCCGGATGGGCAGCCGCCCGGAAACGGGAGGAAAGTCCGGTCTCCATAGGGCAGCGTGCCGGCTAACGGCCGGGAAGGGTTCTGGCGACGGAGTCCTTACGGAAAGTGCAACAGAAAATATACCGCCCGATTTTCGGGTAAGGGTGAAATGGTGCGGTAAGAGCGCACCGCGGACGGAGCAATCCGGCTGGCAAGGCAAACCCCACGCGGAGCAAGACCAAATAGGAGAGGAGGAGCGGCCCGCTCCTATGAACTCTCGGGTAGGTCGCTAGAGCCGGGCAGTAATGTCCGGTCCAGATGAATGGCTGCCGCCCGCAAGGGTACAAAAACCGGCTTATAGTCCGGCAGGCTGCATCGGATGCGCTGCGCGCCGGCGGGTCTGGAGACCCGCCGCAGGCGTGGACGCCCCACCGCGAACTTGTGATAATCTCAACAACATTATGAAACGTGCGTGGTTGTTGCTGCTCGCGCCCCTTTTGCTGGCTGAAGAGAAGGTGGATCTGTACACCGTCAACCGCATCAAGGCTGAGGAATTCCAGAATTCCAAAGTAATGGAAAACGCCTTTTACCTGGCCGACGTGTACGGTCCGAGGCTGACGGGCTCGCCGGGCCTGAAGGCGGCCGCTGAATGGGCGGTCCGCCGCATGACCGAGTGGGGGCTGGCCAATCCCGGCATGGAGAAGTGGGGACCCTTCGGGCGCGGCTGGACTTGTGTCCACTTCAGCGGAAGTCTGAAGGAACCGCAGTATGCGCCGTTGAACGGTTTCGCGCGGCCCTGGTCGCCGGGCACCAACGGTCCGGTTTCGGGAGAGCCGATACTGGCGATCCTCAAGACCGATGCGGATCTGGACAAGTTCAAAGGGAAGCTCAAGGGCAAAATCGTGTTGTTGGAGGATCCCGCTCCGCTGGCATCGGAAACCGAGCCGGCGTTGAAGCGCTTTACCGACGCCGAACTGGCAGCGGAGATGTTGGCGCCCGATCCTTCGGCGCGTTCGCCATTTGCCAATCCGATTCCGCTGGTCCCCGGACAACCGGCGCGCCCGGGCGGCCCGGCCGCGGGGCAGCCCTTCGGTCCGGAAGCGCGCGAGGCGCGCGAGAAGTTTCGCGATAAGGTGAATCAGTACCTCATCGACGAGGGCGTGCTGGTGACATTGTCGCCGAGTTATAGGGCTACCAGCGGCATCGTGTTCGGCGCCGCCGGAGGATCGCAAGATCCCAAGAAGCCCGTGCCGCCGCCATCGGTGGCGCTGGAAGTGGAGCAGTACAACCGCATCGCGCGGCTCCTCGACAAGAAGATTCCGGTGACGCTGGAGTTCGACATTCAAAACAAGTTTCTGGACGACAACCAGGATTCTTTCACGGTGACCGGCGAACTGCCCGGCACCAGCAAGAAAGACGAACTGGTAATGCTGGGCGGGCACCTGGACTCCTGGACGGGCGGCACGGGCGCGACCGATAACGGCGCCGGGAGCGCCGTGGCGTTGGAGGCCATGCGCATCCTGAAGGCGCTGGATGTGAAGATGGCGCGCACGGTGCGGGTGGCTTTATGGACCGGCGAAGAAGAGGGACTGCTGGGGTCGCGGGCATATGTGAAGGAGCACTTCGCGGATCGCGAAACGATGGCGCTCAAACCGGAGCATGCCAAGCTCTCGGGCTACTTCAACCTGGACAATGGCACCGGCAAGATCCGCGGCGCCTATCTGCAAGGCAACGACATGATGCGGTCCATCTTCCAGGCGTGGCTGGACCCGTTCAAGGATTACGGCGCGAATACGGTTACCATCCGCAACACGGGCGGGACGGATCACCAGTCGTTTGACGCGGTGGGGCTGCCGGGCTTCCAGTTCATTCAGGATCCGCTGGACTATTCGTCGGAAACCCATCATTCCAGCGCGGACGTCTACGACCATTTGCAGGCCGGCGATTTGATGGAGGCCTCCGCCATCATGGCGGCGGTGGTCTACGACGCGGCCACGCGCGACGAGATGCTGCCACGCAAGCCGTTGCCGAAACCTCAGCCGCCAAGACCGAAGACAGAAGACAGAAGACAGAAGTCAGAATGAAGACCCCCAACTGTGGCGCCGCCGGCTGTTATTCTGTCTTCTGAATTCTGTCTTCTGACTTCTCAACATCGACGGTTTTTGTCGATGTTGGCGCCGACGGCGCCTGTCGCCCAAAAAAAAAGACCGGGCGCTCGTTAAAGCGCCCGGTGAGGAGCACCTGCGGGTCGCTCGGAGGTTACAACCCGCAGGGGTGGAGGAGACCTTCGATTACCCGAGCAAACCCCCATGGCCCAGGCAACCCACTTCCCAGCCTGAGACCCGGTAACGGGCCAACAACGGGGGGAGCACCAAGTCTACCACATTCGCTTTAGCGGAACGGAAGCAACCTGGAGCCGAAATCATGGGTACATCATCCTTATAGGACAGCAGCAGCAGGTTGCCCGGTTCGACGGGCGCGAGGAAGCGTTCCACGTGGCCGCCAACCTTTTCCATGGCCCGCCCGACGACGTCTTCCGGACCTGCCGGCGCGGTGGTGGACGCGATCATGATGACGGCCGGTTTCGACCGCAGCAACTGCTGCATGCATCTGCCAACCGACGATTCATCCTCGGTGCAGGAGAGGACGGAACTGGCGGACACGCCGAAGCGCTCGAGCCGCTGGTGCATAATATTCTCAAACAACTGGCGCGCACGGTCGCCGTTGAGCGGATCGGTATACAACACGCCCACGGCGGGATTCCGTATGGGCCGCGCCTGTAAGATTGGACCGCGCTCTTTCAGTATACCGACGACGGCGTCCAACTGGGTGCGGGAAACGGCGAATGGCGCGCTCTTCACGGTCGCAATGCGCTGACCCGGCATGGCGAAGCTGAAATTGAGCGCCGTGGCGATGACCACGCTGGCCGCGCAGTTGATCTGCTTCAGCAACTCGTCGTCCACCAGCACGCAACATTTCTCGGTGGCCTGCAGATTGGCCCGGCCGCCCGCCGCCAGGCGGATCTCGAAGCTGCCGCACCCCATCTCGCTGGCTACCGCGCAGACGGCATCGTCTTCGCCGACCTCGCCTTCCTCCAGTTCGGTCACCCAGATGGATGCCATGCCTTCGGATTCGAGGACCCGAATGTCGTCGTCGCTGATTACATGGCCCTTCGCCAGCAACTTCTTTCCACCGGGACGAAAGACGGTGCAGCACAGCACCCGACCATTCGATGATTTCACATCAACCGTTTGGGCTCGCATGATTCCTCACTTCAGGTATTACGGATTGGTTTATCCTAATCCAGAGTATAGTACATGTGGAGTAGGATTTCACATCAGAGTGCGATTATTTATTTCGGGGGACAGTATGCGGTTCCCTCATTTGAGGGTATTCCACGGAGTGGTAGGGGAACTTGCGCGCAGTACAGGCAACTGGACCAAGGGGGATTCCTCAAACTGGCGATCTCGCTGAAAATGCCGGCAGTACTCCGGCCGCAGAACGCGCATCACCGCGATCTCATCGCAGCATTGGAACTTCGGGCAGCGCACGCAATCTTTCCAAGCCTTGAGCGGCAACTCGCCGCGCTCCACTTCCTGAAAGCCCATCTTGCGGAAGAAATCCGCCACATAGGTGAAGGCGAATACGGCGTCGAGGGAGTAATTGGACGCTTCGCGGACCAGTGCTTCGATGAGCCGCCTGCCGATGCCATGGGTCTTGGCATCTTCGGCCACGGCGAGCGAGCGAATCTCTCCGATATACGGCGTGTAAAAGTGTAGCGCGCCGCAACCCACCAGCCGCCCGGCCGTTACGATAACCGAGAAATCGCGGATGTCTTCGGAGACCTCCATCTCGGTGCGCGGCAGCATGATCCCATTGGCGGCGTAGCCGTTGATCAGTTCCAGAATGGGCCCGATATCGTGCATGGCGGCTTTGCGGACCACGCAGTCATCGGGGGCGCCCGCGCGCCCGGCGTGCTCTATGATGCCATCTTCTTTGAGACCGCTGATCATCTGACGGCGACCTCCTCAACGGCCAGGCGCGTGCCCACTTCCTCGCCAGCCAGTATTCGTTCCAGAACGCGATCGGCCGCGCCCGCGCAGATCCGCACTTGCGGCACGCCCTGGGCGAGCGCGCTATGGGCGGCGTTGAGTTTGGCCAACATACCGCCGGTGGCGATGCCCGCGGCGATGAGCGACTCGCTACGCGCCAGGGTAAGGCTCGGCAGGAGGCGCTTTTCGGCGTCCAAAACGCCGGCCACGTCGGTGAGGAAGATCACTTGGTCCGCGCCGAACGCTACTGCGCAGGCGACTGCCATTTGATCGGCGTTGACGTTGTAGAAGCGGCCTTCCCGGTCCCCCGCCACGCAAGCGACGACCGGCAGGAAGCCACCAGCCAGCAGCGCATGGAGCAGCGCCGGGTCGGCGCGGGTGACACGCCCAACACTGCCCAGCGCTGGGTCAAGTTGCTCGGCTTCCACGAGGCCCCCGTCGATGCCGGATACGCCGGCGGCGCGCGCGCCTGCGCGGTTCCCCGCTTGGTTCAAAGCCGCGACCAGTTGGCGATTGACGCTGCCGGCGACCACCTTGACGACGGCATCCAGGACTTCGGGCGTGGTCACGCGGAGTCCGTTGACGAACCGGCTTTCGACGCCGCGCTCGGCGAGGTAGCGCGTCAGTTGCCGGCCGCCGCCGTGCACGACTACCATCTGAATGGCGGGCGGAACGGCGCGCGCGATGGCCGCGATCTGGCGCGCCAATGCTTCGCGGGTCGAATCCGCATCGAGAAGCGTGCCGCCGAGTTTGATCAGCAATTTCACAGCAGCCCCTCGGTCTCCGGATACTCGAGCAGCAGATTCATATTCTGAATCGCCTGCCCGGCCGCGCCCTTCACCAGATTGTCGATCGCGCTGACCACCACGGCGCGTCCGGTGGCAGCGTCCACGGCGACTCCGATATCGCAATAGTTGGTGCGCTGCACCGCGTGCAAGTCCGGCAGATGTCCGGCGGGATACAGGCGGATGAAGGCTTCCCCGGCGTAGCGCTGCGCGTAGAGGGCCAGCAGATCCGCGGCACTGGTGGACCGTTGCGCGCGAAAGTAAATGGTTTCCAGGATGCCGCGATCGACCGGCAGAAGCTGCGCGGTGAAGCTGAACTCGCGCTCCTCCAGGCCGGAGATCATGAGCACCTCGGGTACGTGCCGGTGGTCGAGGACTGAATAGGCGGAGAAGTTGGCGGTAACCTCGCAGAAGCTGGTCTTGAGGGAGGGTTTGCGGCCGGCGCCGCTGACGCCGGACTTGGCATCGCACACGATGCCGGCGGCGCGGTCGACCACGCCCGCTTCGAGGAGCGGCCGAATGGCGAGGTTGGCAGCCGTGGGATAGCAGCCGGGGTTCGCCACCAGGCGCGCGGCGGGGATGCGATCGCGGCAGAATTCCGGCAGGCCGTAAGCGGCTTCGGCCAGCAGGTCCGGCTGCGTGTGAGGTTCCTTGTACCAGGCAGCGTAGGCGGCCGGCGTGCGCAGGCGGAAAGCGCCGCTGAGGTCGATGACTTTAACGCCGGCGGCGAGCAGGGCGGGCGCCAACTCCATGGAAACCTGCGGCGGAGTGGCGAGGAAGACGATGGAGATGCCCTCAGCGAGCACGGCATCCGGGGTGCAGGGCGCGTGGCGTGGGCTGGACGATCCTTGGGGGCGAGGATGTGCCACGGTGTCTTCACGGTGTTCGAGCAGGACCGGCGTGACGCGCGGGTGGCGTTCGAGCAGGCGGGCGAGTTCGGCTCCGCTATAGCCGCGATGACCGACGATGCCGGCGAGGGGGTCCATTGGTTAATTATTCACTACTATGTATAAATATACCATACCCAGGGGCGGGTAGTGGGGGAAGGTTGTGTGGTTTAAATATTCACGCGGCGGACCGAGCTACTATTTCTTGACCGTAATGTACGCCTGAACGACCTCGGCCAGATGATTAAAAATGAAGCCGATAATGGCTGCTGAGGCAGCGAATACGGCGCTAGGAATCGCCGCTGAAACCGTCAATCCAACCTTGAGCCCGTGAACAGCCGTTGCGACGTCCTTCAGTTCTTTCGCTGGATCCTTAGATTGCGTCTTGAGGGATTCCACTGCCTCCGTCAATTTTCCGAGACACTCCTGCATGTGCATAACCGCCTGGAGGGTAAAGTCATGCGAGGGGGCCGGGTAGTTCGGTGGGAGTACCGCAGGGAAGTTTTGTGGTGGGCCAGAGCTTTCGGACGGGGGTTGAGGTTTTTTAGGAGGCAATCGACGGCGCCCCCAGTTTTGACGCGATCCAATCCCAAATTACCGACGGGGCGCGACCGTAATAACTTGACACAGCGAAAACGAGAGCGTTCCCGATTGTCCCAGTGGTGATGCCCAACCTGTTGGATACATCTACTGCTGTGCTTGGGGCCACTATGAGCCAGTGCACAGGGCCGACCTCATAATGATCGGTAGGAAACTCCTTTTTATTTTCGCGCCCAAATTCTGGTTTGGCAGCGGAGAAAGAACCGCGAATAGAATCGGTTGTACGACAATCACAACCACAACTATACAACAAGGCAGACGAGCCTAGGAAAGTAACTCTGCCAGCGTCGGGAGGCAGCAACGCCAGCGACCATAGCCGGTGTTGTCTTGATCGAACCGTGAATCCGGCAGAAGTTGTAGTAGGCGAAGCGCAATGCAAGCGCCGCTCTCAGGTTCTCCCACTTCTTACTGAAAGCGTACGTGAGCCGGGTAAGGCGCTTGCACGACTGGCGCAAGCGGCTCACCCGGCTGACGTATGCGTTCTCCAAAAAATGGGGAAACCTGAAAACGGCCTTAGCCATCCACTTCGCGTACTACAACTTCTGCTGGAAACACCAGACCGTCAAGATGACGCCCGCCATGGCAGCCGGAATTACGGATCGGGCATGGACCTTGGCAGATCTGCTAGCGTAGAATGTATTGATCGCGATTCATCGACGGTTAAGAGTATCGCACTGCATTCTGCTGATTTTGTATGTCAGGATGCCCATCATGAATCCGGCACAGACCGCGACGCCTACAACAGCCCTGTCTAGGGTGGACAAATCAGAGATCCAGTCCACGAAAGAGCAAATCGTGCGCTTAGCCCAGTCTGAAGGGCGTTGGCATACAGCGTACCTGTGGCTGATACTTCTTGCGGTGTTGCTCAGCCTCGGAGTGTTTTTCGCCCAGTATTTTGAATCCAGAGAGGCAAAGCGGCGGGCCGATGCGGAAGCGGAACTCAATCGCCTGCAAGATCTACAACGCTCAGATATGGATCGGCAAGTCGCTTCCGATCTACGCGAAAAAGACGTAAAGATTGCAGAGGCTAACGAGCGCGCATCTGAAGCTGGCAAGCAGGCCGAAACGGCGAGGCTTGAATTGGCCAAATTCAAGGAACCTAGGCGACTCTCCCCTGAACAGAAGGAGCTAATTGCCGCCGGGCTGAAGCGATTCCCGGACCAACTATTTTCGCTGGCGGTGCATAGTAGTCCAGAGCCTATCGGTCTTGCTTGGGACATTGATGCAGCGCTAAAGGCCGCTGGTTGGAAGAGGCTGCCAGCACAAGTGAGTCCTGTCGTTTTCGATGTTGGCGGGGAGTCCGTTGACCCGATCCATAGCAGTGGGGTGCAGGCCTTTATCGGGCCAGGCTTTGCCATGGAGGCACAAAACGCCCAATTCTCCCTTTGTACCGCTCTTAGGTCTGCCGGTATCCCATGCACTCCGTACGGCGATGCGAGAATAAAAACGCCCAACCTAATACTTGTTTCTGTCGGGAGCAAACCACAAGAAAGCATGCCCAAGATACAGCCTACACAGGCCGCAAGACCGCCATGGCTTACGGGGCCACTACCATCTACGCAAGTCCGCAAACCGGACCGCTGATTGCGGGGCCGCCAGCCGAAGGTATCACGCCCTAAGACCTGCACAACTTTAGGACACCACCCAGGGGGTAGTGGGGGAAGGTTTACTCATCAGGCCACTTGTCGATGACCAGCGCCCCGGCCTCGCACAATGCTGGAGGCTCAAGGAAATGCTGGGCAACTCTGCTCCAAAGTTATTTTTGGGGCCCTGAGCGCATTGGGTATCGGGTTGGTTCAATCTCACGTTGCACCGGGCGTGCAAGACATAGTCGGTCCTGGGTTGTATGGCACTAGCGATCGCACCGTCGCTCCTGGGCTTCCCCGCTACGTCGATCGGAAAGTTTGCATCAACCCCATTGCCCGGTTCGAACCTGGTTGGCAGGTATCGGGTACGTCAGACGAGGAGCCTGGAGCGTAAGATTGAAGCGGCGATAGATAGGTCTGGTGTGGCCGCTGCGAGGAAGTAGGCAACGGTAAGGGTTATCTCGTGTTCCACACCTCTATTCGTGTGCCATGGCAGGGCCTCTCTGGTATATCGGCAGGCGCCGGTCAGATCCGGTGAAACGCCTTTAGGATTTCGCGCATGGAATACTGCAGCGCAATGGGCCGGCCGTGCGGGCAGCTCATCGGGCAATCCGTGGCCGCCACCGCCCGCAGCAGCCATTCCATTTTGGCATGATCGAGGCGCGTGTTGATCTTGATCGCCGCGTGGCAGGCGATGGAAGCCGCCAGCGACCGCCGCACATCCTCCAGCGACAGGCCGCGCAGCTCCGCTTCGGCCGTCTCCAGAATCTCCGCGAGCACCTTTTCTAGATCCGCCGGCCCCACCGCGGCCGGAGCCGCCGTCACCGCGATGGTGCGATTGCCGAACGGCTCGCTCTCGAATCCGATGGCGTTCAATTCATCGGCGATGCGCGCGTATTCGATCTGCTGCCCCGGAGTCAGTTGCACGATCAGTGGCATCAGCAGGCGCTGCGTCTCCACGTTGCCCGCCGCGCGCTGCTTCAGCACGCGCTCAAACAGAATGCGCTCGTGCGCCACGTGCTGGTCGATAATCCAGAGGCCGCCGCGTCCGGCCGCGATGATGAAGCTTTCGTGGAGTTGTCCCAGCGGCCGCAGATCCGACAGCGCGCCCAGCGACGCGTCGGAAACCGGCAGCGCGTCGAGCGGGAAATCGCCATGCGTTTCGGGCATGCGCAGCCGCCCGGCAGTGGGCGGCGCGTCCGCCAGCGCGATCGGTGGGCCGCCGAAATCCAGGCGCGGCGCGGGTCCGGCTGCCGGGCGAAGCGCGAAATCGGGCAGTGCAAATTCCTGGACAGGCTGAGACGCCTGTCCGGCTTCCTCAGGCGCGGGCGGCACAGACTCGGCTGGCGCGACTTCGTTCTCGATCATCTGCGAGAATTCCGAATACGGCATGCGCGCCGCCGGTTGCGCGCTAACCGCCGGCGAAAATGACGGCGCGGGCCGCGTCTCGATCAGACGTTCGCGAATCGTGTCGCGCACGAAATCGTGAACGAAGGATTGGTGCCGGAAGCGCACCTCCGTTTTCGACGGGTGCACGTTCACGTCAACCTCATCGCAATCGCATTCCAGAAACAGCAGGGCGAACGGAAAGGCCGCGTGCGGCATCAGATTGTAGTACGCCGCTGAAATGGCGTGCAGCAGCAGGCGGTCGCGAATCAACCGCCCATTCACGAAAATGAAGATCGAGTTGCGGTTGCCCTTCTGCACCTGCGGGCGCGAGACGAAGCCGGTCAGCCGGAACGTTTTGCTGGAAGGCTCCTCCTGTTCCCGCCGGAATTCCGCGATGGCTTCCGAGGGCGGCACATAGGGCGGCGGCAGTTCCAGACGCTGTTCGCGCGTGCCCAGGTCCACCAACTCCTCCAGCGTCTGGCCGCCGAACACCTGGAATACGCGCTCGCGCAACGTGGCGACCGGCGTTACGGCCAGCAACTCGCCCGCGCCGCTGGAGAGCCGGAAGGTCTTCTCCGGATGCGCCAGGCTGTAGTGCGTGACCAGCGACGCGATGTGCGCCAGTTCGGTTTGCTCGGACCGCAGAAACTTCTTGCGCGCCGGGACGTTGAAGAACAAGTCGCGCACCGTGACGGCCGTGCCCCGCGCCTGGGCCACTTCGTCGCAGTGGAGCATTTTGCCGCCGGCGATTTCCACGCGCGTGCCGGTGGTCTCGTCGGCCGAGCGCGTCTCCAGCAGCAGGCGCGACACCGAGGCAATGGAAGGCAGCGCCTCCCCGCGAAAGCCCAGCGTGGAGATGGAGAGCAGGTCCTTGACGTCGCGCAGCTTGCTGGTGGCGTGGCGCTCGAAGGCCAGCAGCGCGTCGTCGCGCAGCATGCCGCAGCCGTCGTCCGCGACGCGGATCAGGCGCCGCCCGCCGCTTTCGACTTCCACGCGCACCTCGGTCGAGCCCGCGTCCAGCGCGTTTTCCAGCAGTTCTTTCACCACCGAAGCGGGCCGCTCCACCACCTCGCCCGCCGCGATCTTGTTGGCTACCTGATCGGGAAGAACGCGAATGCGGCCCATTACTCGGCTCCTGGCCGGAACGCTTTAACCTCCAGCCCGGCAATTGCTTTGAAGTGACGCGCATTGGCGGTCGCCAGCGGCAGGGCTGCCTCCCGTGCAGTGGCGGCGATCAGCGCATCGGCGACTCGCAATCCTGCCGAAAGCGCGTACGCCTCGATTAAGCTGAGAGCAACGTGACTGATGGACTCATTTACGGGAATGATCCGTATGCCATTCCGCTGCATGGATTGGTGAATGGCCTTGATCTCGTCTCTCGAACGAGCGCCTTGCAGTAGTTCCATGGCGGAAACGGCCGAGGTGGCGCGGTCCGATTGCGACTCGATGAGCCGCGCCGCGGCGCCGTCTCCCCGCAAGAACCAGATCAGTATGTCGGTATCAAAGATCATCGAATCGCCCGCGCCGCAACTTTCGGACGTAAGCGGGCACATCCTTAAGATCCGCCCGGTCTTTCCACATGCCGAACGCCGGGTCGGAGACGAGACTCCCCTTCTTTTCCCCGGCAATTGGCGTGAGACGCGCCTTCTCCTTACCCCGGTAGAGCACTGTCACGGTTTCGCCGCGATCCAGCGCTCTTAACACGTCTTTCATGCGGTAACGAAGATCCACAACGCTCGCCTTCATGTCTACTCGCTATTATACAGTATAATGGAGATCCGGCTTATGAATGCGCCACTGATTCTCCACCTGGTAGGTTTGCGCTACAAGCTGCTGTGGGCTCAAACGCGCACGCGGAACGGCAGGATCGCCTTGTTCCTCGCGGGCTATCTGTTCGCCGTCTTCATTCTGCTTCTCATGACCGCCGGAGGCTACGGCGCGGCCATGATGGCGGTGCGCTCGGGCCAGGCCGAAAAGGTCGCGCAAGCGGTGCTGGGCGGGCTGTTTCTGAATGCCCTGATCGCGTCTGTGGCCACCGGGTTCGGCATTAACACGGCGTTCACCGACGCGGCTTTGCGGCGCTACGCGCTCAGCGCCCGCGACCGGCTGGCGGCGCGCCACCTGACCGGCATCCTGGAGCCGGTGTGGATTTTCGTGTTGGGCCTTTACCTGGGACTTTCCACCGGCATGTACGTGTTTGGCGCGGGCAGTTTCTGGCTGGGCGCAGCGGCGGTGCTGCTGCTGCTGATTACGAATTATCTGCTGGCGCGCGTGCTGGCCACCCTGATCGAATGGCTCTCGCACGTGAAGGGCGGCACGGCGATCCTGTTTCTGATGCTGATGGGCGCGTGCCTCCTGCCGGGATACATGATCCCCAGGCTGGAGAAGGCGCATGGGGCCAGAGAAGCCATGCTGGCGGTACTCGGCTACACGCCGCCGTTCGCCGCCGCGGCGCTGATGGTAAATGCGGGTGCAGGAATGCTGCACCATTTCGGCCTGCTGGCCGGATGGATCGCGGCCTTGCTCGTTTTGCTCGCCGCGATCGAAAAGCAGGCCGCCCGTCCGCGCAGCGCGGCAGCGGCGGCGGTCACATGGGACGACCGCTACGAACGCATCGCGTCCATCTTCGGGCCGGCGATGGCGCCGCTGATCGGCCGATCGCTTCGTTATTACGTCCGTTCCAACAAGGTGCGCTTCAACTACATCGGCGCGCTGCCGGCGATGGCGTTCGTCACGTTCAGCAATCCCACGGCGGGCGGGCCGCTGCACTACTTCGTGCGCGCGCTGGGCGCCTTCATGGTGGTCGGTTTCCTGGGCACCGCGGTGATGTCCACCAACCAGTTTGGCTTCGACGCCTCCGGTTTCCGGCGCTACTTCCTGCTGCCGATTGCGCCGGGCGCGATCCTGCGCGCGTCGAGTTACACGGCCCTGTTTGTGGGAGGCACGCTGGTGGCCGCCGCACTGGTGCTGTGGCTGCTCTTTGCACCAGTCCCGTTGGATGCGCGCATGGCCCCCATGCTGCTGGCGACCGGAGTGGGCGGACTGTGCCTGTTCAACGCGCTGTCGATCTGGACTTCGCTGCTCGCGCCGCGGCCTACGAACTTCGAGACCACCTTCGGCAACCAGCTCTCGTTGAGCGCCAACGTGTTGCTCATCGGCGGTTTGCTGGTATGCATCTTCGGCGTGATGGCTTTGGACAAGACGGCCAGTCCGGCCGCGGTGCTGAACTACTGGTGGGTCCCGATTCCGGCGGCGGCGCTGGCCATCGTTTTCTACTCCTATTCCCTGCGGCGGGGAGCGGAGGTGTTTGTCAGCCGCAGAGAGCGCCTCTTAAACGCTCTGGAAGGACGGAACTAGACCGTGACTCAAGCCGTGACTCAAGCCATGACTCCTGCCATCGAAGTCGCCAACCTGACCAAGAAGTATGGGGAGACGGTCGCCGTCGAGAATCTCTCGCTGACGGTGCCGGCCGGAACCATGTTCGGTTTCCTGGGGCCGAACGGCTCGGGGAAGAGCACCACCATCGGCTGCCTGACGGGGCTGCTCGACCCGAACGCGGGCGAGATCCGGATTCTGGGCGAGCCGTTCCACGATGGCGCGGTGGCGCTGAAGCGGCGCATGGGCGTGATGCCGGAATCGCTGGGCCTGTTCGACGCGCTTTACGCGCACGAATTCCTCTTTTTTCAAGCGCGCATGTTCGGGCTGGATGAAGAGACGGCGCGCCGCCGCGTGAGCGAACTGCTGGACGCCATGGAACTCGGCGGCACGGGCAAGAAGCGGCTGTCGGAATTCAGCGCCGGCATGCGCAAGCGCGTGGCATTCGCGGCCGCGGTGATTCATGGGCCGGACCTGCTGTTCCTGGACGAGCCGTTCGAGAGCATCGATCCGGCCGGGGTGGCCTCCATCAAGCAATGGCTGCACAAGATCACCGGGCAGGGCCGCACGGTGTTCCTCACCACGCACGTGCTGGAGACCGTGGAGCGCACGTGCTCGCAGGTGGCCATCATCACCAAGCCCGGCAAGCTGGTGTGGCAGGGGGACATTAGCGCGCTCGACCGTGACGGTGCGATCTCGCACGATGGGAAGGAATTCCGCACGCTAGAGCAGTTGTTCCTGCACCTGACCGGCGAGCGCTACGCGCAACTGGAATGGCTGTAAAAAAGAAAAACCGCATCGGGGTTGCTCTGAGGACCGGCTAGAGCCTCCTGCCGATGCGGCTCGCCCAGGTTGGGCTGGGATCCGGCGGCGGACCATCTGGATGGACCGGCATTCCTGGTAAGGTCCGCGTCCAAACTTTCCTCGCCACGAACGCCAGATGACTACCGCAACCTCAGACCCACGGGGAGATCGTAAGAAAATGACAAAAAAACCCCTCTGTTGCAACCAACAAGGGAAGACTAGCGAGCCCAAATACTATTACGGACACCGGCTCCCGCAAGCACGTTGTCTTGTTGCGCCCGTTCTTCTTCCGCCTGCCTGTTGCAGCAGAGGGCAGGTTAAAAGTTACTTCGCCAATTCATCACCGAAAATAGCAACCAGACGGCCAACTGTCAATGCTCTGTATCCTGCTGAAATCGCGCAACGTCTCAAGATTCACATTTCCGCTGGGCGTGGCCCGCTGGGCGGGCACTGTGTCGCTATGACACAATCGGGGTGAATGAACCTTCGCCGGGTATCCGCTCTGGCGCTGGCCGTGGCCGCCCTGGCCGGCATGGCGCCCGGCATTGCTCACAGCCAGGCCCTCAGCCAGGAGGAACCCCTGCGGGCCGACGCACCCCACCCCCGCATTTTTCTGGGCGCAAGGCGGCTGCGGTTGCTGCGCCGGGAGCGGGAGCGCCAGTCCCTGCGCTGGAACCAGTTCCACCTTTTGATGGCTGGCAAAGCTCCCATGCCTGAACCGGGGTTCGCCCAGGCTCTGTATTATCAGGTGTCCGGCAGCGCCGAAGCCGGCAAGCAGGCCGTGGGTTGGGCGCTGGGCGCCGGCTCCGACCTGCGGCAACTGGCGCTGGTGTTCGACTGGTGCCAGGAGATTCTCACCGAGGCGCAGTCCAAAACCCTGGCTGCCAAAATCGCGCGGGGCATTGAACAAAGCCGCCGCGACGTATCGGTGTCCGCGATCCGCTCCCGCCTGCTGGCTGCGGTAGCTCTATCCGGGCACGTGCCGGATGTCCCGGAGCGGGAGATCGAACAGGTGGTGCGCAAATGGTGGGAAGGCCAGATCATCCCTGCGATCCATGGCGGCCGCGAGGCGATTGCGCGCGACGACGCTTACGCCCTGATGGAGATTCTGCACGTGGTGCGCGACAACTTCAACCAGGATTTGCGCGAGGCCGCGCCCCGCTTCTTCACCAATCTGCCCATGGTGCAGCTTCTCAGCTACTATCCCGCCACGTTTCCTGCGGGCGAGAACGACTATCGCATCCCCGCGGCGCTGCATGCGGAAGGACAGCCGGACCTGCGCCGCGCGGCCCTGTCCCGCGCCGCCGAATTCGCCATGGTGGCTTTCGACAGCAACGCGCCGGGCAGCCAGTTTCTGCAAGGCTGGCTCCTGAACGACCATTTCCTGATGCGCGGCACGTTCGGCGCGCCCTATGAGTTTCTGTGGGCTAATCCGTACCAACCCGGCCTCAGCTATTTCCAGGCGCCGCTGGTGGTGCATGACAGCCTCTTGGGACGCCTGTTCGTGCGGTCCAGTTGGGATGAAACCGCCGCGTGGCTGGGATACTTCTCGGGCGAGTTGCAAATGTTCCAGGACGGGGGCGTCGCCGTGCTCGATCCGCACGCCGCAGCGGAGCCTTTGGATCTCGGGCGAGCCGTGATTCTGTTCGGCGCGCACACGGCGAAATTCAAAGTCGCCGCGGAAGGCAAAGCGCCGGTGTTCGTGGTGGGGCTGAAGCCGCTCCGGAATTACCTCATTGAGGTCGACGACGAAGAACTCTCGGAGGGAGAGACCGACGCTGGAGGCATCCTGGCGCTGGACGTGCCGCACGATATTGAAGTGGGAGTGCGGTTGCGTGAGATGAAGGTGGAATAGCTGGTGTTGGCCGATTGACAATCGGCCGCAGCTTGCCAAGCTGTCTTCATGGCCCTGCGGGCCACCAAAAGTGATGAAAACCAAGTGGAGGGCGGGCAATTCTGCCCGCAGCCGGCTTTTAGCCGGCTTGGCCGCCTAAAAGGCGGCTGCGGCCAAGATTGGCCGCCCTCCAGCGGGTTTTCGACGGTGCCCCACAAAGGCGCTCTGCCTTGGGTACGCGCACGCTCAGGGCGGTCCCCACGTTTGTGTGGCATACCCACGACCTCCTGTGGCATCGACACAGGAAACCCTGCCCTGCTACTGTGGGGATCACACAGGAGGCCCAATTTGCCGGAGAAGAAGCTCGATTTGTTGCAGGGCACCCTGGACCTGATGGTGCTGCAGACGCTGGCCGCCATGGGATCGCTGCATGGCTGCGGCATCGCGCGGCGCATCGAGCAGTCGAGCGGCGACGCCGTGCTGCTGAACCAGGGAACCATCTACGCCTCGCTGGTGCAGCTGCAGCAGCGCGGCTGGATCTCGGCCGAGTGGGGCACTTCGGACAACAACCGCAAGGCCAAGTTCTATTCGATTACGAAAAGAGGCCGCAAGCAACTGGCCCAGGACGCCGCTTATTGGCAGAGGCTCTCCAGCGTGATGGGCCGGGTACTCGCCATGCAAGGCGAAGGGGGCGACCGGTGATAGACTCGCTTCACCAGGCACTCGCACGGCTGCGCGCTTTCTTCCGCAAAGTGCCCCTGGACCGCGACCTGGATGCGGAGGTGGCCGCGCACCTGGCCTTCGCCATCGAAGAGAATCTTCCCCCGGCGACCTGTCCTCGCCGTGGTGCGCGACGTCTGCGCAGGGGAAGCCTGGGCGCAGCGTGGCTGCGAAATCACGCAGGCGGATATCAATGATGTCGCACCGCTTGCGGCAGCGTTCCCGGGAGCCGAAGGTGTGTTCGTGCTCGTTCCGCCGAACTTCGGTCCGGTGCCCGACTCCCGAGGCGCGACCGATGGCCGCCAAGTTGAAATCGGCGCCAGATACAGCGCGTCCGGGTAGAGTCGTACACCGTCGACGAATCGCAAGTGTCGCCTGCGACACCTCTAGCGTGCCTGGTATTGGCGGGGAGCATCGGCCAATACGCACAGCGGTCGACGCGAAGAAAGTGCGGCATGCCATGGAGCACCTTGCGGCAGGGAACACCCGGCCATGGTCCAAGGTCAAGCATGACCTGGGCCTGTGAGCTAACCAAAGACGCTGAGCGGTACCCGCGCAGCTCACCAAAGGGTGTTCAGCAACGCGCTGCGCGAGCGCTGAGACAGTTGGCGGGGCGTGTTCCGCCGTCGCATCGGGCGAAGCAGACGGTCATCGTCCTTCGCATCCTGATTCGTTCCGAAAAGCCATAACGATGAGAGCTCTATGGAACCGATCGCACATACACGGTTTGACACTCTCCACCCGTGCTACAGTACCAGTTTGATGCCCGCCACCGCCGCCCTGAAAGCCACCTGCCTGAACGCCGCCCATCGCTCGCTGAGCGCCAGAATGGTGGATTTCGGCGGATGGGACATGCCCGTCCAGTATTCCTCGCTGGTCGAAGAACACCTCGCCGTGCGCAAGAGCGCGGGCGTGTTCGATGTCAGCCACATGGGCGAGATCGACATCACCGGCCCGGAGGCGCTGCTCCTCACCGAGTACGTCACCACCAATGCCGCCGGCCGCCTCAAGACCGGCCAGATCCACTATTCGGGCCTGCTCTACGAACACGGCGGATTCGTCGACGACGTGCTGGTCCACAAGGTTGACGACGACCACTATTTCCTGTGCGTGAACGCCTCCAACCAGGAAAAGGACTTCGAGCACATCCGCGCGCACAACCGCTTCGACGCCCAGGTCCGCCTGTCGAGCGACGACTACGCGCAGATCGCCATCCAGGGTCCTAACGCGCGCGCCACGCTGCAGAAGCTCACGGCCACCGACTTGGCCGGCATCCGCTACTATTGGTTCGCCGACGGCGCGGTCTCGAACACGCTGGCCCGCATCGCACGAACCGGCTACACCGGCGAGGATGGCTACGAGATCTACGTCGCGCCCGCGGAAGGTACGCGCCTGTGGCATGAAATCCTGGACGCGGGTAAAGAGTTCGGCGTCAAGCCCTGCGGTCTGGGCGCTCGCAACACGCTGCGTCTGGAAGCCAAAATGGCACTTTATGGCCACGAAATCCACGCCTCCATCACGCCCTGGGAAGCCGACCTCGGGTGGATCGTGAAGCTCGACAAGGGCGATTTCGTGGGCCGCGCCGCGCTGGCGAAGCAGAAGGAACAGGGCATCCAGCGTAAGCTCATCGGATTCGAGATGACCGGCCGCGGCATCGGCCGCGACGGTTACGAAGTGCTGGTGGACGGCGCGCCGGCCGGCTGGGTCACCAGCGGATCGCCCGCGCCCGCTCTGAACAAGAACATCGGTCTTTGTTATTTGCCCGTGGCGGAGGCCCGCATCGGCCGCGCCATCGAGGTCGTCATTCGCAGCCAGCCGGTGGCCGCGGTCACCGTGGAAACGCCATTCTACAAACGAGCTAAATAATGTATCCCGAAGACTACCGCTACACCAAGGAACACGAGTGGGTGCACCTGGAAGGCGACACGGGCACCATCGGCATCACGGATCACGCCCAGCACGAACTGGGCGATATCGTCTACGTGGACTTCAAATACGGCAGAGAGACCCTGAAGCCTGGCCAACGTGTGGAGCAGGGCAAAACCATCGGCTCAGTGGAGTCGGTGAAAGCCGTATCGGACATCTATTCGCCGGTCTCCGGCGACGTCGTCGATGTCAACGGCGCGCTGGCCGAGGCGCCCGAAAAGCTGAATGCGGACCCGCACGGCGAAGCGTGGCTGGTGAAGATCCGTTTGAGCGATCCCGGCGAATTGGCGAATCTACTTTCCGCGGCCGATTATCAAACCTACATAGGAGCGGAAAAGTAAGGTTTTGCGCTATCTTCCGAAGTCCGATTCCGAGCGCCGCGAAATGCTGGAAGCTTGCGGTGTGGAGAGCCCCGAAGATTTGTTCGCCCATCTTCCGGAGGCCGTGCGGCTGAAGCGGCCGCTCCAGCTTCCGCCGGGTATTTCCGAATACGAGATCGTCGATTATTTCCGCCGGCGGGGCGACGAGAACGCCAACGGCTACGCCAGCTTCCTGGGAGCGGGTGTGTATGCGCATTACCGTCCGGTGCTGGTGGATACGGTAGTTTCGCGCGGCGAGTTCCTCACGTCGTACACGCCTTACCAGGCGGAGATCTCACAGGGTACCCTCACCACCATCTTTGAATTCCAGACCATGATCTGCCAGCTCACCGGCATGGACGTGGCCAACGCGTCCATGTACGACGGCTCGACGGCGCTGGCGGAAGCTGCCTTGATGGCCGCGCGCCTCACCAGCAAAGGCGGACTGCTGGTGGCGCGCAGCGTGCATCCGGAGTATCAAGAGGTCTTGCAGACTTACGCGAAGAACCAGGGCATGGCGATAACCGAGTTCGACTATGATGCCGGAACCGGCGCGGCCGATCTCGACGATCTGGAGCGCAAGCTCAACGATCTGACCGCGGCGGTGATCGTACAATCCCCCAATTTCTTCGGCGTGGTGGAAGATGTGAAACGCGCGGCCGCGATCGCCCACCGGCGCGGGGCTCTGCTGGTGATGGGATTCACCGAGGCGGTTTCGCTGGGCATCCTGGAGCCGCCGGCGGCCGATATTGTGGCGGGCGAACTGCAATCGTTTGCCATCTCGCCGAGCTACGGGGGACCGTATGCGGGCATCATCGCCACGCGCGAGAAATTCGCCCGGCAGATGCCCGGCCGGCTGGTCGGCGAAACTACGGATACGCGCGGCAATCGCGCGTTTTGTTTGACAATGGCCACGCGCGAACAGCACATCCGCCGCGAGAAGGCGACGTCTAACATCTGCACCAACCAGGCGCTGATCGCCTTGATGGCCACCGTATTCATGAGCGTCTACGGCAAGCAGGGACTGCGTGAGCTGGCGGAGCAGAATCTGGCCAAGGCGCACTATCTGGCGGGCAAACTGAAGCCGCGATTCTCTGGACCGTTCTTCAACGAGTTCGTGGTTTCAACCGCCGAGCCGGAAGCCATTAATTCCGCGCTCTTAGACAAGAAGATCATTGGAGGCTTGCCGCTAGGCCGCTTCTATCCGGAGCTAGCCGACTCGATGTTGCTCTGTGCCACCGAGATGTCGCGGCGGAACGATATGGATGAGGTGGCACAGGCTTTAGCCTGTGAGGGAGCGGTCTGCACTGATGCCCATTAAGAAGGTCCGCTCCCACATCTCGCCGAACGAAGCGCTCTTGTTCGAGCGCAGCTCCCCCGGCAAGAAGGCCTACCAGTTGCCCGATCTGGACGTTCCCGCCGTGGACCCGCACGCCGCGCTCGGCGCCGAAAATGTGCGCGCGGAAATCGAGGGATTTCCGGAAGTCAGCGAAGTGGAAGCCATCCGCCACTTCACGCGCCTGTCCACCTGGAACTACGCCATCGACCACGGCATGTATCCGCTGGGCTCCTGCACCATGAAGTACAATCCGCGCGTAAACGAACTGGTGGCGCGCACCGAAGGCCTCGCCTGGGCGCATCCCTATCAGCCGGAATCGCTCTCGCAAGGCGTCATGGAAGTGATGGCGCAGCTTGAATCAGCGCTGCTCGAAATCACCGGCATGAACGCGGTCACGCTGCAGCCGGCGGCGGGCGCGCACGGCGAACTGACCGGCATCCTGCTCATCCGCGCGCTGCTCGAACAGCAGGGCAATCCGCGCAAGAAGATCCTGATTCCGGATTCCGCGCACGGCACCAACCCCGCCACCGCGGCCATCGCCGGCTACGTGGTGGAGAACATCCGTTCCGACGAGCGCGGCCTGCTGGATCTGGCCGCGCTGGAACAGTCCGTCACCGAGGACGTGGCCGGGCTGATGATCACCAATCCCAACACGCTGGGCGTTTTCGAATCGCGCATCATTGCGGCCGCCGAAGTTCTGCACCGCAAGGGCGCGCTCGTTTACATGGACGGCGCGAACATGAACGCGCTGGTGGGCATCGCGCGTCCCGGCGATTTCGGCGTGGACGTCATGCACCTGAATCTGCATAAGACGTTTTCCACTCCGCATGGCGGCGGCGGTCCGGGCGGCGGTCCGGTCGCGGTGAAAAAACACCTGGAACCGTTCCTGCCCGTGCCCCGGCTGAAGCGCGCCGGCGACGCCTGGGCCTTCGACTACGACCGCCCCCTCTCCATCGGTAAGGTGAAGGCGTTCTACGGAAACTTCGGCGTGCTGGTGCGCGCGCTGGCCTACATCATGGCGCACGGCGGCAACGGATTGCGCGCCGCCACCATGGATGCGGTGCTCAACGCCAACTACATCCGCAAGAAGCTGGAGCCATTCTTCGACCTGCCCTACGCGCTGCCCAACATGCACGAAGTGGTCTTCAGCGACGAGCGCCAGGCGCGCCAGGGCGTGCGCACGGGCGACATCGCCAAGCGCCTGATCGATTACGGTTTCCATCCGTATACCGTCAGCTTTCCGCTGATCGTACACGGCGCGATGATGATCGAGCCTACCGAGACCGAGGGCAAGCTGGAACTGGACCTCTTCATCGACGCCATGATCTCCATCGCCAAAGAGATCGAAACCGAGCCGGAGACGGTGAAGACCGCGCCGCACGCGACGCGCACCAGTCGCGTGGATGAGGTGAAGGCCGCGCGCAAGCCGGTCCTCAAATGGGCACCCGTCTCGCCCTAGTCCTCATCCTCGCCGTTGTCCTGCTCATCCGCCTGCCGTTTCTCAATCAGGCAATTCAGGGCGACGACGTCTACTACCTGGCCGCAGCCGAGCACGCGCAGATCGAGCCGCTCGATCCCAACCACGTCCAATACGTTGCCATCGGCGATCGCGTGGACCTGCGCGGCTTTCCACACCCGCCCTTGAACGCCTGGTTCCTGGCGTTGTTGCTGGCCGCGATCGGGGATGTCCGCGAAGTGCCGTTCCACGCCGCCTACATGCTGTTTTCGGTAATCGCGGCGCTGGCCATGTGGTCGCTCGCCAAGCGCTTCTCGCCTCATCCCCTGTGGGCCACGCTGCTGTTTCTGGCGGTTCCGGCTTTCGTGGTCAACGGCAACTCGCTAGAATCCGACCTGCCGTTCCTGGCGTTCTGGATGGCGGCTGTGGCGTGCTTCGTGGCAGGCAAATGGACGCCCGCCGCAATCGCCATGGCGCTGGCGGCGCTGAGTGCCTTTCAGGCTGTTTTCCTGACGCCCATTCTGGCGGTCTATGTCTGGATTCACCGGCGCCGGGACCGTACCGCCTGGCTCCTTACGCTCGTTGCGCCGGCAGCCCTGGTGATCTGCCAGTTGCTGGAGCGCTGGCACTCGGGCGCGCTGCCGGTCGCGGTGTCGGCCGGATATATGAGCAGCTATGGGCTGCAAACGCTCGCCAACAAACTGCCGAGCGCCGCGGCGCTGGCGGTACACGCCTGCTTTATGGTGTTTCCCGCGCTGCTGCCCGGGGCAGTCCTGCTGTGCTGGAAGCGGCGCGACCGGGAGACCGCCCTCCTTGCCGCGTGGATCGCGCTGTTCTTCGGAGGCGCGGCTCTCCTCTTTTTCGCCGGATCGGCGCGGTATCTGCTGCCCATGGCCGCTCCGGTGGCCTTGCTCGTTTCGCGCTTGCGGGTACGCTGGCTGGCGATCGGATTCGCCGCCCAACTGGCGTTGAGCCTGGCGCTGGCCACCGTGAACTACCAGCATTGGGACGGCTACCGGCGCTTCGCCCGGCAAATCCGTTCGGCGACTGCCGGCCACCGCGTGTACATCGACGGCGAATGGGGCCTGCGCTACTACATGGAAGCCGATGGCGGCCTGCCGCTCGAACGCGGGCAGGTCCTGCGCGCCGGCGATATTGTGGTTTCGAGCCAACTGGCCTATCCGATCGCGTTCACCGCACCCACCGCGCCCATCGCCGAGCGGGCCATTCGCGCCACTCTGCCGCTACAACTCATCGGACTGGAAGCCCGCTCCGGCTACTCCACCGCCACCAAAGGGCTGCGGCCGTTCGACATCTCCACCGCGCCCATCGATATCGTGCGCGCCGCAGTGGTGCTCGACCGGCATCCCACGCTCACTTACTTGCCCATGAATGCGCCGGAAGCGCGCGATCAGATTATCAGCGGCCTGTACGAGGTGGAGAGTGGCGCATGGCGGTGGATGTCGCGGAGCGCCGTGGTCCTGCTTAAGAGTCCCGCCCAGCCGCTGCCCATCGAGGCGGTGTTCACGATACCCGATGCAGCGCCCGCGCGCCATGTCGAACTGCTGCTGGATGGCCGCGTGGCCGCGTCCGAGACGTATGGCGGCCCCGGCGCCTATACGCTGAAGTCCCCGCCGCAGCCGCTCGCGGGCGAGACCGCCACGGTGACCCTCACGGTAGACCGCACGTTCTCTGCGCCCGGCGATCGCCGCGAACTGGGCATGGTCGTGGCCGGCATCGGGTTCCGGGAGTAGTGGGTGCGTGCTAGCCTGTATACAACTGAGCACATTTATGTCCACGACGCTTTCGGTAAGACTTGATCCTAGCGTGAAGCAACGCCTGGAGAAACTGGCCGATCGCACCAAGCGATCGAAGTCCTTTCTGGCGGCCGAAGCGATTGCCGCTTATGTGGACGCCGAAGATTGGCAACGCGGGGAAATCGCCGCAGGTCTTTCGGAACTGGACAGCGGTAAGATGGTGGAACACGAAAAGGTTGTAAACTGGCTGCGCTCTTGGGGTAAGCCGTCGGAGAGTGCTCCGCCGCGATGAAGGTTGTATGGTCGCCGCGCGCGATACGGCACCTTACCGCGCTTCGCGGCTACATCGAAGCAGACAACAATCCCAAAGCGGCTGGCTGGAGTAGTTTCCAAGATCGTCGAGAGCGTCGATAGGCTCGTGCACCAGCCGCATTCGGGCAGGCCGGGCCGGCTTGCCGGCACGCGGGAACTCATTGTTCCCGGCACTCCATACGTGATACCCTATCGCGTCCGCACCGGCCGACTCGACCTCATCGCCGTCTTTCATGGCAAGCAGAAATGGCCAAAGCGGCTGTGATCTTTAGCTTTCAGCCAGGTGGCCGGCAGCCCATTTTCCCAGAAACTTTACAGAATCTTTATGGTGTGGTATCCTTGCCTAACGGCAAATGGTGGTATTTCAATGTCGACGATGAACAACCTTCCAAGCGAGGACGATGGGCGGCGCGAGCGGCGCCGGTTTCCCATTCAGCAGGACGTCCGTTACCAATGCGTGAAGGGTAGCCGGATCTTCGCCGTTGGAGTCGGAAAAACGCTCGAAGTCAGCAGTAGCGAAGTCCGGTTCACCACCCAGCAGCCTCTCAAGCAAGGGCAAAAAGTGCGGCTGGCGATGAACTGGCCGGCCATGCTGGATAAGACATGCCGAATGAAGCTGGAGATCTTCGGCTGGATAGTCCATAGCGAACCGGGCGAGGCTGCGGTCAAGATCGAACGCTACGAGTTTCGCACGCGCGGCGCGCAAACGGCCGCGATTCTTCCGCAGCCGTCGGCGAGAAGCCGCTCCCTTACGGTCGCGGCTCTGTAACACGGTAGCGGCTCTATAGCGAAGGCGGTGTCATCTGCGCCGGTGGTGGCGCCCCATGGTACGATCCTTTTCGGCGCCTGCAACCGTTATCACTACGCCCGAGATCGCCTAAATGTCCGAGCGCGCCTTTTCCGCTTCTTACGATTCCACAACGAAGGCCATCTCCGCGGCAGTCTGTCTGCTGCTGCTGGTTGTGGCATGGGTCGTCCACATGGCCTTCGTCGCACTGCTGTTTCCCTTATTGATCTGTTTAGCCTACGCATACTCCCCGAGAGGGTACGCGATTTCGGGTGGGGCCATCGTCATCACGCGGCTGATCGGAAACATCCGTGTGCCGCTGGCGGACATTCGCGAGATCCGTGCAGGGACCCCGGACGATTTCACGGGCTGTCTGAGGCTGTGGGGCAACGGAGGCCTTTTCGGTTACTATGGCACATACCAGACCGCGAAGCTCGGCAAGTGTTATTGGTACGTGACGAACCGGAGCCGGACCGTCATTGTGGCCACCCAAACCAGAATTCTGGTGCTCAGCCCGGACGACCTGGCGGGCTTCATGGGGGCTGCGGGAGTGCCTTCCACAGGGGGCACTTCAGGCGGCGCACCGCAATTCCAGGTTGGCAGCGCCGGGGGAAATCTCACCGGCAAGTTAGCGGCGATCGGGATTGCAGGGTTGGTGCTTGCGCTGATTGCGGCGGTGCTGCTCTATTCGCCCGGCCTGCCGGGTTACACGCTGACCGCCGGTCGACTAACCATCCACGACCGGTTCTATCCGGTGACCTTGCAGGCAGACGCGATCGACGCCGGACACGTGCGGATCGTGGACCTGGCGCGGGAGTCCGAGTGGCGGCCCACCTTGCGCACCAATGGTTTCGCGAATGTGCATTATCAATCCGGATGGTTTCGCGCCGCCAACGGCAAGACCGTGCGCCTGTATCGGGCCGGCGGGAACCGGCTGGTTCTCATTCCGCCGAAGGGTGATACCGCGCCTGTTTTGTATCAGGCGAAGGACCCCGAACGATTCGTCCAGGAATTGCAGCGGCAGTGGGCTGGGCAGTAGCCTTGGAGGGCGGTCAATCTTGGCCGCAGCCGCCTTTTTAGGCGGCTCGGGCCGGCTGAAAGCCGGCTGCGGGCAGAATTGCCCGCCCTCCATTGAACGGTCTATCGTTCGCGGACCTTCTTGCCGATATGGCTTTAGCAGGATGCTGATAGAGCGGAAATCCGAATGCCTGACAGACATCTCTTCACTTGGCGGCCCGAGTACAGCGTCCACATCGACGCGATTGACCGGCAGCATCGGGCCTTGGTGGCCATGATTCGTGAACTCCAGGAAGCCATGGAGGAAGGGCGGGGACGAGCGTTTCAGCACACGCTAATCGAACGCCTGGTGGCGTACACCAATGTGCATTTCAGCTTTGAAGAGAATCTGATGAGCGAGCACGGCTACGAGTCGCTTGCCGAGCACGTCGAGCAACACCGGCTGCTGACGAGCCAGGTGGTGGAGCTCCAGAAAAAGATCCACGAGGGCGGAGCGGTCTCCAATGCGTCGCTCATGTTGTTTCTACGGACCTGGCTCACGGACCACATCATGCAGCACGACCAAAAGTACGCCAGCGCTTTGAGAATCAAAACATAGCGTTAACCGTAGCGTGGGCGGCCGGTTTTTCCCGCACCGCTGCAACCGGCAGTAGCAGCGCCGCTTCCAACGCCTTACCCAGGTAACTGCCGAGGACTTTCCCGTTGACGCACACCTGGTACAGTTGGTCCGGCTGGGTGTGGCGGAACACCACCACCGGGTTGCGCCCCCAGTGAAACGGACTGTCAAGCTGGAACTGAATGCGGTGGCCGTGCACGTCCCCGCCGGTCAGGTTGAGGCCATTCACGCCCACGGCCCGTTTGGCGGCAACGTCGAACACGGCATCCCGCAAGTGCTCCTCGTCGATCTCAATGCCTGCCATGCCGCTGCCGCTTCCCCAATGGAAGCTGCTGACGCCGGCCTTCGCTCCGTATCCCCCATGCGCCCAGTTCTCCGACGGCGAGATGGGAAACTGGGCGCGCAACGCTTCCACGCCACGCTCCAGGTATTCGGGGTTGCCCGTCGCGCGGTAATAGTCGATCAGAACATTGCCCGCCAGGGTTTGGCGCGCGTCGGACCACTCGGCGTCGGAGTTCTGCGTGGTGAATCCGCCCAGTAGCATGGCGGGCCCGGTGAGACCCTCCAGCACCGGATTGGTCCAGCTCTGCTGGTACAGCAGCAGATAATCGAGCAGCGCTTCTCCGCGATCCAGATACGCGCGCTCCCGCGTGACCTGGTAGGCAGCCAGGTAAGCCGCGGTGGCGTGGATGAGCGCGAGATCGTTAGCCGGCCACTGCCGGGTGCGTTCGTCGAATGCGATGAGCCGCGGACTGCAGCTCCAGAACGTTTCGAAGTCATACCACTTGCGGCCGGGGATCACGTCCCGGTCGAGGAACGCAAGGCCCTTACGCGCGGCTGCCAGATACTCGCTGTGGGGGGAAGCTTTGTATAACTCGAGCAAGAATAGAACCACGGGCGCCGTTTCGGCCTGGACGATCTTCGCGGCGCCCAGTTCGACGCCGCCGTCTTGATCGAAGCGCGTGGGCAGCATGCCATCGGCCTGCTGCCGCACGATCAGGAACGCGGCGAGCCGCGCGCAGCGGTCCACAATCCGCTCCGCGCCAGGCAGTCCCGCGGCGCGCCACCGCAGCATCCAATAACCGGTCCAGCTCATATCGAACCCGAGGAATCCATGCTCGGTGCTGGCGCCGGAGCCGTCACCGGCCGCCCAATTCACGGCGCCGCCATCGCCCCGCGGCACGGCGATACACTGGAACGCGCCGCCGGCGCCCGGCGCCTGGAGGGCCATCCGCAGAGTCTGCCCGGCAAGATTCATCAGCTCCGGTTTCCCCGTGCGCCGGGCGTAGAGAGCCATGCCGTACGCCGTGCGCAAGCTGTTGAACCATGCGCCCAAATAAACCGACGGACGCGGCGCACCCCACCGCAGCATGCCGACCGCACCGCCGGTCGAGCCATCGGGAAGCGCGAAGGACAGCCAGTTTTTGGGCGACTGCTGGTCCCAGATAGCGTGCCGCCAATCGTCGAAGACCCCGCACTGCTTGTATTGCGGATCGGTTCCAGCCTGCGCGGCGGCGGCCCCTTCCATTTCTTTGCGGGCGAACTGTTCCCAGTGGAATCGTACGGCTTCGCGATAAGCCTCCCGCGGCCCAGCCTCCGCGGACAGGTAGATATAGTAGGAATTCTCGATGGGCCCATCCGCGCTCCAGACGCGGTCGAGGTCCTCGCGATATACCGAATGATAGGCCTGCCGTGCAGGAATGAATCCCACGGACAAGACCGGATCGGCGGACGCGTCGAGTGAGAGCGCGTGGTTCGACCGCCGCAGCATATCGCGAGTAAGGGACAAAACGTCCGGCACGATGCCCAGCGCGCGACGGCCGGACTGAACCATTATGAGGGGAGCCTTGTACTGCCCGTCCGGGACGAAGCCACCCACCGACGGCGCATACGACCAATCCGGCGGAATGGCGGCGCGCAGCGTGTCCTTGAACGAATGCAGAGACGTCGGGAAGCCGGCTTCGAGGCGCGTTGTTACCTTGAGCCAATGCGCGCGGGAGGTCAAGCTCAGCGTGCGGTGCACTCGCAGATTACCGATGGTCAGGTCCTCGGACAGCGTTTCGCGACCGACGGAAAGCGCGGCCACCGTTTCGCCGTTGCTGAATGCCAGCTCCACCCAAGCCGATCCGTCCTTGGCGAGGAAGCGCTCCTGCAAGTTGCCCGCGGCGGCGGCGGCCTCAACGCGTACGCGCACGCCGGTGAGTACGACGCGGGTCTGCGCCTGGCCCTGCACGAGCGAGGCGCCCAGCAATAGCAATGCGATCCTGTGCGGCATGTTTCGCAACCTGTATAATCTTAGCCCAGGGAGCATTCTCGATGACACCTTCGCGCCGCCAGTTCCTCTCTTTGCCAGCCCTCGCCGCGGGCCAGACATCTTCGGGCCATGCCACGAAGATCGTCTGTGTGGGCGGCCATCCGGACGACCCCGAATCAGGCTGTGGCGGCACTTTGGCGCGCTATGCCGCGCTAGGGGCCAGCGTCACCATCGTTTACCTGACGCGCGGAGAAGCCGGCATTCCGCGCAAGTCGCACGACGAAGCGGCCGCCATCCGCTCGGCCGAGTGCGAGGCCGCCTGCCGGATCTTGGGGGCCAAGCCAGTCTTCGCCGGCCAGATCGACGGCGCCAGCGTGGTGGACCGCGACGCCGCGGAATCGCTGCGCAAGCTGATCTTTGCCGAAGATCCCGACGTGGTGTTCACGCAATGGCCGATCGATTCGCATCTGGATCATCAGGCTGCCGCCACGCTGACGTTTCGCGCCTGGCTGGCAGCGCGCGGGCGGTTTGAATTGTATTATTACGAAGTCGACCTCGGCGCGCAGACCATGGGCTTTCATCCCACCGATTACGTGGATGTGAGTGGCGTGCGCGAACAGAAGAAGGCCGCGCTATTCGCCCACAAGAGCCAGGACGGCGAGCGCATCTACCGCGACTTCCACCAGGCGATGGAAAGCTATCGCGGCCGCGAATCGGGCTGCGGCGCCGCGGAAGCATTCGTGCATCTGGCGCGCGTCCATAGCGGGACGAAGCTGCCAGGCCTGGGGGCCTGATCGCCATGCAGGCCACGGCCAAACGCACAGGGGCCGACAAGCTCAGGAACGGGCAGATCAACGGAATTGTAAGGGTAGTCCGAAGAGAGCAGAAGCCCTCGCCAGCTGGACGCCGCTCCAAATGACTCGTCTGGTTTTGGATAACAATGTTGTGGTGTCTGCCAGCGTCAACGACGCGGGACTCGTAGCCTGCGGGCGCCGATTATAATGCCAGATAACCCGCCAGAGCGAGCTTCGCTCGCCGAGGCCGATTGACAATCGGCCTGCAGGTTACCAACCTGCCCCACAGTCCCGCTTACCGCGCGGTCCATCCGCCATCGATGAGCATGGTGTGGCCGGTGATCAGCGACGCCGCAGGGGAGGCCAGGAACACGACCGCGCCGGCCACATCCATGGGCTCGCCGATGCGATGCAGCGCGGCGATGCGCTCCACCACGTCGGCGCGGAAAGCCGGATCGGCCAGCGCCTCCTGGGTGCCGGGCGTGTGGATGAACGTGGGCGCCACCGCGTTCACCGTGATGTTGTATTTGCCCCATTCGACGGCCAGGCATTTGGTGAGGTGCGCGATGGCGGCTTTGGTCATGCAGTACACCGACTCGGTGGGCAGCGCGGCAAAGCCCGCCTGCGACCCCATATTCACGATGCGCCCGCTGTTCTGCCGGATCATGATGCGCGCCGCAGCCTGACTGGCAAAGAAGGTCCCCTTCAGATTCACGCGGAGGGTCAGATCGAAGTCGTCTTCGCGCACGTCTTCGGCTGGATTGCCGGGCGCGATTCCGGCGTTATTGACCAGGATATCGAGCCGGCCGAAATGCGCGGCGGCGCCGTCCACCGCGCTGCGGATCTGGTCGAGGCTGGTGACATCCATTTGCAACGGCAAGGCGCGCCGCCCAAGGGCTTCGATTTCAAGCGGCAGACCGCCGTGGGCATGCAGGTCGCGCAACCCCAACGCCACGTCTGCGCCGGCGTGCGCGAGTGCCAGAGAAATGGCTCGCCCCAAACCGCGGGCGGCGCCGGTGACCAGGGCAGTTTGTCCGTTGAGGTTGAATTGAGGGAATCCGTTCATGGTATGGTCTATGATATCTGGCCCCAGGAGGCCGACGTGGACGTCGGCCGCAGGACTGGAGTCCCGCCCCACTCAGTCAGTCAGTTACCCAGCGGCGGGCTTTCATCTCAAAGCGGGGCAGACTTCCTTGTGGAACCATGGATACGGGAACGCGCAACGCGAAAGCATTGGTGAGCGCCGCTTCCAGGCGGTGGGTCAGCGTCGAGTCATGGACGTGCTCCGGACGAGCTTCGACCTGGATGCTCAGTTCCGGGAGTGTGCGATGGTTTTGAATTTCAACACGGTACTCACTGACGGCGTCGAAGCCGCGCAGAATGTTCTCGACGGCGCTGGGATACACGTTCACGCCGCGCACGACTAACATGTCGTCGGTGCGGCCGAGTATCCCTCCGATCAGAGCCAGACCGCTGGCGCCGCACTCGCACCGGTCTTCCGGCGCGGCCTGCACAATGTCACTCGTGCGATAGCGCAGCAGCGGAGATCCCAGACGGCCGAGGTTAGTCAGTACTAACTCGCCGGTAACTCCACGCGGTACCGGCAGGCCGGTCAAGGGGTCGATCACTTCCGCAATGTAAGACTCGTCAATCACGTGCAGCACGCCGGGATGATTCGGACAACCATAACTGACGGGACCGATCTCGGTCATGCCATGATGATCCACCACGCGCGCGCCGCCCCAGAGTCCCGAAATGTGACGCCTGGTGGCCGGCACGCTGCCACCCGGTTCGCCGGCGACGATCAGAGTCCGCACTTTGGCACCCGACAGATCGATATTCTCTTCGGCGGCGACTTCGGCCAACCGGATGGCATAGGTGGGCGTGCAGCACAGCACGGTGGCCGAAGTCTCGACGATGGTGCGCAATCGTGCGGCGCTGCGCATGCCGCCACCAGGTATGGCGAGGCAGCCCACGCGCGCGGCCGCTTCGAACCCGACCCAGAATCCGAGGAATGGCCCGAAGGAGAAGGCGAAGAAGATGCGGTCTCCCGCGCCGACACCGGCGGCCTGGTACACGCGAGTCCAGTTGGCGATCATCCAATCCCAACTCTCGGGTGTGTCCAGCCAGCGCATGGGAGTTCCGGTGGTGGTCGCGCTGGTCTGGCAGAAACGGGTGTAGCGATCGAGCGAATAAGTCAGGTTGGAGCCATAGGGCGGATGCGCTTGCTGGTCTTCGATCAACTCTTGCTTCAGGGTAAAGGGAAGGCTGGCGAGCGGTGAGTCCGGGTTGGCGCCGCGCAGCTTGGCTGAGTAGAAGGGATTATCGCGGAGAACTGCCGCAAGAAGCTGGTGAAGCTTGGCTACCGGCATGACTCCAGAACTTCTCCAGGGGCCAGCGGCTTGCCGTGCGGGAGCGGCTCGGGCACGGCCGCGAACTTGGCTACAGCATCGAATAGCGGCCTAAAGTCGCGGAACAGGTTGCCGATCAGGCAGTCTGTCATGTCGCCCTTGAGCTGCGGAAACTCGGTGATGAATACGCGGAAGCTGAAGGCATGGTTATAGAAGGCGTAGACCAGCTTGCGCATGGCTTCCACACCCGCGCAGACCTGCGCACCGTACGCGGCGAAGCGGGACGCCGAAACGTCGCCAGCTTTGAGCGCCGCATCTACGGCGTCCGCGGCGAGTTCTCCGCTGCGCAGCGCCAGCAGGACGCCGGACGAGAATACGGGGTCCAGGAAACCGAAGGCGTCGCCAGTCAGGACCAGCCCGTCGGCTGCGCAGTGGCGCGAGCGGTAGGAATACTCTCCAGTGACCCGATAGGGTCCGAATTGCTGGCCGGCCGCCAGGTGCTTTTCGATCCAGGCGTTTTTCTTGACTTCACGGTGAAAGATGGCCGCCAGGTCGCGGGTGTCTTTGTATAAGTAGTCTTTTTCCGCGACGACTCCCACGCTTACTATGTCATCCGCCAGGGGGATGTACCAGAACCACCCCTTTTCCGGGACATAAGCTACGGTCGTGGCGCCTTCGTCGATTCCGGGGTCGCGCAGTGCGCCTTTGTAGTAAGTCCAGACGGCGATCTTATTCAAGACTGGATCGCGCACTTTCCAGCCGTTGCGCGTCACCGCGAACGCGTCGCGGCCGGTGGCGTCAATGGTGATGGGTGCGTGGAACTCGCACGGCGTGCCATCTTTAGCGATGGCTTTCACTCCGGTGACCGCGCCATCCGGCTGAATCAGCTCACGAGCAGTTATCTCTTCGATCACTTCCGCGCCTTTCTCGCGGGCATTGTCGAGCAGCATTTGGTCGAACTCGCTACGCAAGACCTGCCAGGTGGCGGAAGCTTCGTGATCGAGCTGTTGGGAAAAATAGAATGGCACGGAAGCGCGTCCGCTGGCGCCGACGAATTGCACACTGTGCTTTCTTGTAAAGTGCGAAGCCTTCATCCGGTCGAGCACGCCGATCCGCTCCAGGGTGAAGTAACCGTAGGGCAGCAGCGACTCGCCGATGTGATAGCGCGGAAACTTCTCTTTCTCCAGCACCACCACGCGCCGGCCTTTGGCCGCCAATACGGCGGCGGCAGTAGAGCCGGCCGGGCCGCCCCCAATAACGATGGCATCATACTGCATAGGTGAGCTTGTGTTCGGGCAGGAAGAACTCGTAAAGCAACCGGTCGACCTGCAACAGACCGTCGCGGGTCAGGCGCATGCTATCCGCGTCAGTAGTCAGGAAGCCTTGATCGCGCAGGATGCCGACAGGGATCGCAAAGCGCTCCTGAATCCGTACGCCGAACTTGTCTTCAAAGTACCGATCGCGAACATGTCCAAGCTTCATTTGCAGGATCAACTCGCGGATGAGGCGCTGTTCCTGAGTGAGTGTCAGCGCGCGATAGATGGGAAGAACCCCATGGCGGAGTTTGTCGGAATAGGTCTCGAACTCGTGCTCGTTCTGGAAGTGAGTGCCCTGCACGTGCGAAAAGGAAGCGACGCCTAAGCCAATCATATCCGCGCCGGACCACAGCAGGTCGGTATAAACGAAGCGTGTCTTTTCCGGATTCTTCACCGCCGTGTAAGCGCTGCGCACCGTGTAGCCCGCGTCTTCCAACTCGGAGAACGCGTAGCGAACCCAGTCGCGCTTGGTCTTCCAGGCGGCCACGGGCGCAACCGACTGTCCCATGACTTTCATCTCTTTGAAGATGGTGGTGTTGTAGGGAACCTCCATCTGGTAGATGGTGACGCTGTCGGGGTCGAGTTCGATCGTCTTGCGCACGCATTCGCGCCAGTTGGCGGTAGTTTCGCCCACCATGCCGGCAATGAGATCGATATTGATCTGCGGGAAGCCGATAGAGCGCGCGAAACTGTACGCGGGTCCGATTTCTTTGGAGGTGTGCGCGCGGCCGTTGATTTTCAGGATGTCGTCGTCGAAATTCTCGATGCCGAGGCTAAGACGCGTGACTCCGAGATCCTTGATCACCTGGAGTTTGCCTTCGGTCAGGGTCCCCGGCTCGCACTCGAAGGCGACCTCCTCGGCTTCGTCCCACGGCAGCAGGCGTTTCATACGCTCCACCAGGCTGGAAAGCTGCCGGGAGGAGATGTACGAGGGTGTACCACCTCCGAAGTAGATGAACTTGGGTTTGCGGGCGCCAATGAAGGGTTTTTGGGAGTAGAGGGTTAGTTCCTGGATCGCGGTGTCGAGATAGCCTTCCACTTCAGATGCGTTTTTGTCGGTATACACTTTGAAGTAACAAAAGTGACACCGCTTGCGGCAGAAGGGGATGTGGAGATAGATGCCCAGGGGAGTATTCGGCGCTGGAGGACGGTCCAGGGCGGCGAAGACGTCGCCAACGCGGTCCGGACTCCAGAAGGAGTACGGGGGATAGTTGGATACGAAGTAGCTGCCGGCGGTGGTTTGTTCAGTTTCAGTTTCAGTCAGCATCCTGTCAGCGTCCCAGTTAGATCCATTATAGCGCTGCGCGAAGAGCGGGTCCTGGAGGACCCGCGCAGACCTGGAGGTCCGCCCCACATCAGAAGAGGAACTTCAGGCCGAGTTGAACACGGCGCGGATTGCCCGCCGAGAGAATCTGGCCGAACGTGGGCGAGCCGATGAAGTTGTCGGGCAGGCCGAAGTTCGTATGATTGAGCATGTTGAATGCCTCGACGCGGAACTGTACCGTGGCGTGCTCGCGAATGGCCGTGTTCTTCACCAGCGAGAGATCCACAGTGGCCATGCCTGGCCCTTCGACGGTATTGCGGCCGGAGTTGCCGAAGGTTCCGTAGGGCGGAATCGCGAAAGCCGACGTATTGAACCATTCGTTGGCCGTGGGATTGGAAAGCCGCGGATTTCCGACTAAGTTCGGCCGGTCGTTGGCGCCAAAACCCAGGCTGTCGATGCCGGTATTGCTGTTGTCGTCATCCGCCAGCAGGTCCACGGTGAACGGCTGGCCGGTCTGGAACTGCAGGATGCCGAAGGTCTGCCAGCCCTTGAGCCAGCCGGAGGCCGAGTGGAACGGCAGATCGTAGGCGTAGCTGGCGACGAACCGTTGGCGGACATCGAAGTTGGAAAGGCCGCGCTCGGCGCGCAGGTCGTAACTGTCCTGCGGGAAGTTCGAATCGCCGGTACTCGAAAAGAAGCTGGAGCCGTTGTCGATCGACTTCGAGAAAGTGTAGGAAGCCAGCAGCGACAGGCCGAAATTCAGCCGCTGTTGGAAGCGCGCCTGCAGGCTGTTATAGCTGGAATTGCGGTTGGATTCCAACAGGTCGATATCGGCGAACTGCGGCAGCGGACGCTCGAAATAAGGGTTTGCGGAGGGCGGGGGCTGGTTGATGTCGCGCGCGCCGATCAGATCGGTGCCCTTGGAGCCGACGTAGCCGATTTCGAACACACGGCTGCCGCCCAGGGATCGCTCGACATTGAAGTTCCATTGCTGCACATAAGGCGTGTGCAGATTGCGCTGGAAGGCCAGCGCGGAGGGCGGGTAAGGATAGGGAAAGTCACTCGGGAACGGGTTGGAGAGCAGCAGCGGCTGGGTGGCGCTGAGCGGGTAGTAGACGTTGAGATTGAAATAGGGCGGGCTGAAATAGAGACCCTCGCCGGGAGCGAGCGACGACTGATCGTAGTAGACGCCATAGCCCGCGCGGACCACCGTGCGCGGCGACCAGGAGGGCGTCCAGGCGAAGCCCACGCGCGGGGCGAAGTTGTCGCGGTTCGGGACATAGCCGCTGCGCGGCATACCGTCGGTGCCGACGGGCACGAGCGTTTGCGTGGTCTGGTCGTAGAGGTTGGCGTGATTTTGGGCGTCCACTCCGGGCGAATTGTACTCGTAGCGCAGCCCCAAAATCAGGGTGAGATTGGGGCGCACGCGCCAGGTGTCGTTGGCGAAAAAGTTGTAGCTGTAAGTGCGCAGATGCTCCGGGTTGTTGAGCGTGGCTACGCCGGAATCCGTTGGCAAACCCAGCAGCAGCTCTTCGAGGGCGTTGCCGGTAATGTCTCCCAGGAAGTCGATGAAGCCGCGGGATTCGATGTCGCGATAGGCGTTTTGCTGCGTGATCCGGTAATCCACACCGAACTTGGCCTGATGGCGGCCATGCACCCACGTCAGGTTATCGTTCAACTGATAGACGTTGGTGGTCGAATGCTGGGGGTTGTTGTCTTCGTCGCCAAGCGGCGAGAATCCGGTCACCGAGATCAAGCTGAGTCCGAAATCGCGCGGGTTGGTGGAGATGGTCGGCAACCCCACTTGGCCATTGACGTTTTGCCCAATATCCTGCTGAAAAACGCCTTCAGAAACGCGGTCGAATCCGGCGCGGAATTCGTTGAGCAGAGCCGGCGTGAAGACGTGCGTTTCGGCGAGCATGGCATTCTGATCTCGGGTGGGAACGTTGTCACCGTAGCCGGGCACCAGGGGAAAACTGGGGCCGGTGAACGGCTCGAACAGGCTCTGGTCGCCGAAACTATAGCGGAAGGTGAGCTGCGACGATGGTGAGAGGGTATGATCCAGGCGTAGATCGAACTGATCGGCGCGCGTGCGGCCGTCGGGAGAGGACACATAGTTCTGGTTGGCTACGTTGCGGTTGGGCGCGGGGTAAAGCGCGGCGATGGCTGTGCCGGTGGGGTCGAGATAAGCGCTCGGGATGATGTTGTTGGGGAACGGCGCGCCGGTATAGGGATCGATGGCGGGCAAGCTCGACTGCGAGAAGTCGCCAGTGCGTTCCGCAAGCGTGGGCACATTGGTGACTTGCGTGATGCCGGTGTTGTCGCGGGTGCCCTGATAGTCGGCGAAGAAGAAAGTGCGGTTGGGGACGATCGGTCCACCGAGAGTGGCGCCGAACAGGTTGCGCTGGTCCTGTGGCGCGGGTGTGCCGGATGGCGCGAAGTAGTTGCGCGCGTCGAAGACGGCGTTGCGGAGGAATTCGTAGGCCGTGCCGTGGAACTGGTTACCGCCGGAGCGCAGCACGACGCTGACTTGCCCGCCGCCATTGCGCCCGAAGGAGGCGTCATAGGTGCTGGACAGGACTTCGAATTCGCGCACGGCATCGACCGGCGGACTGACCGCCGTGCCGTTGAGCTTGGGGTCGCCGTTATAGACGCCGTCCAGCAGGAAATCGTTGGCGTCCTCGCGCGCGCCGTTGATATTGATGGCGAAGGAACCGCGCACCGAGGCGGCGGAACCTTCCGCGGCCGGAACGACGCCGGGCAGCAGCAGGCTCAACTCGTAGAAATCGCGGCCATCGAGCGGCAGCCCTTGTACCTGGCGGGTGTCGATCACACCGCCGACGGTGGAAGAGTCCGGGCGCAGCAGGCTGCGGGTGGCGGTGACGGTGACCTGCTCGCTGGTCTTGCCGGGGAGCAAGGGCACTTCGACGCGGATCTCCTGGTTCAGATCGAGCACCAAGTCCTGGACGTGCGGGCGGTAACCCGGCGCGTCCACTTCCAGGCGGTAGGTTCCGGGATCGAGGAGGGTGATCAGGAAATCGCCCTGCGGGCCGGAGGCGGCGGTGCGCTTCTTGTTGGTTTCCTGGTTGACAAGCGCGACCGCGGCGCCGGAGACCGGTCGTTTGGCGGCGTCGGTGATCTGTCCGCCGATGGAGCCGCGCGTGGATTGTGCGTATAGGGACGCGGCGGCCAGCAGAATGGAGATGAGGGATGCTTTCACGTGGATCCTCAGGGGTGCGTTTGCCCGGATTTATATACTATAGCCCGATGTTCGGATAGACGGGCGGGGGCGGCCGGGGTTTGGGAGGCGGGAGGCCGATGCTGGCACTCGGCTTCGCCTTGAATTCGCCCCCATTTTGGAGCACGGGGGCTGTCGCGACAGGGTGGGCAAGGGCGCGAAGTGGTTGATGGGCAGGGAGATATTCTCTTGGACTACGAGGGAACGGCCGATTAACAATCGGCCTGCAGGTTGGCAACCTGCCCCACAGCGGCTTTCGCGATCTGGGCTATGACCATTTCCCTGGCTGGCAGATCGCGCGTGCTGCCCTTTAGGAAGACCGCCAGTGCGAGTTGCCCGGCATTGTGCGGGAGGGTGATCACGCCCACGTCGTTAGTCGAACCGTTCAGACCGTTGGCCGTGCCGGTGGTCCCGGTTTTGTGGGCGACGACTACGCCGGCGGGCAGCAGCCCTCTGATGCGTTTGGGACCCGTCGAGGTGGCTTCCAGAATCTGGACGAGGCGCGCCGTCGACGATGCCGAGAGCAGTTCGCCGCGGAAAAGGCGCCTCAAGAGCTGGACCATGCCATCGGGCACGGCCGTGTCGCGGGGGTCGGCGATGAAACGCGGCATCGACGCGGCAGCATCCCGGCCGCATTCGCGCTCGCTGCGGTCGACGCGGATGCCATCCAGGCGCCAGTTGCGGAGCTGCGCGGTAATCGCCGCCGCGCCGCCGCCGATCCGGTACAGCGTCTCGACGGCGGTATTGTCGCTGTGCGCCACCATCAACAGGAGCAATTCATCGAGAGGAAAGCGCCGCTGTTTGGGCCAGCGTTCTCCCACCTCGCTGACCTGCGTAGTCACGTCTTGCCGTACGACCTCGATGGACGCGGTGCGCGAGAGCTTCCCGTCATCCACCATTGCCAGGATATGCATGGCAATCGGCAGCTTGCAGACGCTGGCCGAAGGGAAGCGCTCGCCGCCATGCAGGCTGACGTGCTGCCCCGATCCCAGGTGCAGTACGGCCGCTCCCACGGTGCCGTCGGTTTCAGCCGCAATCTGCCGCCAGC
>JBEKPZ010000009.1:0-69717 GCA_049520215.1 Bryobacteraceae bacterium | reverse complement strand
GGCGCGCCGCTGGCTGGCTGGACTGGATATCCTCCGCTGAGCGGCATCGGCCCGTTGGCCGGCCCCGGCGAAGGCTTGGGGCAAACTCTCTGGATTGTCAGCATCGCCATCTTCTGCGGCGCCTCCCTGATGGGTGCAATCAACTTCATCGCCACCCTCATCGATCTGCGCTGCCAGGGTATGTCGCTGATGCGCCTGCCCCTCACCTGCTGGACCTGGTTCGTAACGGCGATCCTGGGCCTGCTGGGATTTGCGGTGCTGTTGGCCGCCGGCGTTCTGCTGATTCTCGACCGCTCCGCCGGAACCAGCTTTTTTATTCCGGCCGGGCTGCTGGGGCTGCTGGTCAGCGATCAGATTCTGAACCATAAAGGCGGCTCGCCGTTGCTCTGGCAGCATCTGTTCTGGTTCTTCGGCCATCCGGAAGTCTACATCGCGATTCTGCCCGGCATGGGTGTCACTTCGCAGTTGCTCGCCACTTTCTCGCGCAAGGCCGTCTACGGATACCGCGCCATGGTGTACGCCATCCTCAGCATCGGCTTTTTGGGCTTCATGGTGTGGGGCCATCACATGTTCATGAGCGGCATGAGCCCCTATTCGGCCATGGCTTTCTCGGTGCTGACGATGGCTATCGGCGTACCCTCGGCCATCAAGACATTCAATTGGATCGGCACGTTGTGGGGCGGCAAGATCCACTTCACCACCGCCATGATGTTCGCCCTCGGCTTCGTATCCCTGTTCGTCACCGGCGGCCTGAGCGGTATCTTCCTGGGCCAGCCCGCACTGGATCTGTATTTCCACGACACCTACTTCGTGGTGGGCCATTTCCACATGATCATGGGCGTGGCCGCCATCTTCGGCATGTTCGCCGGCACCTTCTACTGGTTCCCGAAAATGTTCGGGCGCATGATGAACGAGACCCTGGGCAAGATCCACTTCTACGTCACCTTCGTCGGCGTCTACGCGATCTTCACCCCCATGCATTATCTGGGCATCGCCGGCAATCCCAGGCGCTATTCGGACTTCACCAATTTCGACTTCCTGGGTAAACTGCTCCCGGTGCACAACTTCATGACCCAAGCAGCCTACGGCACCGCGGCGATCCAGATCCTGTTCTTCATCAATCTTTTCTGGAGCATGAAATACGGCAAGAAAGCGCCCATGAACCCGTGGAACGCGACCACCCTGGAGTGGACCATCCCATCGCCGCCGCCCTTTGACAACTTCGGCGGCCAGCACCCCGTGGTGAATCACGGCCCCTATGAATACAGCGTGCCCGGCGCGCCGCGCGACTTCATCATGCAAACCGACCCGGTGGACGTCCATGCGGAGTCATAATACTTCGCCAATGCCTTTTGCAACAGCCAATCATGGCTGTCGCGCTCTGAATGTGGGGCGGACCTGCAGGTCTGTCAGGATGGACCTGCGGCCCACTAATTGTGCGCTAGTCCACGTGGGGCTGGCGTCCACGCCAGCGACGGGTCTCCAGACCCGCCCTTTTTCCCCAATACGTTACGGCTGGGTTTTCGACAGTGCGAATAGGCCGACGTGGACGTCGGCCGCAGGACTGGAGTCCTGCCCCACGAGGCTATCGTCATAAATGCCAGGGTCAATCACATCGGACATCATCAGACCGCCGGCCCCTCCGCGGGGAGGCGGCTTCGGCGGTGGCGGCGGCGGACCGGACGGCCGGGGCGCATCGCGCCGCGCATCCATGACCGGCCTGATGGTGCTGCTGGCCGCCACCACCATGGCGTTCGCCGCCTTCACCAGCGCCTTCGTCGTCCGCCGCGGCATATCCAACGATTGGGTGGCCTTGCCGCTGCCGCCGATCGTATGGGTCAACACCGCCATCCTCCTCGGCAGCAGTCTCCTGCTGGAACTGGCGCGGCGATCGCTCAAGACCGGACGGCGCACCGGATTCAACCGCTATTGGACCGCGGGCACGGTGCTCGGAGCCCTCTTCCTGGTGGGCCAGGCGCTGGCGTGGCTGCAGTTGAATCGGGAAGGCATCTTCGTAGCCACCAATCCCAGCAGTTCGTTCTTCTACCTGCTCACGGCGGCGCACGGCCTGCACATCGTGGGCGGTCTGTCGGCCCTCGCCTATGTGGACGTGCAGGCGCTCCGCTTGCGGCTGGGGCCTGGTAAGCGCACGGCGGTGGACGTCAGCGCGCTCTTCTGGCATTTCGTGGATGGCCTTTGGCTTTTCTTGATGGCTCTATTTCTCGTTTGGGGGTAAATCTGTCGATGGCAACGATGACATCGGTCTGGGCAGGCGGGCGTTCGCCATACGCCGTGAATTCGAAGAAGTTCGGGATGTGGCTGTTCATCATCTCCGACGCGCTGACCTTCTCCGCGCTGCTGATGGCGTATACCTATGTGCGGCTGTCCACGCCCAACTGGCCCACGCCATTTCACTTTTCGCCCAGTATCATTTTCTCCACGGTCATGACCTTTTGCCTGCTCTCTAGCAGCTTGACCATGGTCATGGGAGTGCACGCCATGAATCACGGCCGCCGCAAGGCCGCCGTCGGCTGGATTCTGGCCACCATGGTGGGCGGCGGATCTTTCGTGGCGCTGCACCTCACCGAATGGTTGAACCTGATCCACAACGAGCATGTCACGCCCTTCGACAACCCCTGGGGAGTGCCTCTGTTCGGCGGCACGTTTTTCGCCCTCACGGGATTGCATATGACGCACGTCGTCATCGGCCTGATTTACCTGGGCATCATCGCCTTCGCCGTCGCCCGCGGCAAGTTCAAGGCCGAGGACGTGGAAGTCAGCGGCCTCTATTGGCACTTTGTGGACCTGGTGTGGATGTTCATCTTCCCGCTGGTCTACCTGATGTCGGCAAAGATTTGACGAAGGAAACCACTCATGAGCACTCACTCCGAAGCAATCGATCACGTCGACGGCGCCACCACCAAGGCGTTCCTCACCGTCTGGTTTGCGCTGCTATTCATGACCGGCATCGAAGTTTTCCTGGCCTACGAGCAGATTCCGGTGCTCATCTTCCTGACAGCTCTGGTGGGCCTTTCGGTGATCAAGGCGGCGCTGATTATCGCTTACTTCATGCACCTGAAGTTTGAGAAATTGAGCCTGTTCCTGACACTGTTCCCCATGTTGATTCTCTGCATCGTCCTGATGCTGATCATGTTCATGCCCGACTCCAGCCGCCTGATGACGATGAGGCCGCAATGAAGCGCGTGGGCTTGGCGCTTTTTCTGGCCGCCGCGAATGGCGGGGCGCAGTGCGTCATGTGCTACCGCACGGCAGCCGCCCAGAATGCGGCCCGCGCCCACCTTCTCAACATGGGCATCGTGCTGCTGGGATTGCCGCCTTTCTGCATCCTGGGGGGATTCATCTTCCTGGCTTTTCGCCGTAACCGGGCATTCGCCATCGCACCCGCCGCAGTCGATGTCCCCGAACCGCGGCACGAGTGTTAGCGGGTGGAAATTTCGAATCATCGCGGTTGTCACGCCGGTGAGAAAAAATGGCTAACGATAGAGCCAAGTGGACGGAGTGGCCGGTGCTGGTCCATTCTGTACGAACGGCCGTGGCGGCTCTGGTTTCGCTGCTGGTAGCGCGGTTGTTCCGGCTTCCGGAAGCCTACTGGGCGCCGATTACAACCCTGGTAATCACGCAGTCGTCACTGGGTGCGGCGTTCGCCGTTTCCTCGCAACGTTTCATCGGGACTGTGCTTGGAGCCGTTGTTGGCGGGGCTGTAGCGAGTTACTTCGGACCGCACGCGCTGGTATTCGGCATCTGCGTGTTCATCCTGGGGCTGCTGTGCGCCCTCACCCGTTCCGGCCCAGCCGCATACCGGTTCGGCGGCGTTACGCTGGCGATTGTGGTGTTGATACCGCGGTCGAACACTGCATGGCTGGTCGCATTTCATCGGTTCGCCGAAGTGTCCATCGGCATTGCGGTCGCATTGTTGTTAGCAGTGGTCTGGCCCGAGAGGGAAGCCATACCGTCCGGCTAAGATGAATCCCCCTCTAATCCCATAGAGAGGATGGCGTCATGGCGAAGAAAAAAGTGGCAGACCTGTTAGTGGATGTTCTGGCGGAGGCAGGCGTCCGCCGCATTTACGGTGTCTCTGGCGACTCGCTCAACGGCATCACCGACTCGATTCGCGCAACGAAGCAACTAGACTGGATCCATGTGCGGCATGAAGAGACGGCAGCTTTTGCCGCTGGCGCGGAGGCTCATCTTACCGGAGGGTTGGCGGTTTGCGCCGGGAGCTGCGGCCCCGGCAATCTGCATTTGATCAACGGACTCTACGACTGCCACCGGAGCCGTGTCCCTGTCCTCGCCATCGCGGCGCAGATCCCCAGCGATGAAATCGGCAGCGGATATTTTCAGGAGACTCACCCGGAACATCTCTTCGCGCAGTGCAGCCACTATTGCGAACTGGTTTCGCAACCCGAGCAGATGCCCCGCGTGCTTGAGATTGCCATGCGGACCGCGGTTTCGCGGCGCGGCGTTGCCGTCATCGCCATTCCAGGCGACATCGCTCTGCGAGATGCCGTCGAACGAGGGCCGCGCCTGAATTTTTACGAACCGAAACCCACGGTGTGCCCTTCCGGTGAAGAACTCGCAGCGCTGGCGAACCTGCTGAATGGCTCGAAGAAGACGACGATTCTTGCAGGAGCCGGTTGCGCAGGCGCTCACACGGAGCTTGTCGGACTCGCGGGAAAGCTGAAAGCCCCCATCGTGCATGCCTTGCGCGGCAAGGAGTTTGTCGAGTATGACAACCCTTTCGACGTCGGCATGACGGGACTGCTGGGCTTCTCCTCCGGCTATCACGCGATGATGAATTGCGACACGCTCCTGATGCTCGGAACTGACTTCCCGTATCGGCAGTTTTACCCGGAAAACGCGGCCATCGTCCAGATCGACATTCGGGGTGAGCAGATTGGCCGTCGCACCAAAGTAGACTTGGGCCTGGTCGGCGATGTGAAATCCACCCTGGCCGCGCTCAGCCCCCAGCTTCGCGCCAAATCGGATGACACGCACTTAAGCGCTTCGCTCAGACACTATACCGAGGCCCGCAAGGGCCTGGACGATTTGGCCACGGGCGAACCTGGACAAAAACCGGCTCATCCCCAATACGTCGCAAAGATTCTGGACGAGCTTGCGGCGGAAGATGCCGTGTTCACCTGCGACGTAGGTACGCCTACGATCTGGGCTGCGCGCTATCTCCACATGAACGGCAAACGCAGATTGCTCGGCTCCTTCACGCACGGCTCCATGGCGAACGCGCTCCCGCAGGCCGTTGGAGCGCAGGTCAGTCATCCTGGCCGTCAAGTGATCTCTTTGTCCGGGGACGGTGGGCTGGCAATGCTCATGGGCGATCTGCTCTCGCTTCGCCAGTTGCAGTTGCCGGTCAAGACGGTCGTCTTCAACAACAGCTCGCTGGCCTTTGTTGAATTGGAAATGAAGGCCGCGGGAATCCTCGATTTCGGAACCGATTTGCACAACCCAAATTTCGCAAAAATGGCTGAGGCCGCAGGCATCCTCGGGCTGCGGGCCGAGACGCCGGATCAGGTTAGACCGGCGATCGAGCAGGCGCTCAGTCATGACGGGCCGGCTCTGATTGAAGCCATCGTGAGCCGGCAGGAACTCTCCATGCCGCCGGCCATTAGCTTCGATCAGGTCAAGGGCTTCAGCCTGTTCATGATCAAAGCTGTTCTCGATGGCCGCGGCGAAGAAATCATCGATCTCGCCAAGACCAACCTTGTGCGCTGAATGTAATACCATTAAACAAATGAGGGGCCGCTTTGCGCGTTCTATTTCTTAAAACCCATCCCGAAATCGCGGATCATTGCATGCGCGAATTGGCGCGGGTGGGCTTTGACGCGGGCCATTCCACCGCCGGCAGTCCGGAAGAGCTTTCAGCCCTCCTGGAGAAGACCGAGTACGACCTGGTGGTCACCGAGCATACGGCCCCCGGCTGGAGTTGGCGCGCCGCGCTGGAAGCCTTGCGAGGATCTCCCAGACCGGTCCCCCTCATCGTTTTGGCCGGCGACTCCGACCCCCGCCTCCTGATGAACTGCGTTCTGGAAGGCGCCGCCGACTGCCTGCACGTCAGTGAACTTTTCCGGCTGCCGATCTCCGCCAGGCAGGCCCTGGAGCTGAAGGCCGCGCGGCACGATCCCGGCGCTCGGGACGTGGTCCGGGCGGATCTTCGATTCAGCCAGATCTTCGAGGCCTCTCCAGACGCCATCCTCCAGGTGGACCGGGAGGGCCGCATCGTCCTGGCAAATTCGCTGGCGGGCGAAATGTTCCGCTGCCCGTTGGACGACTTGCTGGGCAAATCTGTCGACGAGTTGGTGCCCGGCCGTTTTCGCGGCCGGCATCCGGATTACCGCGAGCATTACCAGGCCAAGCCGGCCAGGCGGCCCATGGGATCCGGCTTGGATCTGTGGGCGCTGCGCTCCGACGGCAGCGAGTTTCCGGTAGACATCAATCTGAGCCCCCTGGACACTAAGGATGGCCCGCAGGTCATGTGTGTGGTCCGGGATATGACCGACCGCAAGCGCATCGAGGAGGACTTGCGCCGGCAAGCCCAATTGATCGAGGCGTCCCACGATGCCATTATCGTGCGCGAGCCCGGCGGCCGGATTCTGCAATGGAACGCCGGGGCCCAGGAGACTTACGGGTGGTCCGCCACGGAGACCTTGGGCCAGGTTACGCATACCTTGTTCCAGACCGGGTTTCCAATCTCCCTGGAGGAGGTGGAAGCGGCGCTCGACCGTGGCGGCCGCTGGGATGGCGAACTGCGGCACACACGCCACGATGGCGCACGCATCACCGTCGAAAGCCGGCACATTCTGGTTCGCGGAATCGATGGAACCCCCGTCGCCGTTCTGGAGACCAACCGCGACATCACCCTGCGCAAACAGGCTGAAGAAGCCGTGGCCGCATTGAATACGAAATTAGGCGCCACCAACAAAGAGCTGGAACTGCGCAACCGCGAAGTGGAACGCGCGAATCGCATGAAGAGCGAATTCCTGGCCAGCATGAGCCACGAGTTGCGCACGCCGCTCAACGCCATCATCGGCTTCTCGGACTTGCTCGCCGAACAAACCGCAGGCCCGCTGTCCTCCAAGCAGCAAAGATTCGTCAGTCACATCCAGCAGGGTGCGCGCCATCTGCTGGCGCTGATTAACGACATCCTGGACCTCTCGAAAGTGGAAGCCGGCCGCCTGGAGCTGAATCGGGAGAACGTGTCCGTGGCCCCCGCCCTGGGGGATGTCCTCATCAGCATCCGCCCGGCGGCTGCGGCCAAAGATATCGCGGTGCACAGCAGCATCGGGCCGGATGTGACGGTCTTCGCGGACCGCGTCCGGTTCAAACAGATCCTGGTGAATCTGCTCGGTAACGCGGTCAAGTTCACTCCCGCAGGCGGCAGAATCTGGGTCGAGGCCGCGGAGCGCCGCGGCCGCCTTACCGTATCCGTCAGCGACACCGGGCTGGGCATTCCCATCGAGGAGCAGGAAGCCATCTTCGATGCATTCCACCAGGCGGGAGCCACCACCAAAGGCATCAAGGAAGGAACCGGCCTCGGACTGGCCATCACCAAACGCCTGGTGGAGGAGCACGGCGGGCGCATCTGGGTGGAGAGCGAGCCGGGAAAGGGCGCGCGGCTGAGCTTCACCATGCCCGCGGGCCGCGCCTCGGAAGAATCCGCGCCCGGGGATGCCGGCGCCGGCGAGAAATGGCCGCCGCGCGAACGCCCCCTGGTTCTGATTGTGGACGACGAAGCCCCGGCTCGCGAACTCCTGGCGAGTTGGCTGGAACCCGAGGGCTATGAACTGATCGCGGCGGGTTCGTCGGCCGACGCCCTGGCCAAGGCCGCCGAGCATGTGCCGGACGCCATCACGTTGAACATGCTCATGCCCGGTAAAGGCGGCTGGGACACACTCTACGCGCTGAAGAAGACGGCGGTCACCGCCGGGATTCCCGTGATTGTGGTCACTGTGGTCGATGAACCGAAGATCGGTCTGGCGCTGGGCGCCGCCGAATACCTGGTGAAACCAGTCGATAAAGAAGTCTTGCTCGAAACCGTTCGCCGGTTCGTCGGCCCGGGATCCAACGGTCCGGCTAAGATCCTGGTGGTGGACGACGAAGCCGGCACGCGGGAGTTGCTCAAGGAAATGCTGGAGTCCGACGGCTACATCCCGGTGCTGGCGGCCAGCGGCAAGGAAGCGTTGGAGGCCGTGGCAAGGATCTCCGTGAGCGCCATCCTGCTGGACCTGATCATGCCCGAGATGGATGGCTTCGAGCTGCTGCTACGCATGAAAGAAGACCCCGGCTTGCGCAATATCCCGGTGCTGGTTCTGACGGCTAAGGACCTGACCGATAGTGAAATCGACATGCTACGCCACGAGACCATCGGCCTTTTTCAAAAGGGCCGCGAATGGAAGAAGCAGTTGCTGGCCGACCTGCGCCGCGCAGTGGGCGCACAGGCGGGCCGCGCATGAGCCACAGGATCTTAGTGGCGGACGATAACACCGCCAGCCGCGAGTTGATCCGGGAGGTGCTGGAAATGAGCGGCTATGACGTGGTCGAAGCCGCCGATGGCCACGACGCCGTGAGCGCGGCGCGCGCCAACGCCCTCGACCTGGTGCTGGTGGATATCCAGATGCCCCGCCTGGATGGCTATGGCGTGCTGCGCGAATTGCGCGCCGATCCGCGGCTTTCCGGCCTGCATGTGGTGGCGTTGACGGCTTTCGCCATGCAGGGTGACCGCGACCGCGCGCTGGATGCCGGCTTCGACGGCTACATCACCAAACCAGTGGACATCGCCGCGCTCCGGCAGGAAATCCGGAAGCTTCTCTAGTGCCTATGACCGCCACGCCGCCGCGCATCAAACTCCTCGTCATCGACGACGATCCGCAAAGCCTGGAGCTTGTCTCGGAGACGCTCTCGGAGAATGGCCTCCACATTCTCACCGCGGACGACCCCGAGAGCGGCCTGGAGTTGGTGCGCCGCGAGCGTCCCGAAATCGTGCTGAGCGATATCGTGATGCCCAAGATGAACGGCATGGAATTGTTGGGACGGATTCTCGAGGTGGACCCAGCCACCGACGTGATCCTGATGACCGCCCACTACTCCACCGACGCTGCCGTGGAAGCCATCAAGAAGGGCGCGTGCGATTATCTGACCAAGCCCATTTCAATCCCCGTTCTGCGCGAGCGCATCGACAAGCTGGCCACCGACGCGCGCCGCCGCCAGCGGGTCAGTCAATTGGACGGCGAGTTGATGGATACCAGCCAGTTCGAAGGCATGGTGGGGCGCAGTCCGCTGATGTGGGAGATGTTCGGACAGATCCGCCGCGTGGCGCCGCACTACCGCGCCTGCTCGGTAACCGGACCCACCGGCACCGGCAAAGAACTGGTGGCGCAGGCGCTGCACAAGCTCAGCCAGGCGTCCGGCCCCATGGTGGTCTGCAATTGTTCCGCGGTGGTGGAAACGCTGTTCGAAAGCGAGTTATTCGGACACGTGAAGGGCGCATTCACCGGGGCGGACAGCACCAAGATGGGCCTGTTCGAGTACGCGCACGGCGGCACGCTCTTTCTGGATGAAATCGGCGATATGCCGCTGGCCACCCAGGCCAAGCTGCTGCGCGTCCTGCAGAATCAGGAGGTGCAGCGGGTCGGCTCGCTGAGCGCGCGAAAGGTGGACGTGCGCGTAGTGGCCGCCACCAATCACGACCTGCGCGCGCAAATCGCCGAGAAGCGCTTCCGCGAGGATTTGTATTACCGGCTCTCCATGGTGGAGATCAAGACGCCGGCGTTGGCCGACCGCAAGGAGGATCTGCCGCTGCTGGAGCGCTTCTTCATCCGGAAATTCGCGGCCCAATACAAGAAGCCGGTGGAGTCGCTGACCCCGCGCGCCCAGATTCTGCTGGCGCGCCACTCCTGGCCCGGCAACGTGCGCGAGTTGGAGAATGTCATCGGGCACGCCTGCATGCTGGTGGCCGGCGAAGCCATCGACATAGCCGATCTTCCGCAATATATGCGGCAGGGCGTCGCCGCCGCGGCGTCCACTGCCACCCCGCCTCCGGCGCCGCGGCCCGCCGGCGTGGAAGGCAGCCTGTCGTTCGATGAACAGGAAAGCCGCGTCATTGAGCAGGCTCTCGACCGCGCGGGAGGCAATCAGGTGCAGGCCGCCCGCATTCTGGGCATCACTCGCGACAAACTGCGGTACAAAATCAAGAAGCACAATCTGCAGTAGCACCCTAGTGTAGTGTCTGCGAATAGTACAGTTCCGGTGCCCGGCGTGGCGCAGACGATCGTTGTTGTCGTCTGCGCACCGTGCTCGAACTCGGCAGGCCACGAAGAACGATGGCCTGCCCCACAGCAAATCTCCAGCAGCCCACGAATGTGTTGAAAATACCGGCAAATGCCAAGGTGTTTCAGGTCTCAGTACCGGTTTTGCTTGATCCACCAGCGAAGCCGGGGTAGAATAACCGCGCGGGGTCAAAAACGGGGTACCGAATGACACACCGTTTGAGAAACGATCCGCGGTTTAAATACACTATGTCGTGGAGGGATTATGAAATTCGCCGCTTTCACGCTCGCGCTAGCGGGCATTTTCGCAGGTAATGCCCTGGGGCAGACGCCCACCGTCGGCGGTCTGCTGAACAACTACAGTTACACCTTGCCAGGGCTGCCGAATTACGGCATCGCGCAAGGTTCGATCTTTGTCATTTATGGTACAAATTTTTCGGCAACGCAAATAGGGCTGCAAGCCCCACCCTTGCAGACCAAGCTGAATGGGGTGACCATCGCCGTGACGGTGAACGGCACGACCACCAACCCGTTGTTCTATTACCTCTACCCCACTCAGATTGCCGCGGTGCTTCCATCGGCGACGCCGGTGGGCACGGGCACCATCACGGTGACCACCAGCGCGGGCACCAGCACGGCTTTTCCAATCCAGGTGGTGGCCAGCGCCTTTGGCCTGTTGACGTCGAACAACGGCTCCGGGCCGGCGCAAGGCTACGACGCCAATATCGACCCCAACAATCAGTACACCTTATTCGGCTTTTCGGCGGCTGCCAACCCGGGCGACATTCTGCTGCTATGGGGAAGCGGGCTGGGCCCGGTCGCCAACGATGCCACCGGGGTCGCGGTGAGCGGAACGGTTACGGTCTATATCGGCGGCATTGCGGTCACGCCGCTATATGCGGGACGGTCAGGGTTTACCGGGCTGGACCAGATTAACGTAAAGGTTCCCTCGGGGCTTACCGGCTGCTATGTCTCGGTGGTGGTACAGACCGGCAATATCGTGAGCAACTTCGCGACACTCCCGGTGGCGGCCAGCGGGCGCACCTGCACCGACGCCGATAGTCCGCTTACGGCATCCGTTCTGGATCAACTCACCCAAACGGGCAGTCTCAACATGGGCCTCATTTCGGTGAACCAGGTGACCACGCCGGGCATAACGGTCGAGGGCGTGACTGCCGGCGGAGGCACGACCGACGTCGGCGTCGCCAGCTTTGAGAAAATCACATCCGCCCAAATCGGCGCAGGAGCCTTCGCCGCGGTCTTAGGAGGGTATAGCTCGATCGGCAGTTGCTTCGTGGATTTCTTCAACACCACCAGCACCAGTTCGACAAGCTTGCCTTTGGCCTTCCAGTTTACCTCTCTGAACGCCGGCCCGGACGTCAATATCGTCGGTCCGGACGGCACGCTTGCCATGCCTCTCGAGACGCTAAGCGGCATCGACACCTATACGACTCCGGCCGGTACCGCAGCGTTCATTCCGTCTTCCGGCGGCACTTTCACCTTCAATAACGGCAGCAGCGGCGGCCCGGACATCGGCGCTTTCACCACGCCCCAAATCCAGGTCGCGGCCCCGGTGACGTGGTCGAGCGCCACCACCAGTATTTCGACGGTGACGAGGTCCAATGGGCTCACCGTGAGTTGGACCGGCGGGGCAGCCGGCACGCACGTCGATATCACGGGAATCTCGTTGGAGGCCGTCAACGGCAGCGCCACCAACTATCTGGCGGGCTTCTTCAGTTGCCGGGCGGCAACCGAGGCGGGTACCTTCACGGTGCCTCCCGCCGTGTTGTTATCGCTGCCTCCGAGCACCACGATCATGGAGGATGGAGTCACTATTTCCACATCCATCCTGTTGTTGTCCAATTTTGCGGCCCCAGTGAGTTTCACCGCACCAAAACTGGACGTAGGGCTGGTGGAGGCGGGCGTCGAAGACATTCTTTTTGTGGCCTACCAGTAGAATCACAGCGGTCTTGGTGGGGCAGGCAGATGACCGTCTGCCCCACCCCGTCTGCCCCACCTCTCCTTGACAACGGTCCGTCTCCCGCGTATATAGGTAGTATGTCTACGGTAGACGATCCACGGGAGCGGCTCGAATTTCTGCAGGGGACCCTGGAAGTCCTGATCCTGCGCAGCCTGCAGCTTGGCCCCAACCACGCCTACGGCATCACCCAGTTCCTCGAACAGCAATCCGGCGACGAGTTTGTGGTGGATAACGGCTCGCTCTATCCCGCCCTGCAGCGCCTATTGCAGCGGACCTGGATCGCGGCGCAATGGAAAACCTCGCCCCATGGCCGCCGCGCCAAATACTACCGGCTCACCCCTGCCGGCCGCAAACAACTGGTCGCCGCGACGTCCCGCTGGCAGCGCTTCGTCGAAGCCATGGGGCGCATCCTGGCTCCCGAGGGCTGAACATGTTGCGGGAATACTGGTCCAAACTCTGCCGGACCCTCGCTGGCCGCCGCGGCCTGGCGGGCGACCTGGACGCCGAGATCCATGCCCATCTGGAATTCGAAATCCAGGAGAACATCGCGCGCGGCATGCCCCCCGATGAGGCCCGCGCGGCGGCGCGCCGCCACGTTGGCAATCTCACGCAGATCCAGGAAGGCGCCGTCGATGCCTGGAGCTTTCCCTCGCTGGAAAGCATCGCGCAAGACCTGCGCTACGGGTTGCGGGGCATCCGGCGGTCCCCCGGTTTTTCGTTGGTCGTGGTTGTGACTCTGGCGCTGGGCATCGGCGCGAACACCGCCATCTTCAGCGTGGTCAATGCGGTCCTGCTGCGACCGCTGCCCTACCCTGCCGCCGAACGCCTGGTCTGGCTTGGCGAATCGGACCCCAAGGCCGAAGGCATCAGCGTCACCTGGGTGAACTACCAGCATTGGCGCAACGAGAATCACAGCTTTGAAGACATGGCCGGCTTCCAGACGGCGCATCTCACCCTGACCGGACGCGGTGAGCCATTGTTCACGCGCGCGGGCCTGGTCACCCACGGCTTTTTCGGCCTTCTCGGCGCACACCCGATGCTGGGCCACTTATTCAACGCCTCCGACGACCAGCCGGGCGCAGTCCCCACGGCCGTGCTCGACTATCGCTTCTGGATCGGCAAACTGGGAGCCGACCCCGGCGTGGTGGGCGCGACGCTGGCTCTCGACGGCAAGCCTTACGAAGTTATCGGCGTGCTGCCGCCCGGATTGCACTTCTTCCCACAATCCATCGATTTCTACTTGCCGCTGCACCAGTACGAAGGCGAAATCGTCGATCGCGGCCGGCATGGGTCCATGCGGCTGGTAGCTCGTTTGAAACCGGGAGTGCCGCTGGCTTCCGCCGTAGCGGACCTGGATCTCATCATGCGGCGCCTGGCGCAGTCGGACCCCGGACCAGAGGCCCAGCACCGCGCTTCGGGCGTTTTCCTGACCGAATCCATGACTGGCGACATCCGTCCCACGCTGCTGATCCTGCTGGCAGCCGCGGGCCTGGTGCTGATCCTTGCGTGCGCCAACGTCGCCAGCCTGGTGCTGGCGCGCTCCACCGCCCGCGCGCGCGAGATCGCCATCCGCGCGGCCATCGGCGCCGGCCGGAAGCGCCTGGTCCGGCAACTGCTCACGGAGAATCTGCTGCTGGCGGCCCTGGGCGGCATGGCCGGTATACTGCTGGCGCAATGGGGATCGGGCGCGCTCATTGCCGCCGGGCCGCGCGATATTCCCCGCCTGGCGGAAACCACACTCGATTGGCGCGTGCTCCTGTTTGCGGCCGCTATCACCATACTGACCGGACTGTTCACCGGTATCGCGCCGGTGCTCACCGCCGGGAGGACGGACCTGGTCTCCGCCCTGAAAGACAGTGCCCGCTCGTCGGCCGGCCGGCGCGGACAGCGATCGCGCAGCGCGCTGGTGGTGGCGCAGATCGCTATCACGCTGGTGCTTGCCTTCGCCGCCGGATTGCTGCTGCGCAACCTGATCGCGGCCCAAACCGCCGATCCCGGCTTTGTCCCCGAGCATGTGCTGGCGCTGGAACTGGTGCTGCCGTCCGCTTCGTACAAGAGCCCGCAGGCGATCGGCGGCTTTTACAGCCAACTGGAACGGGACTTGCAGGGTCTACCCGGGGTTATGTCGGTGGGCGCTGTGCGCTGCCCACCATCGGTGGGCGATTGCGGCGACTGGTTCTACTCGATCCTGGACCGGCCGGCGCCGCAACCGTCCGAAGTGCCCATCGCGCTGTTCAACACCGCGGACCGCGGCTACTTCGGCGCAATGCGCATTCCGCTCAGGGAAGGCCGCGTGTTGGCGGACACAGTCCGTCCCGGCACGCCGCTCGTTGCCATCGTCAACGAAACGTTTGCGCGCAAGTGGTGGCCGAGGGAATCGGCTCTAGGGCATCGCATCAAGTGGGGAGGCCCATATCGCGACGGGCCGATCTATGAGATCGTAGGCGTGGCCGGCAATGTGAGCCAGATGGGTCTGGGCACCGAGCCCTACCCGGAGGTCTACCTGCCCTTCTCGCAGTCGCCGGATCGGGCCATGGTGGTGATGATCCGCACCGGCGGAGTTGCCTCGTCGCTGGCGCCCGCTGTGCGCCGGCGCGTGGCCGCCATGGATCGCAACCTGCCAGTCGAAAGCTTGCGGCCGTTCACCGAGACCGTGGCGGCGTCACTGGCCGAGCGGCGCTTCAGCACTCTGCTGCTGGCGCTGTTCGCGGGGCTGGCGATGGCTCTCGCCGCCGTCGGCATCTACGGTCTGCTGAACTATTGGGTGCGTGTAAGGGAAGGCGAGATCGCCATCCGCATGGCGCTGGGAGCGCCGCGGCCTTCCATTATGCGCTGGGCGGGCTGGCAGGCTCTGCGCCTGTCCCTGATCGGCGCGGGAATCGGCATGCTGGCCGGCTGGGCCGTGTCGCGCGGGCTGGGGAGTGTCGTTTTCGGCGTCTCAAACAGCCTAACGACGCTGGCAGCCGCAGCCCTCGCGGTCATCGCCGTAGCCATGATCGCGGCGGCCATCCCCGTCTGGCGCGCCACGCAAGTGGACGCGGTGAACAAGCTGCATCGCGTGTAAGCTCTCATTCTGACTCCGTTCTCTGGAGGGCGGCCAATCTTGGCCGCAGCCGCCTTTTTAGGCGGCCGAGCCGGCTGAAAAGCCGGCTGCGGGCAGAATTGCCGGCCCCACGTTCCATCCGCACTTTGTAACGCATTTGCCCCTCAGCGCGCCTATAATGAATTAACGCTTCAGGAACTGTGCGACTCGCAACACTTCTTCTACTGCTGGTGTGTCCGCTCATCGAGGCCGCTGAGCCTGCGCTGCAGCCGGTGACTGTGTGCGAGGTGCTGCAGGATCTCTCCGCCTATGACGGGAAGGTGGTGGCCGTGGTCGGACGCTTCTCGTTCCGCCAGACGGGGCGCTGGCTGGGCGAACAGAAGTGCGCCCACAAGTTCATCACCGGCGATCAGGAGTGGCCTAACGCCTTCTGGGTGGTGCACGATCCGGAGACCGCCGCCAAGCCGCCCGCGGTTCTGGCCGTCGACGCGGCGCTGCTGGCTCAGAAGCTGCGCGCCGTGAAACTCGGGACGTCTCTGACCAAGCTCCCCTTCGGCAGCGAGGATTACGACAACTGGGCCTTAGTATACGGCCGCATCGAGACCCGCAAGGATCTCATCACAGTTACGCCCAGCGGTACGCGGAAGAACGGCTTCGGGTATGGAGAGTCCTCTCCCGCGCGCCTGGTTTGTCACGGCGAAGCCGAGGTGGTGTTCCTCAACGACGACGCTACTGGGCCCGCTTTGCGGTGAATTCCTGGGCTTGCCCTTCGCCTCCGTCGCGTGTCCTGCTGAACTTGATTTCGTCGCCGGAAACCGTTCCCTTGTAGACAAGCTTCATGGTGTTCCCGTTGAACTCCATGGTTTGCGTGAAAGAGATCGTATCGCCGTCGATCTTACCGTCGGCAATCGGCATGTCTCCGCCGCGCCCGCTCACCGTGCCGGTCAGCGTATTGCCGTCGGCCTTGAGGTTAAATGTCTGCTCCCGTGTTTGTCCGCCACGGCCGGGCACTTGCGCGGTCCATTTGCCGCTGATATCCGCGGCCAGGGCCGTCAACGTGAGCAAGCCGAGCAGAAAGCCTGTGGTCATTAGTTTTCGCATGCAGAAAGGGCGCTCCCGAAGTGGTGAATGTTACGCGATGGTGTGGATTTACAATGTCTTAACAGGTAACGGCTGGCGGATTCCGGTCGTCCTTGCTTGTTGAGGCACCTGGAAATTTTGGCGAACCATCGTCTTCTTCTCCTTGCACTTTTCGCCGCCGGCGAAGGGCTGTATGCCCAGAGCGGCTCCGTCAAGTCGGCGAACCAGCCCATCCCCGGAGCGACCGTCACTGCCACCATCGGTGATCGGAAGCTCGTCACCACCACGGACCAGAGCGGTCATTACGCGTTCTCCGGCGCGCCTTCGGGCGATTGCTCCATCGAAGTGCGCATGTTCGGCTTCGAGCCTTCCAGCAAGAAATCGAATTGCGCGGAAGCCGCGCAGATCGACTTTGCCCTGCAATTGCAGGAATCGCCGGTGATGCAGCGCATGGCTCGCATGGGCGGCGCGCAGGCCGGCGGATCCCAGCTTGAAGCGCAATTGCAGAGCGAGATGAATACGCCGGAGATCGCGGCAACCGCCGCGCCAGCGGTGGATGGCCAGAACAGCAGCGAAGCCTTCCAAGTCTCGGGCAGCCTGAGCCAGGGCCTGGCGCAAAACGCGCAGCCCGACTTCTTCATGATGATGGGCGGGCCGGGCGGACCCGGAGGTGCCGGTGGTCCCGAAGGACAGTTCGGCGGACAGGGTGGACCGGGCGGCGGCCCGGGTGGCGGTGGACCGGGCGGCGGCTTCGGCGGCCCCGGCGGTGGGCCCGGGGGCGGCGGTGGACGCGGCGGAGGAGGGTTCGGCGGCCAGGGCGGCCCGGGTGGCAACCGCAGACAGGGCCAGGGCCAGCCGGGCGCCCAGTTCGGCAACCGCCGGGCTCCCAGCCAGATTCACGGCATGGCATTCATGACGTTGGCCAACTCCGCGGTGAATGCCAGGCCATTTTCCATCACCGGCGAAGAAGTGCCGCAACCCGTCTACGCCAGCAGCCGTTTCGGATTTCTGGTTGGCGGACCGTTGGTGATCCCCAAGATTGTCAAGGATACTTCCACCTTCTTTTACTTGAACTACACTGGCACGCGCTCCCGGCAGTCGTATTCGGCGGTGGAGACGGTGCCGACCGCGCTGGAGCGTGGGGGAGACTTTTCCCAGTTGCTGCCTTCGGTGGCGCTCATCGACCCCACCACGAAGGCGCCCTTTCCCACCCCCAACGTGATTCCGCAAAGCATGCTGAATCCGATCGCCAACAATCTACTCAGTTTCATCCCCCTCCCGAATCAGCCCGGCTTGGTGAATAACTACGAGTATCTGGCGTCGCCGCCGAATAATACCGACAATCTGAACGGCCGCGTGAATCGCAACGTGGGCAAGAACGACCGCTTGGCATACCATCTGTCTTACCAGCGCCGCGATGCCGAGAACGCGCAGCCATTCGCTTTTTTCGATACCGTCAGCGGCTACGGCATTCAGACGGACCTTACCTGGACCCATAACTTCTCGCCCACTACAATTCTCAGTTCCCGCGTGGCCTTCAACCGCAACCGCAATGAGACGACTCCGTTCTTTGCATACGACACCGCCGCGGAGGCGGAGGTGGCGGGTATCGCGGGCACGTCGTCAAACCCGCTGGACTATGGTCCGCCTAACTTGAATTTCACAAATTTTGGCCCGCTCAGCGACGGGAACCCGGTGCTCACGCGTAACCAAAGCCAGAACGTGACTGAGAGCGTCATCCTTTCACGCGGCAAGCATACACTCACTCTAGGCATGCTGTATGGCCGTAACGATTTCTCGACCGACAGCCAGCAGAACGGACGCGGCACCTTCAATTTCACTGGTGCGGCGACCGGCTCCGATTTCGCCGATTTTCTGCTCGGCCTACCGCAATCCGCATCCGTCCAATACGGCCCGGCGATGTACTTTACGCAGAACACCTGGAACGGTTACGTGCTGGACGATTGGAAGGTGGGCGCGAATCTCACTTTGAACCTGGGCCTGCGCTATGAGATCTTCGCTCCCTTACAGGAGAAATACGGCGAAATGGCCAACCTGGATATCGGTCCCGGCTTCGTTAGTGTCACGCCGGTTACGCCTTCATCCGGTTCGTTTCCCGCCGGGCTGATTAATCCCGACTACCGGAACTTCTCGCCGCGCGTGGGTCTGACCTGGAAGGCGCCGTTCATTAAGCGCTCGACCATCGTCCGCGCGGGCTACGGGATTTATTACAATGGCCAGGCCTACATTCCATTCGGGCTGAAACTGGCGCAGCAGCCACCTTTCGCGACATCGGAGAGCGTGAACACCAGCGCCACCGACCCGCTGACGCTGGCAAGTTTGCCCCAGCCAAACCAAAATCCGTCGGCGATCACCAACACGTTCGCAGTGGATCGCTACTACCGCACTCCTTATGCACAGACCTGGAACATAACTATCCAACATGACCTGGGCAGCGGCTTCTTCATGGAGGTGGGCTATCTGGGCACCAAGGGAACACACCTCGATATTCTGATGCTTCCCACCCTAGCGCTTCCCACCACCACGTCGGGCGCCGGGAACCAGCTTGGAAATGCGACGGGATTTACCTACGACGCTCCTATCGGCGATTCCACTTACAACGCTCTGCAGACACACCTGATGCGGCGTTTCCGCGGCGGGATTTCGATGAATGCGCGCTATACTTTCGCGAAGTCCATCGACGACGCGTCCAGCTTTGGGGGAGTCGGCGGCACGGTTGCCCAGAACTGGCTAGATCTGGCGGCGGAGCGCGCCCTGTCGAGCTTCGATCGGCGTCAGGTCTTCACCATGAGCTGGGTCTACACTTCGCCGTTCGGCAACCCGAACTCGCGTTTTGCGTCGAGCGGCCGGGCCGGGCGCTTGCTGCGGAACTGGTCGCTCTCGGGCGGAATCACGGCGGAGACCGGGACGCCGCTGACTGCCCGCTATCAAGGAACTGGCGCGGGGGAGGCGCAAACCGGCGGCGTGGGCAGCGAGCGCGCCGATGCCACCGGCGAACCGGTGTCTTCCGGCAGCGGGTTCTTCAATACGCTTGCGTTTACGAAGCCTACGGGCGAGTTTGGCAACGCCGGCCGCAACACGATTCCAGGTCCTAACCTGGTGTCGGTAAACGCGGCATTCGGCAGGTCATTCCAGTTTGGCGATACGCGCCGCCGGCTGGAGTTCCGCGCGGAAGCCAATAATGTTTTGAATCAGGTTAGTTATACGAATTTCGGCACGGTGGTAGGCGCCGCGAATTATGGCCTTCCCATCTCCGCTTCGGGCATGCGTTCGCTGGACATAGTGATGAGGTTCCGGTTTTGAAATACCTGGCAATCGTAGTGACCATCGCTCTGCTGGCCAGCCAGTTGAGCTCTCAGCAACTGCCGACTTTCTCGACCACAGCTAATGTGGTAGTGGTCAATGTAACAGTGACCAGCCGCGACGGCACGGCCATCGGGAACTTGGGCAAGAGCGACTTCCTTCTTTACGAAGACGGTAAGTTGCAGACTTTGCAGAGTTGCGAGTTGCAGAAGCTGGACACCAAGCCGCTCGAGCCGATTCTGCCGGCGAAGACGCTGCAGACCCGTGAGGCGCCCAAGCCGGCTCCGGCCGCGCCTGCGCCCGTGGCGCCTACGAAGGAGGATCTGCGCGATCGCCGGCTGATCGTTATGTTATTCGATATCTCGTCGATGCAGCCGCAGGAGCAGGTCCGTTCCGTAGACGCCGCCATCAAGTTCCTCGGCACTCAGATGACTACGAGTGACATGGTTTCGATCATGACTTTCGGAACCGATCTGAAAACCGTCCTGGATTTCACCGCCGATCGCGACCAGTTGATCTCGACGCTGCACGCCTTTCACGTGGGCGAAGCGAGCGAGTTGTCCACCCAGGCGGACACCGGCGCCGATGCGCAGGACATCAGCGGATCGTTCGTGGCCGACGAGACCGAGTTCAATATCTTCAATTCCGACCGTAAGCTGGCCGCGCTGGAAGACGCCGCCCGCCGTTTGTCGCACTATCCGGAGAAGAAGGCGCTGGTCTATATCTCGAGCGGCATCCAAAAGACGGGCGTGGACAACCAGTCGCAGCTTCAGGCCACCGTGAACGCGGCCATCCGGGCGAACGTGGCCTTCTATCCGATCGACGCGCGCGGCTTGACGGCTACCGCGCCCGCCGGAGACGCGAGCCAGGCGGCCTCGGTGGGATCGAACATGTACAGCGGCTCGGCGCAAACGTCGTTGTCGGACACCTTCCATAACACGCAGGAGACTCTGGATACGCTGGCGGCCGACACCGGCGGCAAGGCGCTGCTCGATTCCAACGATCTTACACTGGGCATGACTCAGGTGCAGAAGGATATCAACAGCTATTACATGCTGACTTATGCCAGCACCAACGCCGCCGAGGACGGCAAGTACCGCCGCATCCAGGTGAAGCTGGCCCCTAAGGCGGGCGACCTGCGCGCCAAGCTGGATTACCGCCAGGGCTACTATGCGCCCACCACGTTCGCCAAGATGACCGGCACCAACAAAGAAGCGCAGTTGCAGGAGGCGCTCGAAAGCGACAACCCGGTGACCGATCTGCCGATCGCGGTGGAAGTCGATTATTTCCGCCTGGGAAAGGGTAAGTACTTCGTGCCTATCTCGGTGCGTATCCCGGGTTCGGCATTGGCGTTCCGCAACAAGGGCGCCAAGGCGGCCACCGAGATGGATTTCATCGGTGAGGTCCGCGATGCGCGCGGGCGGCAGGCTTCGGCGGTGCGCGACACGATTCCTCTCAAGGTGGCGTCCACCACGGTCGGGGAGGTCACGCGCAAGCAGATCCAATACGACACCGGGTTTACCCTCGGGCCGGGCAAGTACACTTTGAAGTTTGTGGCGCGCGAGAACGGCGAGGGTAAGGCCGGCACGTTCCAAGCGCCTTTTGTGGTTCCGGATCTAGGCTCGGGAAACACGCTGCGGCTGAGCTCGGTGATCTTGAGTAACCAGGTGCAGGCCGTGAAGGAACAGATCGCCGGCGCGAAGAACAGCAAGAAGCTGGTGGCGGAAGATCCGCTGATCGACGACGCCGGCCAGAAGATCATGCCCAACGTGACGCGAGTCTTCCGACCCGGACAGAAGCTGTCGGTCTACCTGGAGCTTTACGACCCCGGCGTGATGCAGTTCCCCGCGCAGTCGCAAGGCCAGAACCAGGGCCAGGGCGCCGGCATCGCCAGTGTCACAGCCACCGTGGCCTTCTATCAGGGTGATAAGAAGGTGATGGAAACACCGGCTGTGCGGGTCAACCGCATCAACGCCAAGCGCCAGGGCGTGGTGCCGTTGCGGCTGCAAACGCTGTTGAAGACCTTGCCGGCGGGCGAATATGTGTGCCAGGTAAACGTGATCGATCAGCTCGGGCACAAGTTTGCGTTCCCCAGAAGTTCGATCGTGGTGCTGGCCGACGAGGCGGATTCAAAGCCTCCGGCCCCCGCCGATCCGGCGCGCAAGACCGGCTGAGAGCCGCTACTTTCGGAAACCCGATCGCGGTTTTATACGACAATAGGATATATGAGGTTTTGCCGCATCGCTGCCGTATATGTGATGTGTTTGGCCGCTTGGGCTGCTTCAGGCTACACGGTTGAGCAGATCAAGCAGTTCGTCCAGTCCGCCGTCCAACTCAAGAACCCGGACAAGGAAGTCGCCGAAACGCTGCGCAAGATGAAGCTGTCGGAACGCATGGACCTGGCCACCGTGGAAGCGCTGCAAGGCCAGGGCGCAGGCCCGAAAACCGTGGCGGTGCTGAAGGCGCTGGCGACCGAATCGGCCGCTCTTCCAGAGGCGCAGCCGCCGGCTCCGAAGCCGGTGTATGTTCCACCGCCCCCGCCCTCGTCGGAAGATCAGGCCAAGCTGCTGGACGAGGTGCGCGACTACGCCGTCAACTATACGCACAGGCTTCCCGATTTCATCTGCCTGGAGCAGACCCGCCGCTATGTCGACACGACCGGACGGGACTCGTGGCGGCCTACGGATATCATCACGGCACGGCTCAGCTATTTCAACCAGAAGGAAGATTACAAGCTGATTTCGCAGAACGATCGCGTGATCACCGAAGGCGGGTATGCATCGGTCGGCGGCGCCACATCGACCGGCGACTTCGGCACTACCATGGAGCGAATCTTCAACCCGAAGAGCAATACACGCCTCCAGTGGGAACGCTGGGCTACGCTGCACAAGCGGCGCATGCATGTCTTCTCTTACCGTGTGCCGCTGGAATACTCGGACTTCAGCATTCACTCCGCGCAGGATGAGAAGGATCCGGGAGTGACTGTGATTGCCGGCTACCATGGTTCGATTTTTGTGGACAAAGAGCTCGACACGATCATGCGGATTACGAAGGAAGCCGATAGCATCCCGCCGTCGTTTCCCGTGCAGCAGGCGAGTGAGACGCTGGACTACGATTTCACCAAGATCGGAGACAGCGAATTCCTGCTGCCGTTGAGCGTCGATGTGCGCATGCACGGGGGCAGGCTCTGGAGCAAGAACGTGAAGGAATTCCGGCTCTATCGCAAGTTCTCGGCCGACGCGGTGATCAAGTTCGACGCCGAGCAATTGCCCGACGATAAGACCAAGGCGCCGCCGCCTCCGCCGCAGCCACCCAAGTGATCTACTTGGGATGAGCCGCCATCTTCTTTTCAAGCGCGGCTAGCAGGCGCGATTCGATTTCCGGCGAAATTGGATGCGTCTCCATCCCTTTGTAGATGCGGATGGTCTTCTTCGTGGTGTCGCAGACCACCCAGCAGTTGGGACACTCGGTAATGTGATGTTCCAACTTAGCCCGGATCTCCGCGTCCACGTTCTCGTCCAGATAATCGCTGAGTTCCTGCAAGAACTGCTTACATGTAAGCAAAGGCGTCATCCTCCTTATGCTTGAAGAAACGGGTCAACTTATCGCGGAGTTGGAGGCGCGCGCGCAACAGCCGGCTCTTGACCGCCGGGATGGACAAATCGAGGGCCTCGGCGGTTTCTTCGGTAGAGAGCTCTTCGATATCCCGCAGCACGAAAACCGCGCGATAGGGCGGTGTCAGGCTATCCACGGCGGTGTTGAGAATCTGGCTCATCTCCTCGCGGGAGTAGCGCTGCTCCGGGTTCTCGTCCCAGGCGGCAATTTCGCGCGCCACGGTGTCCTCGCCGGTGTCGATGGTTTCGTCCATCGACACGGTTTTATCGGTCTTGCGCTTGCGCAGTTTCATCAGCGCCTGGTTGACGGCGATGCGCACGATCCAGGTATAGAACTTCGAATTGCCCTGGAACTGATCGAGGTGCTCGTAGGCTTTGAGGAAGGTCTCCTGCAAGACGTCTTCGGCGTCTTCGCGGTTCTGGGTGATGTGCATGGCCAGGCGGAAGATCTTGTTCTCGTAACGGCGCACCAATTCCGAGAAGGCCTTGGCGTCGCCTTCGCGAGCCTGCAGGAGGACCGCGGTTTCATCCGGGATCTGGCTGGTGGCTGGCATCCTTTCTTTTAGTATCGCACGGCGGGGCGAGCAGGCCTTGCGCTCAGTCCTTGGCTGCCTCCAGGCGCGCACGGGCCAGGCGCACGGCCTCGTGGAGTTTGCGCTCCAGTTCCTTCCTCGGCAGCGCATCGGCCCAGTAGCTGGCCACGTGAATGCCGCTCTTTTGAATCTCAAGCAGCGCGATGTGTTCCTCGCTTTTGCCTGCGCAAAGGATCATGCCCGGAGGTTCGGCCTCGTCCGGCTCGCAAGCATACCGCTTGAGCCAGCCCAGATAGAGCTCCATCTGGCCTTTATCCGCCGCCTCGAACTTGCCGAGCTTCAGCTCAATCGCGATCAAGCGGCGGAGCTTCGATTTGCATCCTCTGCTGGCGTGCCACGAAGCAGAACCCCACGCCGAGTTCGAGGATGAACGCCTCCATCTCCCGGAGGATGGCCGCTTCCAGATCCTTCTCCGCGTAAGTGTCTTTCAATCCGAGGAAATCGAGGAGATAGGGATCGCGGAAGACCAGATCGGGGGTGAGTTTGTCTTCCTCGCGCAATTGTTTGAGTTCCATCGCCGCGAGCTTTTCCGGCTTGCGCGACAGTGCTGTGCGCTCGAAGAGCATAGAGCCGATCTTTTTTCCCAGCGTGCGCTTGTTCCAGCCCTCAATGCGGCACATCTCGGCGTAGAAGTCGCGCTGGAGCGGGTCGTCCAGGTAGATAATGAGCGAGAAGTGGGTCCAACTCAATTGTGCAGCCAATGGCTGCACAATTCGGGGATCCGGGAAGACCTCGGCAAAGCGCACCATGTTGAAGAGATTGCGCCGCGAGAAGCCGCGTCCGAACTCGGCGGATAATTGTGCACTCAGTGCGGACACGACCTGCGCTCCGTAGTCCGCCCGCGCTTCCTTCAGGATGTCTTGCCGGATGCGCCGGCCCACGTGCCAGTACAGGGTAGTGAGCCCCGAGTCCACGGCCCGCGCCACGCCTTCGCGGGCGTGCAGGATCAACTCCCGCAAGTCGGCCAGCAATGCGGCTGGCTCTTGGGCTGGGGCCACCGCTCGATCCGGTCGCTTGGCTGGTCTTCGCGGTTTCATGGCGCCTGCCTCGCTACACGGCGATCAGGTCTTTGGCGAAGTCCCAGGCGACCAGGCGGCGGTCTTGCGCGGAAAGGTTGATCATATGGGCGCAGGCGGCGGCATGGTGGCCGGCGACTTCATTCTCCCAATAGGGCTGGCGCGAGCGGATGGAATCGAAGAAATGGCCGAAGTGCGCGACCGTTGGTTCGGGTCCCTCGTCTTTGAAATGCTCGGGCGCTTTGCGGGGGCGCTTGGCCGGCTCGACTTCCGCGGCGATCACCTTGGGGTCCTTGTAATAGGCGTCTTCGAGCGGCTGCGCCCAGGCGTCCACGATCCAGCGGTTATCTTCGACGGCGTTCTCCGGGTAGAAGACCAGACCGTCGCCGCCGATGGTGAGGCTGCCTTCGGTGCCGAGCACCTGGAAGGCGGCTTCGGCATTCAACTCGTTATTGAACGACGAGCTGAGGTTCACGGTAAAGCCCTCGGGATACTCCAGGATGGCGTTGAGCGTGTCGGGCACATCGCGGCTTTCCTTCCAGCGATACAACTCGCCCATGGCCATGGCGCGGGCGGGCATTTTGGCGTCCATCAGGAAGTTGACGGCGGTGCACAGGTGGACGAAGAGATCGGTGGCGATGCCGCCCGAGTATTCCTGGTAGCAGCGCCAGCGAAAGAAGCGTTCCAGGCTGAAGGGGCGCGGGGACGCGGAACCCTGGAACATGGCCCAGTTCACGGTTTCCGGAGAGGCGTCCGGCGGGATGGGATAAATCCAAGCGCCGGATGCGGTATTGCGATTGATGGCCGCATGAATCATGGTGATGCGGCCGAGTTTGCCGGCCTGGATCATTTTCTTGGCCTTGGTTTCCAGGTCGGAACTGACTCCCTGGCTGCCCACTTGGACGATGCGCCGGCCGGCGGCAGCCGCGGCAATGATCTCCAGACCTTCGGCAGGGGTATAGGTCAGGGGCTTCTCGCAATAGACGTCCTTGCCCGCGCGCAGGGCGTCCACCACGACAGCCTTGTGGAGATGGTCGGGGATGGCGACGACCACGGCGTCGATGGATTTTTCCGCCAGCAATTCGCGATGCGTTGGGTAGATCTTGGCGCGGCCGGCGCCGCCCTTGACGCGGCTGAGGGCGCGATCGAGGCGCCCTTTGTAGGCATCGACGAGGCCCACGATTTCGGCCTGCGGATGCTGCTGGAGCGCGTCCATCAACTCCTGCCCACGCGCACCCGTTCCGATCACCCCGACTGCGATGCGGTCGCTGGGAGCGGGACGGGCGGAGGGCGCAGCGGCGGCGAGCAGCGCGCCGGCTTGCAGTAAAGTGCGTCGGGTAATTTCCATGTGGTGATTATAGACGGGGTACAGGGACCTCCGCCGGGACCAGCGCCTGCGCGACGCGCAGAATGAGGGCTTCGGCGAAGGGCTGGCCCACGATCTGCAGGCCGATGGGCAGGCCGCGGCGATCCGCGCCGCACGGAACGGACACGGCAGGCAAGCCCAGCGCGTTGATGGCGCGCACCAGGCGGGTGGTAGCCAGCCGCACATCTTGGCTTTGGCCGCCGATGGTGGTGGCTGTCTCGCCGATGCGCGGCGCGGTGATGGGGGTGGTGGGGGTGAACAGGCAATCCACGCGCGACCACAGGTCCGCGAATTGGCGCTGCATGGCGCGGCGCAAGCGCTGCGCGTTGATGTAATCGGTGGCTGGGAGCAAGCGGCCCTGATCGAGCAGGGCCAGCACGTCGGGGCCGAAGCGATCGCGCTGCTCCAGGTGCGGCTCGAGCAGGGCGGAGGCTTCCGCCAGCAGGATGACGCGCGCCACGGTGTTGAGGGCGGCGATATCCGGCACGCGCAGCGGGACGATTTCGGCGCCGTGCGATTCGGCGGCATGGAAGGCGGCGCGCACGGCGGCGTCCACGTCCGGGTCGAGGCGTTCGAAGTAGAAGTTCTCCGGGAGGCCGATGCGCAGGCCGCGGATGGTGGGCTCGATATCCGGCACGTAGTTCTCGACGGGGCGGCGGGAAGATGTGTCGTCGCGAGGATCGTAGCCGGCGATTATATTGAGCACGGCGCCGGCGTCGCGGACCGAGCGGGTGAGCTGGCCCATATGGTCGAGCGAGAAGCCCAGCGGCATTGTGCCGTAACGGCTGACGCGGCCGTAGGTGGGCTTCAATCCGACCACTCCGCAGAAGGAAGCGGGGATGCGAATGGAACCACCGGTGTCGCTGCCCATGGCCATCGAGACCATGCCTGCAGCGACGGCGGCGGCCGATCCACCGCTGGAGCCGCCTGGGATGCGGTCCCGATCCCACGGGTTACGGATCGCGCCGAAGTGCGGATTGCTGGAAGTGATGCCGTAGGCTAACTCGTGCATGCCGGTCTTGCCAACCAGCACCGCGCCGCCGGCGCATAGCGATTCGACGACGGCGGCATCGTGGTCCGGGACATGATCCGCGAACAGGCTTGAGCCGCCGGTGGTGCGCACGCCTTTGGTCGAGAAGAGGTCTTTGACCGCGACGGGAATGCCATGCAGGGGACCGCGGTCTTCGCCGCGCGCCAGTTCTTCGTCGGCCTGTTTGGCTTGCTCGCGGGCAGCGTCGGCCATCACGGTTTGCATGGCGTTGGTGGAGGGATTGAGGCGCTCGATGCGCTGGAGGGCGGCGGCGGTCAGTTCCGCGGAGGAGATTTCGCGCCGTCGCAGCGCGGCGGCGGCTTCGAGCAGCGTCACGCGAGATCCTCCACTCCCTTACGGTCGTGGCTCAGTTCGGCGCGGAAGGCGAGGGCCGGTTCGGTCTCCGGCGGGAGGGCGCGCATCAGCGGGCGGAAGTCCGCTTCCAGGGTGTCGAGCGATTGCGCGATGCGCTCCAGGGCGGCGTCGGGAATGGCCAGGCCGTTAGCGCGCGCTATCTTTTTCCAATCCTTCTTCCAATCGGTGCTCATTTTGACTCTCCCTACGGGCGGCCCATTGCGCGGCGGCCAGGACGATCATGGCGGAAGCGAAACCCCAGATCAGGATGGTGGCGGAGTTGCGAAAGACGCCGTACTCGCGCTCCAGCTTGACGTGCAGGAGCGGCCAGATCAGCAGGAACACGTACTTCAGGGCCTCCAGCACCAGCCCCGCCAGAATCGCCACGGGGGCCACGCGGGCGGCCGGGATGCGGCGGTTCGGCAAGATCCAGTAGATCAGGAACAATACCACGATGCCGATGGGGATGGCGGCCACCTTGAAGATCAGGAGCTTCACCCACAATTCCAAGTGGGCGTGGGAGCCGGTCACGCCGCGCACCCATTGGGCGTTCATGCCGGTGAGGACCAGCGAGAGCAGCGCCAGACCGCCGCACAGAAAGATCATGCCGAGGCTGACCAGCTGGTTGCGGAGGTAGGAGCGGTTGCGGGTGACGCCCCAGGCACGGTTGAGGGCGACTTCCAGGGGTTCGAAGACGCCGTTGGCGGTTACCAGGAGCAGCAACATGGCGACGGGCTGAAACGGGCCGCGCAAGGGCAGATTGCGCTGGAGGAATGCGCCCAGGTCGCCGGGGAGCACGTCGTTCATGGCGAGGTAGATGGCGTCCACAGCGGCTGGCCAGCGAAGCACGCCGCGGCAGAAGGAGAGCATGACATTGAGAAAGGGATAGAACGAGAGCAGGAGGCTGGCGGCGACGGCCAAGGCGTAGACGTGCACCTCGGTCTGCATGCAGTAGCGCAGGGTGGGGCGCCAGGCATCCATGGCGCGGGACCAGCGGCTGGACTGCGCTGGGGAGAAGAGGGTTTCCAAGACATTAGCTTAACGCCGGGGCGCGCTAGCCGCGCGTCGCGCGGCGTGGCTGGTGGTTGGCGGCTGGTGACTGGTGGTTGTGCTTTTTTGCGGGATTGTGCATTGGGCGCAGCGTTTCGAAGTCCTGCGATTCTGGACAAGCGAACCATTTGGCTTTTGAAATCAGTGAGTTGGCATACGGCAAGGCTTGGGTTTCGGGCCGCTGGCGCAGAGGCAGGGCCGGTTGCGCCCGATCTTGGCGGGCCGGTCCAGACGAGCGAAAATGAGGTGTGAGGGGCGCTCGGCCCCCCGTGAGGGGGTGAAAATGGGCATGGCCGGCGAAAGAGTGCGAGATTTTGGGGAGGATGCTGTTGCATCCGGGACCAAGAAGATGCGTGCGCGTTGGAGATTCCGGCTCCTCCTGCAGGAGTAGGTAATTCGTTGCAGGCGGGTGGGCACGGGTGAGCGGCTCGCAAGAAAGAGTGGACGAGCCAAGGCAATTGCCGACGTGGCGCGGTGGACGCCGTCCGGTTGAACGGAGGCGGCGGCGGTGAACCCAGCGCCGGAATGCGTGGTTGGGGCGGGTTGGGTGGGGATCGGGCAACATGGAAGCAGGCTCCCTATTTCCAGCGAAGCACGAGAGTGCGCGCAGAAGGCGGGGCAAGGGCGGCAAGCGATTGATGGATAGGGAGATATTTATTGGCGGAGGGGTGTCACCGAGATCCCGCCAAGAACGCGCATCTGTTGCGGGAAGAGAGCCCGCCCACAGAGCAGCATCGCCGCACCAAAGGAGGCGGCCTGAGAGGCCGCCGCAGGCTGAGAGCCTGCCCCACGAGGGCCTGGCCCACTGGTGATTGTGATATAGGTAGCAAGATATGACTGAGCGAGTTGTACTGGCGGCTGCCGCTATGGCGTTGGCGGCGTCTTCCGCCTACGCGTGCGAGATGAAGGACGACAGCGCGTACACCGCCGCCATCCGCAAAGCCACGACCGAGGCTTACTTCTCCACTGAACTGGTCGATCACCTGCCGTGGAACTCCTGCGTGCCCGCGCCGGACACATACCTGGGGCACATTATCGGCGCGCCGGACGTGCTGGACCACGTGGAGCAGATCAACGGCTACATGCGCCTGCTGGCCAGCCGCAGCCCGCGCGTGCGGGTGTTTTCCATGGGCACGAGCGAGGAAGGGCGAGAAATGATTCTGGTGGCGATCGCGGATGAGGCCACCATTCAGAACCTCGACCAATACCGGCAGATCACGGCGCGCCTGGCTGACCCGCGCGGCCTGAGCGAGACCGAGGCGCAAGCGCTGATCCAGCAAGGAAAACCCATTTATTGGGCCGATGGCAGCATTCACTCGCCCGAATCCGGTTCGCCCGAAATGCTGATGGAACTGGCCTACCGGCTGGCGGTGGAAGAGACGCCGCTGATCCAGACCGTGCGCAAGAATTCGATTGTACTGCTGACGCCGGTCATCGAGACGGATGGGCGCGACCGCTTCGTGGACGTCTACATGTACGGCAAGCATCATCCCGATGCGATGCCATACCCGCTGGTGTGGTGGGGACACTATGTCTCGCACGACAACAATCGCGATGGCATTACGCTTTCGTTGGCGCTTTCGAAGAACGTCACCAAGACGTATCTGGATTGGCACGCGACGGTGATGCACGACCTGCATGAGTCCATCCCCTACCTTTACATCTCCACCGGCACGGGGCCTTACAATGCGTGGCTCGACCCGATCGTCAGCAGCGAATGGCAGCGCCTGGCGTATTACGAAGTGGAGGAGCTGACGCGGCGCGGCGTGGTGGGGGTCTGGACGCACGGCTTCTACGACGGATGGGCGCCGAATTACCTGATCTGGGCGGCGACCGGCCACAACGCGATCGGCCGGTTCTATGAGACCTTCGGCAACCGCGGCGCGGACACGCAGGTGCGCACGCTGCCAGCGAATTCGACGAGCAGGGAATGGTTTCGGCCGAACCCGCCTTTGGCCAAGGTGAAGTGGTCGGCGCGCGACAACATCAACCTGCAGCAGAGCGGGCTGCTGCTGGGCCTTTACAACGTGGCGTCACACGGGCAGGAGTACCTGCAGAACTTCTATTTGAAGAGCCGGCGCGCGGTGGACAAAGCGCGCACGGAAGGTCCGGCGGCGTGGGTGCTGCCCGGGGACGATGCGCGGGCGGGCGACCAGGCGGTATTGCTGAATGTGCTGCGATCGCAGGGGATCGAGATTTCGCGGGCGGACAAGGCTTTCTCGGCGGCGGTGCCGAACGTGGAAAGCGCGGCTATCGGCGGTCCTGCGAAGGCGGCGGAAGAGAAGAAGGCGGCGGATGAGAAGCCGGCGGCGGACAAGCCGAAGGACGCGTCGACCACGACGACGGTGAAGTTTCCGGCGGGCAGCTACGTCATCCGCATGGATCAGCCTTACAGCCGACTGGCCGACACGCTGCTCGACACACAGTACTTCAGCACCAAAGATCCGCGGCCTTATGACGACACGGGCTGGACTCTGGGCGCGCTGGCGAACGTGAAGACCGTGCGGGTGACGGACACATCCGTGCTCGACATACCGATGGCCAAGCTCACGGGTGAGATCCGCGCGGCGGGCGGCATGCAGGGGGCCGGGCACACCACGTACCTGGTCAACAACAATGCGGATAGCGCGCTGGCCACCTTCCGGTTCCGGCTGGCGAACGTGGCCATGGAGGCCGCCGAAGAACCGTTCGAGGCCGAGGGCCGGAAATTCAATCGCGGCACTTTCGTGATCGCCAATGCGGACCGCGGGCAGATCGAAGGCACGGCGCGCGATCTGGGGATCAGCGTGTTCGCCACGGACGCCAAGTTGAGCGTAGCGCGGCACGCGCTGGAAGCGCCGCGGGTGGCGTTGCTACACGACTGGACGTCCACGCAGCAGGACGGGTGGTTTCGCATCACCCTGGACCAGCTCAAGATTCCTTACACTTACCTGGCCGACACCAAGGTGCGTGAAACCGGGAATCTGCGGGAGCAATTTGACGTCGTCATCGTGCCGCCATTCGTGCGCGATCTGGCGTCGGCCGTGCAGGGGCTTCCGATGCAGGGCGGCCATGCGATGCCCTGGAAGAGCACGCCCGAGACGCCCAGTTTTGGCGCTTCGGGCCTGGATTCGAGCGAGGACATTCGCGGCGGTCTGGGATATTCCGGCTTGGCGAGCCTGGAACGCTTTGTGCGGGAGGGCGGCCTGCTGGTAGCCGTCGGCGAATCGGCGGCGCTGCCGGTGGAGGGCGGGATGACGCGCGCGGTTTCGCTGCGGCCGTCGCAGAAGCTGGTGTGCCCGGGGGACGTGCTGCTGGCGGGCGTGGAGGACGCCAAGAGCCCTATCGCATATGGATACGGAGAAAAGCTGTACCTGTACTACAGCGAGAACCCCATTTTGAATGTGAGCCTGGGCTTCGGCGGCGGCGGAGAAGATAGCGCGAGCCGGTCGAGTGGGAGGGGATCGGCGACCGATCCGGATGTGATCCAGGGCCGGCCCTACGCTGCGCCCGAGAAGCAGCCGAAGCGCACACCGCGCGAAAAGGAACTGTACGTCCCGGAAGAAGCGCGGGCGTATGCGGGCTGGCGGATTCCTCCGGCCAACGAGTTGCCGCGCGTGATCGTGCGCTTTGCGGAGGTCGGGAATCTGCTGGTGAGCGGCCTGCTGGACGGAGGCTCGGAGTTGGCGGAAAAGCCAGCGGTGGTGGATGTTCCGCATGGGCAGGGACACATCGTGCTGTTCTCCAACAATCCGATGTGGCGCAACGAGACGTCGGGGAGCTATTTTTTGCTGTTCAACGCGATTATGAATTACCGGCATTTGGATGCGGGTAACAGACGGAAGGCCGATTAACAATCGGCCTGCAGGTTGGCAACCTGCCCCACATAGCGGCAACGAAACGCGGGCCGAAAATCGACGCAGCGGGTCTGGAGACCCGCTGCAGGCGTAGACGCCCGCCCCACAACTGATGGATAGCAGTACAAGAAATACTAGCTGGACACGTCCATCCAGGCGCGCGCGGCGGTGGAGGCGAGTTCGGCGTCGAGGATCTGCAATTGGCGCAGGCCGTCCACGAATTGCGGATACTCGATGGGCGCGGAAGGTTCTTCCACGGAGCGATAGAAGCGGCGAAACAACTGCTTGAAGGTGTCGTCGTAACCCTCGCTGTGGCCGCCCGGCAGATCGGCGTAGGGGCGCGCGGCGGGTAGCAATAGCGACGGGTCCTTGATGATGATCTCGTTGGGCGTATTGCGGTGTCCGATCCACAGTTCGTCGGGCCGCTCCTGGTTCCAGGCCACCGACGCCTTGCTGCCGTAGACTTCCAGGCTCAGACCGTTCTTGCGACCCGCGTTGACCTGACTGGCGGTGAATGCGCCACGGGTGCGGTCGCCCATGCGGAAGAGCACCGCGCCGAAATCCTCGGTGTCGATGGGCACTTCGTCATAGTCTTCCGGGTTCAGGGTTTTGCCGGCGAAGGTCTCGATGGATTTCTTGGGCCGCTTGCGGGTCTTATGGAACGTCTGCAGGTCGGCGCACACCGACGTGATGCGCTGGCCGGTGACGTGTTCGGCCATATCGCACCAGTGCGAGCCGATATCGGCCATGCAGCGCGACGGGCCGTTGGATGTGGAGTCGATGCGCCAGTTCCAATCGGTATCGTAGAGCAGCCAATCCTGCGAATAGCCGCCCTGTACCACCAGGATCTCGCCTAGCTCGCCGGCTTCGCGCATACGGCGCATCTGCTGCACGATGGGGTAGAAGCGCAGGTTGTGGAACGTGCAGTTGCGCAGGTTCTTTTCCTTGGCGAGAGCGGCCAGCTTGCGCGCGTTCTCGACGGAAGTGGACAAGGGTTTCTCGCAGATTACGTGCTTGCCCGCGTTGAGCGCGTCGGTCACCATGGGGAAGTGCAGCGCGTTCGGCGTGCACACGTGGACCACATCCACTTCGGGATCGTCCAGAATCAGGTGGTAGTCGCTGGCGGTCTTATCGACGTGGAACTCTTCGCCCAGGCGGCGGGCCTTCTCCTTCTGGCTCTCGCCGATGGCGTAGACCTGGACGAAGCCCAAGCGGCGAATCCCTTCCAGGTGCACGCGCCCCACGAAGCCCGTGCCGAAAACAGCAGCCTTCAGTCTGTGAATCATGATTTGCCTTCTTTCCGAAGCGACTAATTTAACTCAATTGCTGATAGAGTGGTAAGCAAGATGGTGGTCCGCATCCGCTTTGGGAAAGGTTCGAAAGTGGAGCGCAAGCGGCGCAAGAACCGGCGGGTGGCGATGGCGTTTGCGTCGTTGCTGACGCCCGGGGCGGTGATGGCGGCGGCACTGGGTATCTGGCGGCTGGCGGAAGACCCGCACTGGGCCAGCGATTTCGCCATCCGCAAGGGCTTGTTCTCGCACTGGCAGGTGTGGTTCGCTTTCGCCGGATTGCTGCAGACCGGCTCGTACCTTTTGAACCGGTATGGGCGAGCGGAGGAGAAGGCGCGATCGTGACTGCAAGGCCGATTGACAATCGGCCTGCAGGTTGGCAACCTGCCCCACAAGAGGAGAATGGTATCCTAACCGTTTAGGGCCTCGATGCAGCACAGCACCCGGTACAGATTAAACGCCATTTTTTCATCGGGTAATTTCCCGAATGGCGTGAAATGGCTGCTCATTAGCAATACCGCGGTCTTCGTGCTGGGCTACCTGGCACAACAGGCCGGCTTCGGGGACATTTTCAGTCCGTTCGCTTTGGTCCCCCGGGCGGTGGTTTACCATTTCGCCATCTGGGAACTGGCGACCTACCTGTTCCTGCATGGCAGTATCCTGCACCTGCTCTTCAACATGCTCACGCTGTGGATGTTCGGCGCCACGCTGGAAAGAGACTGGGGAACGCGGAAGTTTCTGAAGTACTATTTTCTGTGCGGGATCGGCGCGGGGGTTTGCGACGTCACCGTAAAAATGTTGTTGGGCGACCCGAGGGGAACGATCGGCGCATCCGGGGCCATCTTTGGAGTGCTGCTGGCTTTCGGTGTGCTTTATCCAGAAACGATAATCCTTTTCTTTTTCGTGTTTCCCATCCAGGCGAAGTATTTCGTGATGATTTATGGCGCGATGGCGCTGCTGGGATCGCTTAACGTCAACGGCGCCGTCAGCGAGGTCGCGCACCTGGGCGGGATGATTTTCGGCCTGCTTTACCTGAAAGTGCGTTTTCCGAAGGTGGATACGTACGAGGTGCGCCGGTGGTACCGCAACTACAAGATGCAGCGCGCCAAGAAGAAGTTCCAGGTGTACATGCGGAAGCACCCCTCCGACCGCGGTCCATGGGTGAACTGAAACCGCTCCGTTGAAGACGCGGACCCCTGCCGGCCTACGGCCGGTGAACCGGCGAGGGCGCCGGTCCGCGGGCGGGGGCGCCCGCCCCACTGCTCCGATCCCTTACGGTCGCGGCTCGGATGCATCCCTTAACGCAAGTGTAACCCTCCTGTAATTTGAGCTGCGGCGCGATGTAGTATGCTGCGAAGTTCAACCAGTCTTAGAGTGTGGAGGGCACTATGGCGACTGCTGCAACCGCAACCGCGAGCGCGACCGTACATGCGAAGCTTGAGAAGTCTCCCAGCAAGGCAGGAATGCTGGTTTTTGGCGTGATCCTGGTATCGGGCGTCGGGTACGCCGCGATCAACCTGCTTTCGGATATTTCGGGTGTGCGCACGGCCAGCACATTTGCGTATTTGCTTTTGGGCGTGGCGCTGCTGACGGCGCTGGGATTCGAGTTTGTGAACGGCTTCCACGACACGGCCAACGCCGTAGCCACGGTGATCTATACACACTCGCTGGAGCCGCACATAGCCGTGGTCTGGTCGGGGTTCTTTAATTTCCTGGGAGTGGTGTTGTCGAGCGGCCTGGTGGCCTTTGGGATCATCTCGCTGTTGCCCGTGGAGTTGATTCTGCAAGTAGGCAGCGGCGCGGGGTTTGCGATGGTATTCGCGCTGCTGGTGGCGGCCATCATCTGGAATTTGGGCACGTGGTACTTCGGACTGCCCAATTCCAGCTCGCACACGCTGATCGGCTCGATCATCGGAGTGGGCATCGCCAACCAACTTATGGCTGTGAAGACGGGCACCAGCGGCGTGGATTGGGGGCAGGCGGCGAATATCGGCAAGACGCTGCTGGTTTCGCCGATCGTGGGGTTTGTGTGCGCCGGGCTGCTGCTGCTGGTTACCAAATTCCTGGTTCCGGACAAACGGCTATACACCGCTCCCGAAGGGGACGCGCCGCCGCCGCTGTGGATCCGCGCGCTGCTGGTGCTGACCTGCACGGGCGTGAGCTTCGCGCACGGCTCCAACGACGGGCAGAAGGGCATGGGGTTGATCATGCTGATTCTCATCGGCACGGTGCCCACGGCCTACGCTTTGAATCACGCCGTGACGGCGCGGGAGTCGCAGGAATTCGTCATGGTATCCACTCAGGCGGCCGACGTTCTGTCGCGCTACGTTTCACCCAACGCGGTGATCGGCGACGCGCGGGACGACGCGACCGCTTACATCCGCACGCGGGAATTCAATGCCAACACGATGCTGGCGTTGCGCACCATGGTCAACGATATCGGCAACCAGATGTCCCTGTACAAGGAACTCAAGCACGTGCCGGCCGGGCGCACGCCGAACTTCCGCAACGACATGTACGTGGTGAGCGAGTCGTTGCGTCTGATGCAGAGGTCGGGAAAGCCGGCGTTCACCACGGCTGAAGTGGCCGTGCTCGCGAATTACAAGAAGCACATCGACAACGCCACCAAGTTCATTCCCCTGTGGGTGAAGGTGGCAGTGGCTATGGCATTGGGGCTGGGCACCATGGTGGGCTGGAAACGCATCGTGGTTACGGTGGGATCGAAGATCGGGAAGGATCACCTGACTTATGCGCAGGGCGCGGCGGCGGAGATCACGGCGATGGCTACGATCGGCGCGGCGGATTGGTTCGGCATGCCGGTGAGCACGACGCACGTGCTTTCTTCGGGCGTGGCGGGGACCATGGCGGCCAACCACTCGGGCCTGCAATGGGGGACGGTGCGCAACCTGGGGATGGCTTGGGTGCTGACGCTGCCCGCATCGATCCTGCTGTCCGGTTTTTTGTTCTGGTTGTTCCGGCAGATTGGCGGGTAGGGGCGCGAGAGGCCGCTCCCTCACGGTCGCGGCTCGGTACGGTCGCGGCTCGGTATGGTCGCGGCTCGCTACGGTCGCGGCTCGGTATAATCGGGACAGTGGAGTCCGATTATGACCAGCATGCAAGAGATACGCGATTTTCTGAACCTGAAGCGGTTCGCTTTCGTGGGCGTTTCGCGCCAGCCGAAGGACTTCTCGCGAATGCTTTTTCGCGAGTTTCTGGCGCGGGGATACCAGGCCGTGCCGGTGAATCCGGACGCCGGTGAGATCGAAGGGCAGCCGTGCTTTGCCCGGTTGCAGGAGGTTCAGCCGCCGGTCGAGGGGGTCCTCTTCATGACGGCGCCGGCGGTAACAGATACGCTGGTGCGGGACTGCCCTGGCGCAGGCATCAAACACGTTTGGATGTACCGTGCCGGCGGTGCAGGGGCGGCGACCGCCGACGCTATCCATTTCTGCGAGTCGAACGGCATGGGGGTGATTCCCGGTGAGTGCCCGTTCATGTTTCTTCCCGGCGGGGCATGGTACCACCGCTTCCACGGATTGGTGAAGAAGATCGCGGGATCTTACCCACACTGAGCCGGCCTGTGGCGCAGGCTTCGGCGTGGTGGGCAATACACTAGCGACTGGCGGCCTGAGAGGCCGCCCAAAGCGTCCGCCGAGCTTCGAGCAGCGCAGGGCGATGATGGCGTCTGCGCCCGAGGCGGGATGCAGAGTGGTGGTCGGCACCCGGCTCAAACGGCAAGGCACAGGGTGTCTCAGTTCTGGCGCGCCCAGTGTATGACGGAGCGCCTGGCCCGCAAAAAAAGAGGGGGCGGCTTGCGCCACCCCCTCGATTGATTCCAGCCTCGCGAACGAAGCTTAGAAGTTGTACTTGACTGCGAACTCAATCACGCGCGGCACTTCGTCTTTGTACAACGCCTTGCCGTTGGTGCTCGCGTTCAGGTTGGTTTGACTCAAGGTGCCATTGGGCCCGGAGAAGTTCAAGCTGAGGTCGCTATTGCCGGATATGCCCAATTGGTCCAGAGGATGGTTCAGGAAGTTGAACGCCGAGAACCTGAACTCGACCTTCTGGTGCTCCTTGAAGAGGAAGTCCTTGTAAATCGCGAGGTCGCTGTTGAAGAAAGCGGGCCCCTTGATGTACGGCCAGATCAGGTCGCCCTGCTGGTGGTTGGTAGGCGGCGCGAAACAGTTCGGATTGAAATACTGGCCGGAGCTCAGATTCTTGCGCGGATCGCAAGTGAGAACCGGCATGGTGTCCGGAATCGCGTTGGTGCCAAGCCAGTCCGAGGGTTGCATTTGGGTTGGCCACCCGATGTTGAGCCCATAGCCGGTGTTGGGCTGAATGGGCGCGCCGCTCTGGAACTGCGTAATGCCCGAGAGGACCCAGCCATTCACCACCCCTCCAATGAGTTTGTTGTCTTTCACGGGAGCGGGCAGATTGATGACGTAGGCGGCGTTGATGATGTGGGTGTGATCCCAGGCCAGCACGCCGTAGGAGTCCTTAACGTTGAACGGATCGTAGCCTTCTCCGTCTTGCGGGCCGTTGGCGCTCTCTCCATCGCGAATTCCCAGGTTCTTGCTGAAGGTGTAATTCGCGGTGAAGGTGGCGCGTCCGGATTGCTTCTGCCAAGTGGTGATGAACGCGTTGTAATTGGCATAGCTGAGGTGGCCCTGCAAATTGACCGCCGTATAGTTGTGGAGCGGGTAGAAGTCGTTGGTGTTTGGAAAGCCCGTAAACGTGGTGGTCCCCGCCGTATACCCCACAGGCTGTTGCTTGGAGCAGGCGCCATTAACGAGCGCGCCGCAATAGTTTATGCCGGTGATCGGATCGGTCCCGAAGAACCCACCGACCGGGATCAAGTCAATGTTCCCCAAGCCGCCGCCGGCATTCCCTCCATTGGACAGCAGGTCATACGAGCGGTTGCCGGCATATTGGAATTCCGCAACCGAGCGCCAAGGCACCCGCTGCGAAATCGTTACATTGTAGGTCCAGGTATGGGGTGTGGTTGCGTCGCCCATGGTGAGGGGCGAAACACTGCCACCGAGCCCTGGGGCCCCCAGCGCGGCTGAGTATTGCTGGAAATTATTCCAGCCCACGCAGCATTGGCTAGTGACACCTTGCGTTACCTCGCCAAGCGGATAGTTGTAACCCGAACTGGCGGTATTGTAAGCAATCTGGTACCGGAACAGGCCAGCGCCGCCGCGAAACACGGTTTTGCCGTTCCCGAAGATGTCGTAAGCGAAGCCGAAGCGCGGCTCGATAAAGAGCGTCTTCGACGGGAAGCCCGACAACGGGATGGAGGGATCGATAGAGTGCCATTCCAGCCCCGTATAGCCGGGCGCCGGGTTGGAGGCGGCTGTGGGCGAATTATTGTTATATGCGGCGCCATCCCAAACGGCAACGCCCTGGCTGTCGTTGGGTATCCAATTGCCCATATGCTCGAAGCGCAGACCGCCGGTGAGCGTGAGCCTGCGGCTGGCCTTCCACTGGTCGTTCAGGAAGAACGAAACCTGGTGGTACTTCATATCCTGCACAATCTCTTTGTTGTCCTGGTTGAAGCCTTCACCACGGCCCATGACCCAGTCGGCCAAGGGGTTACCGGTGCTGGTATTGTGCCAGGGATCGAATTCCATGGCCCCGTTGGTCCCGCCAGCCTCGGTGCCGCTGGTCTGGTAATTGCGGGCGTAGTCCCAGTAGAAGCCGGCCTTGATGGTGTGGGCGCCCTGGATCTTGGTCACGTTGTCGCTGATTTGCGGCGTCTGCGACAGCTTGCCGAAACCATTCGCGGGCGTGGGCGTAAATGGCTCGCCATATTGATAGGTGGCGAAACCGATCGACGCCGCGCTTTGGCCGCTCCAGCCGAAGGTGTTGGGCATCTGCGGCGTATACGGGTTAGAGAACAGGCCGGTCATGTTGAATCCGATGTTGGTGGGGTTCACCGCGGCCGGGTTGCTCATTATGATCGGGTTGAGGAAGGTGGCTTCCGCGAAGATGAACTCGTTGGTCAGCGTGGGGCTGAACACGTGTACCAAGTTCGCGCTGTAAACATTGGAGTTCTGGTTGGCATTCTGAGGTGTGGGATAAGGCAGAGACCCGCCGATCGTCCACCAGATGGCAACCGGGTTCTGGTCGTGCTCGATCTGCTTATTCCAGGAGAAGAACAGCTTGGTTTTGTCGTTGATGTTGTAGTCGCCGCGCAGCCGGAGCTCCCAGCGATTCACCGGCGGTCCGTCGAACCACTCGTAGTTGGAGCCCGTCCCATTCGTTACCGGATCGACGTTCCCCTGGGGCATCAGTTTCATGATTGCCAACGAATTCGGATCGATCGAGGTTTGCGGGATCTGGCCATTAGGGACCAACGAGGAACTGGGGGTTGCGCTCACGAGGTTGCGCGGTCCGGAACTGGAGACTTTCGGCCCCAGAGTTGCAAGATACGCGGGCGTGAAGTTGCCCGCCTCCATCTGCGACGTGGGCACAAAATATTGCTGCAAGCTGCCCGCCGGACTCTGTTTCATGTACTCATACGCGGCGTAAAAGAACAACTTGTCGTGGTTCTTGTTGAAATTGGTGTGGGGGACGATCACTGGGCCGCCAAAGTCGCCGCCGGGATAATAGTAGCTGCTATCGGGCCGGGCTGCCTTCTGGCTGTTATTGTAGGAACCGTTGGAATCGAACACGCCATTGCGGGCATAAAGATAGGCGCCTCCATGGAACTGGGCGCCGCCGCTCTTGCCGATGGCTTGGAACGTGATCGGGCCTTTCGCGAATTCCGCGCCGTAGGCCGACGTGAGGATCGAAACCTCCTGAACCTGGTTCTGGTTGATGTTGGCGGTCTGGGTGCCCTGGTTGCCGGGGTCCAGCAGGTTCGCGCCATCCGAAGTCATGGTCATGGCACCATTGGGCTGAGTGCCTTGGGCGGAAAAGTTGCCGATGGGCCCGTTGTTGCTCATCGTCGTTTGGCTGTTCCACATGCCTTGGCCGAGTCCATTGGTGGCTCCCATGCCGGGCATGATTTTGATCAACTCAGCCGCATCGCGCCCTACGATCGAGAGGTTCTCGACCATGTTCCTGTTGAGCGTCTGGCTGGCTTGTCCGGTATCGACCGGCACCACTACGTCGGCACCGGCGATAACCTCGACTTCCTGCTTGGTGGATTGGACCTGGAGAACGATGGTTGGCAGGCGCACGGGCGAACCCTGCGTCAGCACGATACCGGTTTCTTCAAAGGTCTGCAAACCCGCAGCGGTGATCGTGACGGTGTAGGTTGCCGGCGAAAGCGACGGGAAATCGAAATCTCCGGCGCTGTTCGTGACACTGTCGCGCAGGCTGTTGTTTGTCTCGTTTTTCAGGACGACTTTCGCATTGGGGACAACCGCGCCCGTGGCGTCGGTGACCGTGGCACCTATCGACCCGCTAGAGAACTGCGCGAGTACAGGCAGTTGCGAGAACGCCAAGGCCACAATCAGTAGTCCCAACAACCAGAAAGATCTTCCCGGATGACTGTGCCGAGCTATAACGGAGATCGGCATCCGATCTGGTGTATTCATTTAACCCCTTTTCTAACCTCTAATTTGTACTTCTCTAACCTGCAAAGATGGCCTCCCAAGCCGCCAAAGACAAGGCGCGCCGCGAAGGCTGGAACTAATCGTTTGGGAGTAGCATAACCCTACTACACCGCCAAGTCAAGGACTTTCAGGCCTTTATTATTGTCTTGTGACCCTTGTTAACACGACGCACAATCCGGCTCCTCCGATTACACTATTGGCGTTCGCTACGATGGGCGAGTGTAACCCGCCGCTGTTGAGGACGCTAGTACATTTTAGTTACGCCACTGGGCGATTGGGTTTGAATGGCAGGCCGAAATAAAGGAGTTAAGGCCCGGTAACGTAGCCTCCGTAAACTCATAATTAGTTGTAAGCCATTTGTTTTCAGCAATGTACGCCTTGTTACAAAATTGATATCGGGCGCGCGTCCCTATTTTACACTTGCGCATTTGCGCCACAGCACTGCGGAAACGTGTATAATCTCCACAAATGGGGGATGCCAATCACGGTGGAACGCGTCCTACCGGAGTTACGGGCGCGGAACGTCTGGAACTTGCGGCGATCCTCGCTTCTCCGACCTTCGCGCGCGCCCAGCGTTCGGTCAAACTGCTCGAGTACATCTGCGAGAAGCACTTCGCAGGCCAGGACGCACAGGTTTGCGAGTATTCGATTGCCACGGAAGCCCTGGGCCGCCCCGCAAATTTCGATTCCGCCGAAGACGCCATCGCCAGGGTCGAGATCCATCGGCTACGCAAGAAGCTACGCGAATATTATGCCGCCGAAGGCGCCCATCAGCCGTTGAAAATCATCATCCCGCCCGGCATGTATACGCCGGTTTTTCAAGAAGATGGCAACTCCGCGGCACTCCTGCCGGTAAACGGGGAAGCACTGCTGGAATCGGCCGCCGATCCCCTCGCCGGCCCCATCGCCGACCCAGCCCTGGACGAACCGGAATTGCCGCCGTTGCCCGCAGGCGCCGCGCCCTCCTCCAGCAAGCGCCCGATTTGGCTGTGGTGGGCCGCAGCGGTCATCGCAGTCGGGGTGGCCGCCGTGGCCGTGGCAGCCTTCCGGACGGCGGCCGGCCCCGAGAGGGAAGCGCCGCTCCGCGTGATTCCGCCGTCCGTGGCCGCCGCTCCGGACAGCGCCGTTCGCATCATCGCGGGCTATGACCGCAAATACATCGATCATCGCGGCCACACCTGGTTACCGGACCGTTACTTTGAGGGCGGCGGGCAGCCGAGAGCGCCTTTTCGCCAGTTTTTTGCCCGAACATCCGATCCGCTCCTCTATCAGAATGGCCGGATCGGACTTTCCGGCTACAATATCCCGCTCAAACCCGGCAACTATGAAATGAAGCTGCATTTTGTCGAGCCGGTCTACGGACCGGGATTGGAGACCGGCGGTGGCGAGAACAGCCGGGTATTCGACATCCTGGTCAACGGCAAGGTGACCATCGACAGCTTCGACATCGTGGCCGACGCCGGGGGCCCCCTGATCGCCGATGTCCGCGTATTCAAGGATATCCAGCCGGGACCGGACGGCATCCTCCGGCTGGGTTTCCACGCCAAGCGCGAGCAGCCGATCGTCAGCGCGATTGAGATCGAGCCCGCCGAGCCGCACAGGCTCAACCCTGTCCGGATCGTGACGCAACCCAATTCGGTGACCGACTCGCGGGGGCAAGTCTGGGAGGCCGACAACTATTATGCGGGGGGCCAGACGTCGAACCATTTCAAAGTGGTCACCGGCACACCCGATGCGGACTTGTTCGCCAACGAACGGTACGGCCACTTCTCATACGCCATACCAGTCGCGCCGGGGGTCTACACGGCGAGCCTGTTTTTGGCCGAAACCTACTGGGGGAAGGAAAATGAAGGCGGCGGCGGTCCCGGGCAGCGCGTGTTCGACGTCTATTGCAATGGGTCGGCGCTCGTCCGTAATCTGGATATTCTGAAGGAGGCCGGCCCCAACCATGCTTTGGTCAAGAAATTCCGCGGCTTGCGGCCGACCACGCAGGGCAAGTTGAACTTTGAGTTTGTCCCGGTGGTTAACTACGCGTCGGTGTTTGCAATCGAGGTTTTGGACGAGGGGCGGTAGTGGTCTGCGCACCGTGCTCGAAACTCGGTAGGCCGCGAAAAACGATGGCCGCAACCAAAAGAGGCGGCCTGAGAGGCCGCCGCAGGCTGAGAGCCTGCCCCACAGCTAATCTGCTGTACGTGTGGTAAGCTGCGGACAAATCCCATGTCCGCATCAAAGGCCCTGCGGTGCGCCGGTTGCGCGTGCCTGCTGGCCAGCCTCACTGGCGCGTGGGCCCAGCCCGTGCCGTCCATTAACTCCGGTGGCGTCATCAACGCCGCCAGCTCCGCCCCGGGAGCGCCCCTGGCTCCGGGCAGCATCGCATCGGCTTACGGAGACTTTCCGATCGGCGCACCATCCGTGGCCGCGGTGGTCCCCCTGCCCAGCAACCTCGGAGGGCTGTCGCTGGCATTCGGCGCGACCGATGCCCCCCTGTTCTACGCCTCCGGCACCCAGGTGAACCTGCAAATACCGTGGGAACTCACCGGAGAATCCCAAGCATCGCTGACCGCTACCCTGGCCGGCCAGACCAGTTCGCCCGAGACGGTGAATATCGCGCCGTTCGCTCCGGGTATTTTCAGCATGAACGGCCAAGGCTTCGGTCCGGGAGCCATCCAGGACTCTTCCTACCAATTGATCACCGCTACGAATCCGGCGGGCGCGGGCGCCACCACCATTTTGATTTATTGCACAGGACTGGGCGCGGTGACCAATCAGCCGCAGACCGGCGCAGCCGCCCCGAGCAACCCGCTCGCCGCCACCAAAACGACACCCACTGTCACCATCGGGAACGTGCCCGCGCAAGTGCTTTGGTCCGGCCTTGCGCCCGGATCCGTCGGCCTCTATCAGGTGAACGTGCTGGTTCCCGCCAATGCGCCTGCGGGCAATGCGGTCCCCGTGGTTGTTTCCATCGGCGGCGCAACGTCGAACGCGATTGAGATCGCCGTCCAGCCACCCACCCCCGACCAGCGCGCGGCACAGTTGCTTACCCAGATGACCCAGGATCAAAAAATCCAGCTCGTATATGGGGCGGTTACGTCTACTACCGCGCCTGCCCGCGGTGAGGCGGGTGTGGTTCAAGGCATACCGGCGCTCGGGATTCCCAACCTCTACCTCGCCGATGGCAGCGTGGGGGTGGGCAACGCCGTGGGCCAAGCCACTGCGCTGCCGTCGTCCATCGCCAGCGCCGCCAGTTGGGACGTGAGCGAAGCCTACAAATACGGCACCGTGATCGGCGCCGAGTTGCGCGCTTACGGCATGAACGTGAACCTGGGCGGCAACATCAACCTGATCGGCCGCGAGCCGCGCGACGGCCGCACCTTCGAGACCAAAGGCGAGGACCCCATCCTGGCCGGGAAGATCACCGCCGCGCACATCAATGCCATTCAGGCCCAGCACGTGATCGGCGGCATCAAGCACTACGCGTTGAACGATCAGGAGAGCGGGCGCACCACGGCCGATGCCGAGATCGACGAACGGGGCATGCGCGAGAGCGACCTGCTGGCGTTCGAGATCGGCGTCAAGGACTCCAAGGTGCAGTCCGTGATGTGCGCCTACAACCTGGTGAACGACGTATACAACTGCGAGAACGCGCATCTGCTGAACGACATCCTGAAGGGCGATTGGCAGTTTCCGGGATTCGTGATGTCGGACTGGGGGGCGACGCACTCGACGGTTAACGCGGCGCTGAACGGGCTCGATCAGGAGCAGCCGGACAACGCGTACTTCGGAAGCCTGGGGCAGGCGATCGCGAGCGGCCAGGTGCCGCAGGCGCGCCTGGACGACATGGTGCATCGCATCTTACGCGCCATGTACGCGGCCGGGCTGTTCGATTATCCGGAGTCTCTTGGGCCGATCGATACAGCCACCGACCAGGCCATCGCGCAAGAGGCCGAGGAACAGGGCGCGGTGCTGTTGAAGAACGCCGGCGGGCAGTTGCCGCTGAATGCCGCGACGGTGAAATCGATTGCCATCATCGGATCGCATGCCGATATCGGGGTGCTCTCCGGCGGCGGCTCGGCGCAGGTCACTCCCACCGGCGGACCGATCCTCACGGAAGGTTATCCTTGCCCGCCCTGTTGGTCGCAGGTGATCTGGGATCCGTCCTCGCCCATGCAGGCCATTGAGGCGATGGCTCCCAACGCCAGCGTGCAGTTCGATCCCGGGACCAATGCGGCGACGGCGGCAGCACTGGCGGCCACCACGCAGGTGGCTATCGTGTTCGTCAGCCAGTGGACCAGCGAGGGAATGGACATGCCGAGTCTGAACTTTACCGACGCAATCCATACGCCGCCCATCGATCAGGATGCGCTGGTAGCGGCGGTGGCCGCGGCCAATCCGAACACGATCGTGGTGATGGAGAACGCCGGCGCGCAAGTGATGCCGTGGCTGGGGAGCGTCAGCGCGGTGCTGGAGGCCTGGTTTCCAGGACAGCAGGGCGGGCCGGCGATAGCCAATCTTCTGTTCGGCGCGGTGAATCCGTCGGGTAAGCTGCCCATCACGTTTCCCGCCAGCGTGGACCAACTGCCGCGCCCGGTAATCCCCCAGCCGCCGGATGCCACCACGCCATTCCCCGTGAATTATTCGGAAGGCTTCAACGTGGGCTATAAGTGGTACGACTCACAGGGACTCACGCCGTTGTTTCCGTTTGGTTTTGGGTTGTCTTATACCACCTTCGCGTTCTCCAATGCGGCGGTGGTCAACAATCTGAGTTCGAGCAACCCGAATTTCCAAGTAACTTTCAACCTGACTAACACCGGTTCCGTGGCCGGCGCGGAGGTCGCGCAAGTGTATGTGGCGCTCCCGGCTTCGACCGGCGAGCCACCCAAACGCCTGGTGGGATGGCTGAAGGTGTCCGTCCCGGCCGGGGCGGAGATGGCGGCGACCATCGAAGTGGATGCCAACGATTCCTCTCATCCACTGTCATATTGGGACGTTAATTCCAACGCCTGGCTAATCGCGCCTGGGGTTTATACGGTGTATCTCGGTAACTCCTCAAGCGGGGCCAGCCTGGTTGCCGCCGGCACTTTGCAGGTTGGTTCATGAAGGGCGACGGCCCAGCGGTCTGCCCCACGTCATGTGCGTGACCGGCAGGCCATGTGTGCGGCAGTAATCCGCATACAGACCGCCGTAACTCGCGGTGCTGTAGTCCGATTCCGCAAACCCCAGCCGACGCGCCGTGCGGTCGATCCAGCGGGGCGCGCCTTCCAATTCCAGATACACTCCGATGGGGGTCTCGTCGAGCGTGGCTACGCCCGCTTCACCGGGGCGGCGGTATTCGGTGCGGAACTTCTCGTATCGGAACGTGGGGAGGAAATCCAGGCGGGTCAGCATCTCACTCAGCCGGTGCGGATCGGATACCTCGACTTCCAGTTCTTCGCGGTCCTTGTACTTGCCGATGGTTTCCCTGCCCTTGTAAGTCAGAATACCCTGCGTGCCGGCCTCGCGGACGCGCAGCAGGCAGCCCTTGCCGCGCAGCGCGCCCGGCGCGGTATCGAAGAGGGTATTGGCCTCGAAGAGGCGGCGCTTGGATATACGGAACCCGGCGGCGCGCAGCAGGCGGCGTCCCGTGGCGGTGTCCGCAAGCGCCAGCTTGATCTCGATCTCGCGGGGCCCGCCTGGACGAGTTATAGCTTCCTCCCGATAATCGCGTAATCCAGGCCCCCGAAGAACGCCTCGCGGAAATCTTCGGCGAGGCCGGCCAATGCGGGCATGGATTCAATCGCCGGCGAGAGCCGGTGCACCTCGATTCCGCCCAGCCCGTACTCTTCCATGTAGAACGCCAGCAAAGCGTGCGGCACCGGGCGGGTGTGCGTCGGGTCGAGATAGAAGTGACTCGCGAAAATGGCCAGGCACTCCGGATTGGGTGTTTCGATAGCCAGCACGCCGTCGCGCTGGAGCCGCGACGCCGCCAGGCGAATCATGTCCGGCAGGCGTTCGGGCGGCAGATGCTCCACTACCTGCGCGCTGAAAATGCCGTCCAGCGAGGCTTCCGGCAGATCCGCAAGATAGACGAACAGATCGGCGACGTCCGCCTCGAAGCCCTTTTGGCGGCATAAGTCCACGGATTCCCGGCTCAAGTCGATGCCATGCGCCGCCACGCCGGCGTCGCGCATCAACTCCAGGAATTCGCCGCGCCCGCAGCCGATATCCAGCACCTCGCGGCACCCGGTGAAGTACGGCAAGTAGAACTGTTGACCTTTCTTGACGTAGTCTTCCGAACCGCGGAAGCGCTCGGCGAAGCGGGCGTAGTCGAATTCGGGCTGCGCCGGCGGGGGCATTGGCGGCGGCGGTGAGGGCGGCGCGGCGGCGCTTGGCTGACTCGTCGCCGCGCGCTGCCGGATCAGCCGCAATTCCGAATGAATCAGGTGATCGTAGTCCTTCCGGATGCGTTCCATATCCGCCCACAGGCGCTTCTGGATGTCCATTCCATAGCGGTCCAGCGCGCCTTCGAAGTCGGTATGCTGCAACTTGATTTGTTCCCGGAAGAAGCTCTCGTTTTGCCCGGTGCGATGCTGGAAAGCGGCATTAAGTTCTGCCAGACCGCGCAGCAACTTCGTTTCGTTAACCACCAGCCGGTGTTCCCACTCCTGCCGCCAATCCACCCAGTGCGAGCGGATGTCTTTTAGCTCGCGCGTTTCTTCCTGAATCTGCCCAAACGCGGCCAGCGTGCGGCGGGTCTCTTCGAGAGCCTCCAGAGTGGCCTGTACGCAGGCCATTACGTTGCGGTTGAACTCCACCTGCTCCCGCACGTGCCAGTCGAGCGCCCTGGCGACGGCCTTCTTCGCCTGTTGCGCCAGCCAGTTCAGCGGCCCGCCCGCCCGCGGATTCACTGTGCCGATAGCCGCCACCTTGGCCTCCGCGGCATCGCGCGCGTGCAGCAGAGGCATGAGGTCGGGCAGCCCGCCGCCAGAAGCCGGCGACTCCGGATGTCGCGTGCGAACGCGGTCGCGCACCTCCTGCAGAATGGCGGTCAATTCATCGGTGTCCACGTGGCTTGCTCCCCGGCTTCAACCATGCCGCCGTGATCTTGGAATGCAGTCCGCCGCGCGGCGTGAATTCGCCGGTAACCGTGGCGCTCACGGGCTTGGCGGCCGCCACTACGTCGCGCAGGAACCGGTTCACTACATTCTCGTAGAAGATGCCCAGATTGCGATAGGCCAGCAAATACATCTTCAGCGATTTCAGCTCCAGGCATTTTTTGTCCGGCACATAGCGGAGCGTCAGTTTGCCAAAATCCGGCAGCCCGGTCTTGGGGCACATGGAGGTGAACTCCGGGATGGCGATCTCGATCTCGTAATCGGGAAACTGGTTGGGCCACGTCTCGATTTCGGGCAGGGCGGCATCGATTCCGGCCGCGGCGTGTTCGTCGGTATAGGCGCGCTTCATGGCTGCACCATGTTCTTGGCCAGCAGGTCGAGGAACATGCCGACGTCCGCCACCACGCCCACGGCTTGTCCCGTGCCGCGGTCGCTCACCTTGGTGGCCACGGCGGGGTTGATATCCACGCACACGATCTTCACCCAGCTTGGCAGCATGTTGCCGGTGGCGATGGAATGCAGCATGGACCCCAGGCACAAGACCAGTCCGGCGCCCTTAAGCTGCTCGGCGTAGGCGTCCTGGGCGGCATTCATATCGGTGATGGTATCGGGCAGCGGACCATCGTCGCGCAAGCTGCCGGCCAGCACGAACGGCACGTTGGCGCGCACGCATTCGTAGAGGATGCCGCTGGGCAGGCGTCCCGCCTCCACCGCCTGGCGCACTCCGCCCGCATGATAGATGGCGTTGATGGCGCGCATGTGATTGCGATGCCCGTGCTCTTCCTGCCGTCCATCGGCCAGCCGCACGCCCAGCGAAGTGCCGAACAGCGCCGCCTCGGCGTCGTGTACGCCGAGGGCGTTGCCGCTGAGGAGCGCGTGTACGAAGCCGCCCTGGATCAGCCTCGCCAGGCCCTGCACGCCGCCGGTATGGACCACTACCGGACCCGCCACCACGACCACCTTGAGCTTCTGCTCCAGTGCCTGCCGGATCAAGGCCGCGGTCTGCCGGACGGCCGTCTCCACCTGCCGCTCCGACGAGATGCCATTGGACATGAAGGCGAACGACAGCCGGTCGCGCTCCTTCGATTCGGGCGCCACGCGGATGCCGCGCATGCCCACCACCACGCGGTCGCCCGCCCGGATATCGCGCAAGCGGCGGCACCAGGCGCGGCCGTCCGCGATGACAATCAACGCATCCATGCGCTGGCTCTCCACCTCGATCCACTTCTGGTTGAGGCGCACGAAGGTGCGGTGATTGGTGGAGGAGTAGAAATCTTCCGGCGCGCAGCAATCGCGCTCGACGGCGCGTGTGGCGGCGTCGCCCGAATCCACCGCCGCGCAGCCCAGCGACAGCAGGTCTTCGAGCAGGTGCGCCATCAGCTCGCTGGAAGGCGCTTCCACCTTCAGGCGCAGGTAGGAGGGCTCGCTGTTGGTGCGGCCGATGCGAAACTGCTCCACCTCGAAGCGGCCGTGATGCTCGACCACCTTGTCGAAGATGTTCTCCATCACGTGGGAGTCGATCAGGTGGCCTTCCGCTTCGACAACTTCCTGTACAGGCATAAAAGATTTATTGTAGACTGTGGGCCGCGCGTTCCGCTCCGCGGTCCCGGAGGTTCCCATGAGTTACCGGCAATACTGCTTACTGGCGCTGGCAGCCGCGGCGCCCGCGCTGGCTCAGACCAGCGTCGATCGGATCCTGAGCGCGTACACGCAGGCTCTGGGCGGACAAGCCGCCTACGAGAAGGTTACCACGCGCGCCATGAAGGGCACCGTCGAGATTCCGGACGACAATGTAACCGGCACGGCGCTGGTGGTGGCGAAGGCGCCGGGCAGTTTCCGCCTGACGATGGACATTCCCGGCTATGGCGTGGTGGAGACGGTCCTGGACGGCGACAACGGTTGGAAAAAGGATCCCGATTCGGGCACGCATGCCATGAGCAAGGCGGACCTGGCGGTTGCCCAGCGGGATCACGGTTTCTACCGCGAAGTACGGCTCAAGGAACTGTATCCAAAGATGGAGACGGCCGGAGTTTTCAAGGTGGACGGGCACTCCCTTTACGTGGTGGAGGCCACGCCGGCCGCCGGTCCCGCCGAGAAGCTCTACTTCGATGCGGAAACCGGACTGCTGGTGAAGCGCGACTTCGAGCGTGTCACGCTGGAGGATGGCATCGTACAATACGAAATGCTGTTCAAGGATTACCGGGACGTGGACGGACTGAAGCTGCCTTTCGTCATCGAGCAGCGAGCGCCCGATAACACCATGATCTTCAAATTCGCCGAGATTAAGAACAACGCGCCGCTGGCGGACGCTGCCTTCGCCAAACCCGAAAAATAGAACCCATGCCAAATTTCACGCACCGCGTCCGGGTGGCGTTCCCCGATACGGACGCTTCCGGACGAATCCACTTCACAGCCATGCTCCGGTACTTCGAGTCCGCGGAAATCGAGTTTCTGCGCTCGCTCGGATACCGCTATCGCGACGCGACGGATGTGGTCTTTCCGCGCGTGCGTGTGGAATGCGAGTACCGGTCGGCGGTGGGCTTCGACGACGAACTGGATATCGCCGTGTCGGTGAAGCGCGTGGGAACGTCGTCTTATACGCTGGAGTTCGCCGCGATGATGGAGGGTGTCACGGCCGCCAACGGATCGATTGTGGTGGTATGCATGGGACCGGCGGGGCGGGCGCAGGCGTTGCCGGAGGTGCTGAAAGAAGCACTACGGAGATCCGGGGAATGATGCGGCGGACGTCCACGCCGGCCCTCCGCGGCGCGCAGAGCGGGTCCTGGAGAACCCGCGCAGGACTGGAGTCCCGCCCCACAGAGAAGCATAGCCGCAACCAAAAGAGGCGGCCTGGGAGGCCGCCGCAGGCCGAGGGCCTGCCCCACAATTCTGAAAGGAATCTCGCATGACTGTGCTGGCCGCCATTTTCGTGGGATGGCTTCGAAGTGATCATCCTGCCGCGGCGCGTGGCGCGGCGCTTGCGGCTGAGCCGGCTATTCTATTTGTCTACCTGGGCCGTGTGGTCGTGGCTGGCGCGGCGGGTGCGCTCCAACAAACGCCGCGAACGCTATCTCAGCTTCTACGGGCCCCTCTCGCTGCTGTTTCTGATCGTGGTGTGGGCGACCGGGATGATCCTGGCCTTTGCGCTGGTGCAGTGGTCGGTGGGGCCGCCCCAGATGAGCTTCTCCGAAAGCGTCTACCTGAGCGGCACCACGTTCATCACCCTGGGAATGGGAGTGCCGCACACGCGCATGGCGCGCGCGGTGCTCATGCTCGAGGCCGGCACCGGCTTCGGTTTCCTGGCATTGGTGATCAGCTATCTCCCGGTATTGTACCAATCCTTTGCGAAGCGGGAGACCAGCATTTTGCTACTTGATGCGCGCGCCGGATCGCCCCCCACGGCCGCCGAGCTTCTCCGGCGTTATGCGACAGGCCACGGCCTGGCGGCCATCGACGAACTGTTGCGGGAGTGGGAGATCTGGTCGGCGGACCTGCTGGAGACCTACATATCGTATCCGGTGCTGGCATACTTCCGCTCGCAGCACGATAACCAATCGTGGCTGGCGGCGCTCACCGCCATCCTGGACGTTTGCGCGGTGGTGATTGCGGGCATCGACGGCCTGGCGCCCTGGCAGGCGCGGCTGACCTTCGCCATGGCACGGCATACGGTGGTGGACCTGGCGCAGATTGTGAATGCGCCGCCGCGCACGCCGCAGCCGGATCGCCTCCCCGCCCAAGCTTTGGAGCAATTCAAAGCGGGGCTGGCAGCCGCCGGGATCGCGCCCACCAGCGCCGCGGAGTTCGACGCCAAACTGGCGCAGGCGCGGCGCCTCTACGAGCCTTACGTGTTTGCACTGGCCGAGCGGTTCCTATTGAGCCCGGCCACCTGGATGCGCGTTTCCAACGCATTCGACAACTGGCGCACCAGTGCCTGGGAGCGCAGTTCCAGCGGCTTGGCGCAGTCGCTGTTCGACGATGGCGGCGACGTGCATACGTAATGGGACTTCGGGTACGAGAATGTTGTTTGACAAATGACGCAGTCGCGTTATTATTTGAGTTACTCCCCCGATAGACGATCCCTGAAGATCCACGATGCCCGACACAGTTATCCTCAATACCGAACTGCCCGGAATCGAAAAGCACGCGCAAGGCAAAGTGCGCGACGTATATCGCGTGGACGGACAATTGCTGATTGTCGCCACCGACCGCATTTCGGCGTTCGACTACATCCTGCCCACCGGCATACCGGATAAAGGCAGAGTCCTCACGCAGCTTTCCATATTCTGGTTCAACTTCCTGCGCGATGTGACGCCTACGCATTTCCTCACGGCCAATGTGGACGAATACCCGGCGGCGCTGCGGCAATTTCGCGGCCAACTGGAAGGCCGCTCCATGCTGGTGAAGCGCGCGCAAATGGTCGAGGTGGAATGCGTGGCGCGCGGCTATCTGGCCGGATCGGGCTGGAAGGAATACAAGGCGCAGGGCACCGTCTGCGGCGTCCCGCTGCCCGCCGGATTGCACGAAAGCGACCGGCTGCCCGCGCCCATCTTCACGCCGTCCACCAAGGCGCAGAGCGGCCATGACGAGAACATTTCCTTCGAAGCGATGTGCTCACTGGTGGACGCGGAATTGGGCGCGCGTTTGCGCGATCTCACGCTGCGGATCTATTCGCGCGCGGCGGCTTACGCGGAGACGAAAGGCGTAATCATCGCCGATACGAAATTCGAGTTTGGCTTCGTGGACGGCGAACTGGTCCTGGGCGATGAAGTGCTGACGCCGGATTCTTCGCGCTTTTGGCCCGCGGAAACCTACAGGCCCGGAGGCCCACAGCTTTCCTACGATAAGCAGTATGTGCGCGATTACCTGGAATCCATCCAATGGAACAAGAAGCCGCCCGCGCCGCCGCTGCCGGACGACGTCGCGGATAAGACCAGCGAGAAGTACCGGCTGGCCTACCGCGTGTTGACTGGCAAAGAGCTATGAACTGGCTGGACATCGTGTTGCTGCTGGTGCTGGCGGGCTCGGTGGTGACCAGCTTTTCCACGGGCTTGACGCGTGAAGTGGTGGGGCTGTTTTCCATGATCGCGGCGCTGGTGCTGGCCATCTGGTTCTACGGCACCGCGGGGTCGTTTCTGCAGCCATACGTCAGTTCGCCGGGCGTCGCCAATTTCTGCGGCTTCCTGATGGTGTTTTGCGGCGTGCTTATCCTGGGCGCTATTGTGGGCCGCGTGCTGCGGCGGATGATGAAGGTGGTGGGGTTGTCGTTCGTGGACCGCCTGCTGGGCGCGTGTTTCGGCATAGTGCGGGGAGTGCTGATCTCCATAGCCGTGGTCCTGGCGCTGCTGGCGTTCACGCCGGGCAAGTCTCCGCCGGATGCGGTGGTGCGGTCGCGGGTGGCGCCGTACGTGATTGATGCGGCGCGGGTCTGCTCCGCAGTCGCGCCGCGCGAGTTGAAAGACGGATTTCGGAAGAGTTACGAGCAGGTGAAGACGATTTGGGGCAACGCCCTGAAAAAGGGCATTCGGGGATTGCCGGATGCGGGGAAGAAGGCATGAGATGAAAGAGACATTCGAAGCGCTAGTGGAGCATCTGGTAGGCAACGGCTTTTTCCTCGAAGAGGTAGTCGAACTACTGGAAAAGACCCTGATCGAAAGGGCGCTGGCGCGCACCGGCGGCAACCGCTCGGCCGCCAGCAAGTTGCTGGGGATTCATCGCAACACGCTGCAACGGAAGATGACGGAGTACCATTTGGGCACGCACAAGGCGCGGCGCAAACCCGTGCGTGCGGAGTCCCCCGCGCGCGCCAAGGCCGCCACGGCGTGAACCGCGTGGATCTGCTCGTCTTCGATCTGGACGGCACGCTGATCGATTCCAGGCGCGATCTGGCAAACGCCGGAAATGCCGCGCGCGGCCACATGGGCATGCCGCCACTGGAGGATGAGCGTGTTTGCTCCTACGTGGGCAATGGCGCGCCGGTGCTGGTTCGCCGCCTGCTGGGCGCGGAGGCTACCGAAGCGCAGGTTCAGGAAGCTCTCGAGTTCTTCATCGAGTATTACAGCGACCACAAGCTGGATTGCACCACTCTCTACCCCGGCGTGCGGGAAGCGCTCGACCGGTTGCGGGACGCGGGAGTGCGGATGGCCGTGCTGACCAACAAGCCGGTTAGGATCAGCCGCGCCATCCTGGACGGGCTGGGCGTTGGCGGGCATTTCCGGCAGGTCTATGGCGGCAACAGTTTCGATTTCAAGAAGCCGCACCCCATCGGGGTCGAGACGCTGATCGCGGAATGCGGCGGCTCACGGGAACGCACCATGATGGTGGGGGACAGTTCCGTGGACGTCCAGACGGCGCGCAACGCACACGTGCGGTCCTGCGGCGTGACTTACGGGCTGCAGCCCGAGACGCTCGAGGCCGTGCCGCCGGATCTGCTGGTGGAACGGATGGAAGATCTGGCCGAGTGGGTGATCGGGCATGTCGAAAACCCACGGTAACGTTTTGCGCAAAAAGGGCGGGTCTGGAGACCCGCCGCAGGCGTGGACGCCCGCCCCACCTACTTCTGCGAATAAGTCACACTGACGGTGGTTCCCTTGTCGCCGGTTCCCACGGCCACCACTACCGTGCGCTTGTTGGCCGCATCCTCCGCGGAAACCAGGCCACCGGAAGATCCGCCGCTTTCACTCGTACTGGTCGCGTTAATGCGGAATCCGGCTTGCTTCAATCCCGTTTCATAAAACCCGACTACGTCCTTGGGAGCGTCCTGCGTCTGAAATTGGAAGCTGGCAGTGGTACCCTCTTTGGCGTTCAGGCTGAAGGTGCTGGCCGGCTTGGAATTCGGATATGCCGGAACCCACGCCGGCAAGGTCGCCTGGTTAGCCCCGATATTCAGCGACTCGGAACCGGCCTTCATCTGCAGGCTGCCGGTGTTGCCATCGCCGTGCGTCTCCAGGGTCACGGCATCCTTGCCATCCTCCTTGAAGGTGAGCCTCCCCCGCTTGATTTCATCGAAGTTCACGGTCATGGTCTTCCCCGTGGACCTCTGGCGGATCGTAATCAGGCCCCGCGCGTCGTCTGTCGAAACCACCTCGAGGTCCGGATTGGTTGCGACGAGCAGCTTCGCCGTGGCCAGCCCCGGATTGTTCCGCATCAAATCCGGATCGAGCCCGGCTTGCTTGGCTTTGTGCACCAGGAAAATACCGCCGCCGACCACGGCGATCCCGAACATCACAAACAATGCGAGCACGGCCACTAGTATCCAGACGATCGGGCTGGTCTTCCGCGGGACGGCTGGCGTGGCACCGGGCGCAGCCTGGACAGGCGTGGCCTGCGGTGGGGCCGCAGCCGAAGACGCATCGCTCGATTTGGCGCGCGTGCCACATGCGACGCAAAACTCCCCGTTCATTTGGGCGCCGCAATTCTGACAAAAAGCCATATTTCCTCCGTTCCAGTTCACTCTAGCATGGGCGGGTTTGGAGGGCGAGCCGAAGCGAGCCGAAAATGGCCTGGACATCACCATCCGTATAGACGTATAATGACCCTATGAGCGTCAAGTTCCAAATTACGCTGCCCGGCGACCTGGCTGTGGAGCTGAAGCAAGCAGCCGCCCGCGAAAAGCTGCCTCTTGCGCAGTTCATCCGCGAAACGATGGTGATTCGGCTGCGTCAACCGAGAGCCGCAAGCGGCGGCGATCCGTTCGCCTCGATCACCGCCTTGGTGGACGCTCCGGACACGGACCTGTCGGAGAGCGTCGATGAGATTCTCTATAGTCGATGAGATTCTCTATAAATGACCGCGTTTGTCGATACCAGCTTCTACATCGCCCGAATTATGCCGCGCGATCAGTGGCATGAAAAGGCATTGCGGGCCGTACGGCCGGATATTACTTTCTGCACCTCAACGCTGGTCCTCAACGAAACGATCTCCCTGCTTCAGGCGCGCGGATTCGTTTCCGCGGCGATCAGCTTTCTGCGCGAGGCCCGTCTCAGTCATGACGTTTCGATCGTTTATCCGGATGCCGTGATGCAATCCGAAGGGTGGAACCTGTTTGCCCGATGGGGACCCGCGGGGGCGAACGCCATCGATTGCGTCAGCTTCGCGGTGATGCGAAAGCTTTCGATTCGGAAAGCATTCACCTTCGATGAACATTTCCGCACCGCGGGTTTCGAGATCCTGCGTTAACGTGAAGGGGCGAGGCGTCTACCCCACACGAAGTAGGCGGTGCCCAGGGCGGCCGGGGCCAAGGAGATCCATTCGCTGACTCGCAAGGGAGAAAGCTCGCCTCCCTATCACCCAACCTCACTGGCCGCTCGCTTGAGCGTAGAGGTTCGCGATTATCCGCTTCGTCGCCTCAGATGCGAATGTGCGACGGAGCCAGGAACGGAACTCCTCCTCGCCCTGTAACCCGGTCGCTTCGCGCAACCTTTCTCCCAATGAAAAGTCAGGCATAAAGGGGCTCCGAGGCATCGCCGGCTCTTCGTCAACGAACACAGGATAGAGCGTCACGGGGTGGTGGACGCTGAATAGCGCGTAGCGGTAGTTGCCAAGGGCCGGCACTTTTATCACAAACCGATGATGGATTTCATTACCAACCGACGACGTCTCGACGACGGCCTCCAGGATTCCCTTAGTCTTCTCGCCGAGCAAAGCGGCTTGCGATCTTAGAATCGCAGCAGGCGTAACGATCGAGGCGATCCCCAGGTCCGATGGCCAAAGGTCTTCATTCAATTCCGGCATAAAGGCTCTCAGAGCTCCAGTCCGAACAGTATTGGAAGGTGGTCGGATCCCACGGATTTGTCGGGGCGGCCATTCGCCGAGAGGAGAGAAACGGCCCCGGCGCGCGTAACGATCTCTATCCCGGTTGTCGACAGCCGGTCAACCAAGCTCGGGCGCAACAGCACTTGGTCAAACATATTCCAATAATAGCTCACGTGTTCGCTGGAATCGTAGAAGTATGTACCCGGTGGCGTTTCGTCGCGCTCTCCAAAGCATCCCCACATCGGATTGTAGAAGAACGGATACTGCTGGCCGCTAACTGTGCGCTGTCCTTGAAGTGCTTGAGCGCGCGCCATCGTTGCGTGAAAGCCCCCCGCTCCTACGACGCCGGCCTCAAACGGATTCATATTCAGATCGCCCACAACGACCGTTCGGGTGTGGCCGGCCCGACGTTCGACCTGCGCAATCATTTCCGCCCACTGCGAGCACGCGAGTATCTGGCTGCTTTCGCTTGAGTGAAGGTTGCTCGGCAGATGGAGGGCCGCAAGAACCACGTCTGTACACATTGGAAGCCTCAGATGGCGGACCGTATAACGAGTGCCGTCCTCCAAAGGATCGAGAAATTCAGATGGGAATCTCGTAAAGATCTTGATCGACTCTTCGGGCGCTTCGGCGCGGTTCGGTGCGTAACGAAAAATGGGGCGGTTCCCCTCATTAAGAGCGCCGAGCAGGTCCCCGACTTCTATGGCGCACTCCAAGAGGATCAACACATCGACATCCCTGGATCTCGCGAGTTCGCCGATGCGATGGTGAATCGGTCGTCGGTTTAGATTCCAGCAAAGGAATGTAATCACTGTTGTCGTACCGCAAGCCCGGCCTGTCTGCGTGGGCGCACGAACCATGCGGCACCCAGGGCGGCGAGCGCCAGCGAGATCCACTGCGAGGTGTTCAGCGGGCCGCCGAAGGGGTTGGGCTGGTCGTGGTAGCGTACGAACTCCACCAGGAACCGCGCAGTGGAATACAAGATCAGGTATAAGCTGATGATGGCGCCGGCCGCATGCTGCCGGCGGATGCGCCAGTAGAGGATGCCGAAGATGAGAAACTCGGCCCCCGATTCGTACAATTGCGTGGGATGCAGCCGGATGCCCAACGGCACGCCCACGAGTTGCTCAGCCAGCGGATTGGTGAATGTAACTCCCCAGGGCAACTTGGTCGGCCGGCCCCAGCAACAGCCCGCGGCAAAGCAACCCAGGCGGCCAATGCCGTGGCCTAGCGCGATGCCGGGAGCGAAAACGTCGGCCGTGGGGAGCGCTGGAAGGTGGTGGCGGCGCATGTAGACCGCGGCCACGATCAAGGCCGCAATCAAGCCGCCATAGAAAACACCGCCGGCCTGCAGGCTGGCCATGGAAAAAATCTCACCTGGATTGCGCACATAGTAGGGGATGTCCACCAGGAACATCATGATCTTGGCCCCCACGATGGCGCTGAGCCCGCAAAGAATGCCGAGGTTCACGACCACGTCGCTGTTGAGACCGGCGCGACGCGCCAGCCGCGCGATCACCGACAAAGCCACCAGGAAAGCCAGCGCGACCAGCACTCCATAGGTCGATTGCGAAAAGCTTCCGAGATGGAAGAGCCGCGGAAACATCAGGCGCCCGCCGGCTGGCGTTTGGGCCGCAACAGCTCCAGCACCAGCAGACCGCTGCCGATCACGATGCAGGAGTCGGCGATATTGAAGGTCGGCCAGTGCAGGTCGCCTATGTAGAATTCCAGGAAGTCGGTGACGCGGCCCCACAGGATGCGGTCGAACAGGTTGCCGGCCGCTCCGCCCAGGATCAAGGCCAGCCCCGTGGCCGTCCAGCGATCCAGACGCGAAGCTCGCCAGAGCAGTCCGGCCACCAGCAGCAGCGCGGCAGCCGAGAACACAATCAGCACCACGGTGCGCCACGCCGAGGTGGAATCGTTCATCAGCCCGAAGGCCACGCCGCGGTTCTGCGAGTGCACAATATCGAAGAAGCCGGGGATCACGGGGTGTACGTCGAAGGCGGAGACATGCGCCTCGATCGCCGACTTGGTCGCGCGGTCGATGGCAAATACGATCGCGGAGAGGCCGTAGGCTTTGACCCGACTATCAATCACCCAGCATCTCCTTCACGGCGGCGGCGCAGGCCGCGCAAATCGTGGGGAAGCGCGGGTAGGAACCCGTGTCGGTGGTGTACTTCCAGCAACGCTCGCACTTCACACCGTCGGCGCGCTCGATTTTGACCTCACAGGCTGAAGCCTGTGCCACCGCTGCCTGTGCTACCTTCACCTGCGAGACTATGAACAGCGCCGGCAACTCGGTGATGTATTCTTCGAGCAGCGGGTAGACGTCGGAGTCGGCCGTGAGGCGTACCCGAGCCTCAAGGGGCGCGCCGATGAATTTCTCGCGGCGCGCCTCCTCGAGGCTCTTGAGCACGTCTTCCCTCACTTTGATGAGACGGTCCCAGTTCCCGGAACGTTTCCGGTGGGCATCGGACAAGCCTTCGGTCAGCTCGGCAGCTTCGGGAAACAGTTCCAGGTGCACGCTGCCCTTCTGGCCCATGTGGGTCCAGACTTCCTCGGCGGTGAAGCTGAGGATGGGCGCCACCAGCCGCACCAGCGCGTATTCCAGGCGGTAGAGCGCGGTTTGCGCGCTGCGGCGCGCGTGCGATTTGGTGGCCGCGGTATACAGCCGGTCTTTCAACACGTCGAAATAAAGCGCGCTGAGATCCACCGTGGCGAAGTCGTAAAGAGCGCGGTAGATCTTGTGGAACGCGAATTCGTCATACCAGGTGCGGCAGTTGGCCACCAGCGATTCGGCGCGGATCAGGATCCACTGGTCGAGCTCCAGCATTTCGCCCACGGGCACCGCATCGGTGCGGGGATCGAAGCCGGAAAGGTTGCCCAGCAGGTAGCGGAAGGTATTGCGCAGCTTGCGGTAGGCGTCCTGCAGCCGCGTGAGGATGGTCTCCGAGACGCGCACATCTTCGTGGAACTCAACAGAAGCCGTCCAGAGCCGGACGAGATCGGCGCCATGATGCTTGATGATCTGATCGGGCTCGATGGAGTTGCCGAGCGACTTGTGCATGGCGTGGCCCTCGCCATCCAGCACCCAGCCGTTCAGCGCACAGGCGCGGTATGGCGAACCGCCCTTGAGTCCCACGCCCACCAGCAGCGAGCTATGGAACCAGCCGCGATATTGATCCCCGCCTTCCATGTAAAGATCCGCGGGCCAAGTCAGATTGTTGGCGGGAGTGAGCACTGCCAGGTGGCTCGACCCGGAATCGAACCAGACATCCAGGATGTCGGTTTCCTTGGTGAACTCCGTTCCGCCGCACTTGGCGCAGGCCACGCCGGGCGGCAGCAATTCGGCCACGGTGCGCTGGTACCAGATGTCGGCGGTGTGCTCGGCGAAGAGTTGCACGATGCCATCGAGGATTTTGCGGTCGATGAGCGGTTCGCGGCAATGGTCGCAGTAGAAAACGATGATGGGCACGCCCCAGACACGTTGGCGCGAGATGCACCAATCCGGTCGCGTGGCGATCATATTGGAGATGCGCTCCTGGCCCCATTCGGGCATCCAGCGCACCTGGCGGATGGCTTCGAGCGCGTGCTGCCGGAAATCGTTGCGGTCCATGCCGATGAACCACTGCTCGGTGGCGCGGAAGATGGTCGGCTTGTGGCAACGCCAGCAATGCGGATAACTGTGTTCGATCTTTTCCGTGGCCAGCAGGGCGTGATGCGCGCGCAAGATCTCGATCACGATGGGATTGGCTTCCCAAACGGTTTTGCCGATGAGTTCTTCGGGCAGGCGTCCGGCCGCGCCTTCGGCATGATAGAAGCGCCCGGCAGCATCCACCGGGCAATAGGTTTCGATACCGTACTGGCGGGCGACGACGTAATCTTCCTGGCCGTGTCCGGGCGCGGTGTGGACCGCGCCGGTGCCTTGTTCCAGCGTGACGTGATCGGCCAGGATGCCGAGCGAATCGCGTTCCAGAAACGGATGATGGAAGACCGTGCCTTCGAGACGCGATCCGGGGAAGCGCGCCAGCACTTCATAGTCGGCCCAGCCGCACTTTTCGGCGGTGACTTTCAGAAGTTCGGCGGCCACGATGTAGACGGGACCGGTGGCGGACGGGGCGACCGCCGCGTACTCGTATTTGGGATGAAACGCGATGGCCATGTTGGCCGGGATGGTCCAGGGCGTGGTGGTCCAGATGAGGCCGTAGACGTGGCGGCCGGCGAGCGCGGGATCGATCGCAGCGGGATCGGAAGTGAGGGCGAAGCGCACCCAGATGGACGGGCTGGAGTGGTCGGCGTATTCGACTTCGGCTTCGGCCAGCGCGGTGCGGTCGCGCATGCACCAGTGCACCGGCTTCAGGCCTTTGTAGACGTAGCCCCGGTCCAGGAATTCCACGAACGCGGCGGCGATCACCGACTGGTATTGCGCGCTCATGGTGAGATACGGGTCGTCCCAACGGCCGAAGACGCCCAGGCGCTTGAAATCCGTGCGTTGCAGGTCGATGTACTTCTCGGCGTATTTGCGGCATTCGGCGCGGATTTCGGCCGTGGTCATTTTGGCTTTGCGCGCGCCGAGTTCGCTATCGACCTTGATTTCAATGGGCAAGCCGTGGCAGTCCCAGCCGGGGACGTAGGGGGCGTCGAAGCCCGCCATGGTTTTGGATTTGACGATGAAATCTTTGAGTATCTTGTTGAACGCGGTACCCATGTGGATGCGGCCGTTGGCGTAAGGCGGGCCGTCGTGCAAGATGTAAGTGGGGCGGCCGGCGCGCGTGCCGCGGATTTGGCCGTAGATATTCTCGCCGTCCCAGCGCTCGAGCAGCTTCGGCTCGGCCTGGGAGAGGTTGGCCTTCATCGAAAAGCCGGTGCGGGGCAGATTGACAGTCTGCTTCAGATCAACGTTATGCGAGTCCATTTTGCAGGGATAATACCATCGTACACGACGCGGGCCGGATGACGGAAGGCCGAGGGAAACCTGCCCCCAAAGCGAGCTTCGCTCGCCGGCGGGTCTGGAGACCCGCCGCAGGCGTAGACGCCCGCCCCACATTGACAGATTCACAAGAATCGTGGCGGCGCGCGTAGAAACAGGCGCTATGGCACGAGCACAAATCGTTCGATCGCTATCCTGGCGCTTTTGTCCGCGCGGATGCGGTCTCGATGGAACACCACTTTGATCTCGTCGAATTGCCGTAAGGCTGCGGTCGGAGGAACCGCAAAGCTCAAGACCTGCTCGGCCGGCGATGCCGATCCTGCCGGTACGCTGCCCAAGCTCTGGACCAAGTTTATGGCCACGGATGTGTCTATCAGAATCACCTCGAGCGAGACAGTTCCGGGATACTGGTCGGTATTCCGAATGGCAAGCTCAATCCGAGTGCAGCAATGCGCACTGACCGGCGGATCCAGCTTTTGATGCGCCTCCATCCCCAGGCGCACGCCGTCGGTGGTATGGAACGAAAGTTCGGACGTGCTGCCCCGGCGGATAATCGATCGGCGCGGGGGACGTTCAGCCGGCCACCGGAACATCCAGTATTGACCCGAAAACGGGATGCCCACCGGGCTTCTCACGGGCGCGCCCAACCTGCCTGGCAGCGCAGGCGCGGGAACGACGAGTGTGGCGTAGGGCTTCAGCGGCGGCAACAGGATCACGCCGGGAAAGTCACCGCCTGGTCCCATGCTCTCATCGGGACGCTCCGGCAGATTCGGGTTCAGCGGCGTGGCGAATTGGCTTCCCGAGCCGGAAATGCTTCTGCCGCGGACTGAAATCCCACCGAATGTCAGCGTCGCCGCCAATAGAAAGGTCAACACGACGCTCAGCGCGGAGTGCGGCAAGGCGGGCGTCTTGCCGGGCCGGTACGCGCCGGTAGCGATGGAGAGCGAGGTTAGGATCGCGGTACTCATGGCAAACAGAGCGGCTGCCCGAAATGGATGGCCCCAAAGCATCGCGACCAGGCCCGCCTGAGCGGTGAACGATCCCACCAGGACCGGCGCCGAGTTCCACGAAGGGAAAGCGGCATCCGGCGAGGCCCCGCGGAACAGCAGCGCCGCCTCCGTGCGGGCTGGTTCCATCCGATGGAGGGGGGACTCCATGACGCCCCACTGGGAGATCAGTTGCCGGGTGGCGTTCGCGACCAGAACAAGGCTCGCGGCAAATGCGCCGGCCAACGGTGTAGACAGCAGCACGATGGCCGGCGCAAACCACATCGCCGACGCCGAGGTACGCAGCGAGAAGCGCGTGGCACGCGACAGGTCCGCCAGCGAGACCACGAAATAAACCCAGAAAGTAACAACAGCGCCGCAGATCCAGGCGAGCGCCACGTAGAGCAGCGCTTCGGCGAACATGCCGGCCAAGGATTCGAAGCCGAGCCGCGGGCGCACGTTATGGATCCAGACAAACCAGCCGGTGGCCAGGACGCCAGCCACCTGCGCGGCGGCGATCAAGCGGTCGCCCATTTTATAGGATAGGGGCACCTCATCACATTTGACACCACCGAGGCCGGGAAATGCCCGCCGCCTGGGCTTACAATAAACCCGTGACTTTCCCAAGATCCAGCGGGATTCTCCTGCACCCCACCTCACTGCCGGGCCGGTTCGGGATTGGGGACCTCGGTCCGGAGGCCTACAAGTTTGTCGACTTCCTGGCGGCGGCCGGGCAGCGGATCTGGCAGGTGCTGCCGTTAGGCCCCACCGGCTACGGCGATTCGCCCTACCAATTGTTCTCGGCTTTCGCCGGCAACCCGTTGCTCATCAGTCTGGACCAACTGGTCGTAGAGGGGCTACTGCTGGACGAGGAGTTGGAGCGGGCACCCCAGTTCCCAGCGGACGAAGTGGATTATGGCCGGGTGATCCGGTTCAGGCTGCCGCTGCTGCGCGCCGCGTATAAGCGCTTCAAGACGAATTGGAAGAGGCGCGACGAGTTCGCGGACTTCCGCGGCATGTCCAGCCAATGGCTCGACGATTACGCGCTGTTCATGGCATTGAAGGCGGCGCATGGCGGCGAGGCGGTCTGGAGCCGGTGGGAGCCGGCCCTCGCGGCGCGCCGGCCCGGAGCGTTGAAAGAGTGCCGGAAGGAGTTGGCGCAAGACATCGAAGCCCTGGAATTCGCGCAGTACATGTTCTTCCGGCAGTGGCGGAGCCTGCACAATTACGCCCGCGACCGCGGCATTCTGATTATGGGCGACCTGCCCATTTACGTGGCGCACGACAGCGCCGACGTGTGGGCCAATCCCGACCTGTTCCAGTTGGATGCGGCGGGCGATCCAGCGGTGATGTCGGGCGTGCCGCCAGATTATTTCAGCGCCACGGGCCAGTTGTGGGGCAATCCCATTTACCGGTGGGATCGCATGGCCGAGACCGGCTTTCGCTGGTGGATCAACCGGATATTCGCGGCGTTCACGCAGGTGGACCTGGTGCGGTTGGACCATTTTCGCGGCCTGGAAGCATATTGGGAAGTGCCGGCTGGCGAGACTACGGCGCAGAACGGCCGGTGGGTAAAGGGTCCGGGACCGGCGCTGTTTGAAGCCTTGCAAGAAGCGCTTGGGGAATTACCGATTGTGGCTGAGAACCTGGGCGTGATCACGCCGGAGGTGGAAGCCATTCGCACCGCGTTCGGCTTTCCGGGCATGGCCATTCTGCAGTTCGCGTTTGGGAAGGACCCGCAGGCGCCCGATTTCAAGCCGCACAACTATCCGCGCGACCGCGTGGCATATACGGGCACCCACGATAACGATACGACCATGGGCTGGTGGTCTAGCACAGGCGCCGGCGACAGCACGCGCACGGCATCGGATATCCAGGAGGAGCGCGATTTCACGCGGAAGTACCTGGCCACCGACGGGCGCGAGATCCACTGGGTGTTCATCCGGGCGCTGATGGCGTCGGTGGCCAACACCGTGCTATTCCCCCTGCAGGACGTGCTGGGCATGGGTAGCGAGGCCCGCATGAATACGCCCGCCGTGCCCAGCGGCAACTGGCGCTGGCGCTATCGCGCGGAGATGCTGACTCCGGCGATGGCCCAACGGCTGAAAGAAATGGTGTCCCTCTATGACCGATAAGCTTCCCAATAAACCCAGGCTTAATTTCTGGCAGATCTGGAACATGAGCTTCGGCTTCCTGGGCATCCAGTTCGGCTGGGGCTTGCAGATGGCCAACATGAGCGCCATCTACGAATATCTGGGGGCGCGCGCCGACCAGATCCCGATTCTGTGGCTGGCCGCGCCGCTGACCGGATTGATCGTGCAGCCGATCATCGGGCACGCGAGCGACCGCACCTGGAACCGGCTGGGGCGGCGGCGTCCGTACTTCCTGACCGGCGCGATCCTGAGCTCCGCGGCGCTGATCCTGATGCCGCGCGTTTCGGCGCTGTGGATGGCGGCGGGCCTTTTGTGGATTCTGGATGCGTCGATCAACATCAGCATGGAGCCGTTCCGCGCGTTCGTGGCGGACATGCTTCCGGAAGATCAGCGCACGCGCGGCTTCGCCATGCAGAGCCTGTTTATCGGGCTGGGAGCGGTGGTGGCTTCGGTGCTGCCCGGGTTCCTGTTGAAGCTGATGGGTAGCGCGGCCGGAGCCGAAGGCGGGCAGATTCCGCTGCCGGTGCGGATATCCTTCTACATAGGGGCGGCGGCGTTCTTCGGCGCGGTGATGTATACGATCGCCACCACCCGCGAGTATCCGCCGGAGGATTTGGAAGCGTTCCGCCGGATGAAGGCGGAGAAGCGCGGCTTGGCGGAGAACGCGCGGGAGATTCTGGAATCCGTCGCCGCAATGCCGCAGACCATGAAGCAACTGGCATGGGTGCAGATCGCCACGTGGCTGGGGTTGTTCTGCATGTGGCTGTATTTCCCGGTCGCGGTGGCGCACAACGTGTTCGGCGCTACCGACCCGCATAGCGCGCTCTATACAGAGGGAGTGGCGTGGGGCGGCTATTGCTTCGCCATGTATTCGGCGGTGTGTTTCGCGTGGGCGTTCGCGCTGCCGCCGCTGGCCAACGCGCTGGGCCGGAAGGCAACCCATAGCCTGTGCCTGTTGTGCGGCGCGGCGGGGCTGATGTCGGTGGCGGTAATCCACAACAAGTGGCTGCTGTTCTTCTCGATGGTGGGCGTGGGGATCGCGTGGGCCAGCACCATCTCGATGCCGTACGCCATTCTGGCCGGATCGCTGCCGGCGGAGAAGACCGGCATCTACATGGGGATATTCAACTTCTTCATCGTGACGCCGGAGATTGTGGCATCGCTCGGTTTCGGATGGGTGATGGCGCACCTGCTGGGCAATAACCGGCTGCTGGCGGTGGTGGCGGGCGGCGTGTTCTTCGTGGTGGCGGCGGCGTTGATGCAGCGCGTGCGGGATGTGGCGGTGGAACGTGTGGCGGGGGTGCCGGAGGCTACGGCAGTTGCTCGAGATCGACTCGATGTTTGAGCCGGCCGCTAGCCCGTTTGTTCCGTTTGAGATCGTCCAATTGGATGAAGTTTACGGTCACGCCATCCAACTCAGCTTCCAAGCGGCGGGAGTAACAGTCCGCAAACTCCACGCCGGAAATGGTCGTCAGGTCTCCAGGCGCAAGGGTGGAACGCCCATCCTGATGATCTGCCGCGTCTGCTGGAACCAGGCGGCATCGGCTTGAGCGAAATGCGCTGGGCATTGTCGGGACGGATGGCAATCCAGATGTCGAGGTCGGCGGTGGCACGCGGAAAGCCGAAGTAGTTGACCGCGTATCCCCCGATAACGAGGTACTCGACGCCATCCCAGTTATCGAGACGGCGAGATCCTTCCAGAGCCCCCGAAGCGGTTTGCGCGGTACGTTCGCTGGCGTGCGGGCCTGCAGGAACTCGGTAAAGTCCAGCACCTCATGCTGCTTTTCCGGCGGCAGCATGCGGAGCTACTCCAGGATCGGCTCTTCGATCGTACTTGCGGCTCCCCTCCATTATGACCCAATCTTGCCTGCGCGCGGATCTGAGGCCGCCGGCAAGCCCTGGCCTGGCGGCCGCGGCGGGACAGCCGGCTTGACTTTAGTTTTACGCTGTCTTTACCATGTAAATTGTGGAGTTCGATTGGAACGCTGCCAACGCCGGGCACATCGCCAGGCACGGCATCACTCCGCAGGAGGCCGAAGAGGCCGTCCGCATCGAACCATTGGACGCCGATGTTCAGCAACATGACGATGAAGCGCGCGTGCTCTGTTTTGGGCGCACGAAGTCGGGCCGTCTCCTCGCGGTTATCTACCACCGAGCGGCGGGGCAAAATACGCGTTGTCACCGCGTACGAAATGACAAGACAGCAGCAGCAACTGTATTTTGGAAGGATATGAGCGTGCCTAAAGAGCGGATTGCCATTCCGAAGTTCAAGACCGAAGCTGAGGAGGCGGCCTGGTGGGATAGCCATCCGGAAACCGCCGCCGAGATCATGAAACAAGCTCTCAAATCCGGCGCCGCGAGACGGAAGGTGCCTTTAAAAACCGTTACGATGCGGCTGCCGATGGCAGATCTGGCGACCGCTCAAGATCTCGCAAGCCGAAAGGGGCTTCCGTACCAGACCTATATCAAAATGGTCTTGCACGAGGCTCTGCAAGCGAAGCGCCGGTCCGCTTGATTGCGGTCGTTGCGGCAGACGGCTACGGTGCGATCCAGTCCCACGCGTAGACCTGGTTCGGCTGCACCGCGCGCAGGATGAGTGGATGGGTTATCCGGAGTCAGGCCGATCCCCATGCCCGTATCCGCGAGAACGCGCTGGATTCCCTTCAAGCTAGCCACTCGCTCGATCCGCATGCTTGGGATGGAGATCCGGTAAATTGCCGGGTCCGAAGAGAAGGGTGCATCACACGTACGCACGAAAATTCCACTGCATCTTAGCGCGGGTCACTGACGCCAGTCACAATAGCCCCAAGGCTTAGCTGACGGCCAAGCCCAAAAGGCCCGTGGAGAGGTACTGAACACAGACATGCCTTAGCATCTCGCAGTTTAGACCCGCGGCCTGCAAGTGCGCCCGAATGCCTTCGGTGAAACTAACGTTGATGGTGAGCCTGGACAGCTCAGTGGGAGGGGAGTCCCACCCGAAGTCCTTCATCTCGATCTCGATGCGAGTGACATTAGCTCGGTGCCTCACCAAATCGAACGACACAACACCGTCGGGAGCTAGGAAAGCCTCCGAAGCGAAACTATCGGAGAAAGTCCAAAGCGACTGATAAATGCGTGTTCCGTCTTGCTGAACGAGGTCACTGACGAAAATGTCCTTTAACTCCTCAGGGCACATCGCCCGGATTTGGGCAAGAATACTCTCTATTCGCGTACGGACCGGCTGCGTTAGGGAGAGTACCTGGTAATAAGCAGTTTCATTCATTTGTTCGTTCCACCCTGACGTTTTCTCAGATCTACGATCATGCCTTCAATGTAGTGCAGAATGTGTCCGAGGTTGTTGGCAAAGAACTCATCCCTTCCAAAGTCCCACTGCCACGGAAAATCCCTTCGCTGCGACTCCCGTGAACCCTCGTAGTATTTGTGCAATAGACGCCGTATGACCTCTTGCAGTTGCGTGGTGACCTGCACCTCAAAGCTAACATTGATGGTTTCAGTGTCCCAAGAGATTCGCGGAACTTCACAGGGCTGCAGCACGTAGACGTGGGCCGCATAGTAGCCCTCATCACGAGCTTCGTAGAACGACTTGCACGAATCGCCGGTGCCGTTCGCAGTTTCGGTGATGCGTTCCACAAGGTACTGAACGCCATCCGCATACTTAACAACAAACAGCGTGCGTATGAGGTCGTTTAGCCGCACGAGCCAGTTCTCCGGCAAGATCCAGCCGCCCTGCGGAGGGTCAGGCCAGTTTCTGTTGCTTAGGACGTTCTTCCGGAAGCTCTTGGAGACGGCGGACTCAAACGGCTTTACCTGTAGCAGCGGAGCCTCGGGAACGGCGAACAGCTTGTAGTCCGTCCTTAGCCAATAAGCATCTTCGAACTCCCGAAGCCGCTGCCCGAGACTTGCCCAGAAATGAGAGCTTCGGATCTGCTCCACGGCGGCGTTAAGCGCCGAACCATAGTACGTTTGCGTGCGCGTGGTGATCTCAACTCCGTGCTCCTTCTTTAGCCAAGCCCGATATTCCTCGGCGTCCCTTGGTTTGATCTGCTGCACAGTGCCCGCCACATCGAGACTGTACCTCTAGGCTGCCCAACGGCATAAGCCGCTACCGGGATCGCCGCTTCCCTTACCAGCAATAGGCGCATCCAAGAGGCTATGGCCAGCCGGGCGGGTGCCCTCAAAGGAGGGTTCGGAATCGCCCTCATCCCAAATTCTACGGGCATCTGCAAGGGATCCGATCGCTAGACCAACGCATGGCGTCCCCAGGGGGATTCGAACCCCCGTTACCGCCGTGAAAGGGCGATGTCCTAGGCCGGGCTAGACGATAGGGACGTGCTGGACAAAACGGAAGACATATCCACTTTACCATGCCCGGC
>JBEKPZ010000008.1:0-51355 GCA_049520215.1 Bryobacteraceae bacterium | reverse complement strand
GCGAGGTAGAGCCGCTCACTGAACAGTTTTTCCCACCCATACTCGCTATCGGGCGCGGCGGGGTAAGCCGAATCCTCGGAACACTTCGGATTCAAAGGGTCGGTCTGGTTGTACTCGGGGTAGATGCACGCCGAGGAAGAGTAGAAGAACTTCCCGACCCCCGCCTTCACGCCAAAATGCAAGCAGTTCAGATTAATGGTAGCGGAGTTGTGCATCACGTCCGCGTCGTGCTCGCCGGTGAAGATGTACCCGGCGCCGCCCATGTCCGCGGCCAGTTGGTAGACGACGTCGATTCCCCGGACAACATCACGGACCAACGACGGGTCGCGCAAGTCGCCCTGAATGAATTCATCGGCGGGCGGATCGCAGAACTCATGCCGCTTCAGATCCACCGCGCGGACCCAGAATCCCTCGGCTTTGAGCCGCTTCACCAGGTGGCCACCGATAAAGCCGCCGGCCCCATTCACCAGTACTCTTTTCATGTTCGCCTCCACGACGATTCAACTGTTTGCGGCCAGAGCGGAGCGCGGATGCGACTCGGCGCAGGCCTCTGCGAGCACGGCTTCAATGCGCGCGACACACGTCTTGCGACTGCAGTTCCGCTCCAGGTACGCACGCCCTCGCCTGCCCATCTCGGCGAAAGCCGCGCGCTGGTTCAGGGCGTCCGCGAACACCTTGGCCAGGCGGGCTGAATCGCCCGGGGGCACCGTGACTCCGCACTGCGCATCCATGACCAGGCTGCTCAGCTCGTTGCCCGGGTTGGTGATCGCGACAATGGGCCGCGCCGCAGCCATCTGCTTGTAAATCTTCGACGGCACCGACGCCAGCGTGGCCGCCGAATTCAATGTCACCAGCGTCACATCCGCCGCCGCTAACACTTCCCCATAGCGTGCGAAGGGTTGGAACGGATAGAACTTCACGTTGTCCAGCCCGGCCGATGCTGCTCTCTCCACCAGGGTCCGTTTTTGAACGCCGTCGCCGACGATGGCGAATCGAATCGGCAAGCCGCGCAACCGCGCCGCCGCGTCGAGTACCGGCTGCATGTCCGCGTTGTGTGTGAGCCCCCCCGAGTACATCACCAGCAGTTCGTCATTGCGAGTCCCAGTCTCGCGCCTAAATGCGTTGTCGTACGGTCCGGGGACGATCTCGTCGGGGTCCGCCCAGTTGGGCACAACGTCTATCTTGGCGGACGCGACACCTTTGCCCAGAAGATTGTCGCGGAATCCTTCGGATATGACCACGATTCGTTCGGCCCACCCATAGATCCAACGCTCCATCCGGCGAAAGACAGCCACGGCGGCGGGATTCGTCAGATAGTTGAGAGCCACGGCGACGTCGGGATAGATGTCTTGCACGTTGACCACCAGCCGTGCGCCGGACGCCTTCGCGATCGCCCATGCCGAAACGCCCAACGGCAACGGGGGCAGAATTGCATAGACTACATCCACCGGGCGCCGCCATCGCAAGTAGCCGGGCGCGGCCGAAAGGCAGAAGGCGCCGAAGGCGGCGAAGCGGGCCCAAAACGATTTGGAGGATGTCGCGTGTGTAAAGGTCCGGATAACCTCAACACCATCGACCATTTCACGATGAACAAACCGATTTCGATGCCCGTCGAAAAGCTCGCCCCCCGGGTAACTTGGAAACGATGTGACTACGGTTACTTCATGACCGCGCCCCATTAGATCCCGAGCGAGTTGGGTTACCCAGATTCCCGCGCCAACAGACTCCGGATAGTAGTAGTTGCTAAGAACCAGCACTCTCATACGGCTACCGCCTCCGCGCACCGCCCCGAGGCGGCTCGCGCTTCTCCGCAGACCGACTGGCACAGCGCGTCCAGCCTTTCGGCGAAAATCGCTTCGTTCAGTTCCCGTTCAACCCAATTCCTGCCAGCTTCGCCGGCTTCGTGTAACACGGCGGCACTGCAGTTGAGCGCCGTGCTCAGCACGCCACACATGTCCTCGAAGGACTCTCCGCCGGCTACGAATCCGCCGCCATAGCGTTGCACGTGGGCCGCCAGCCCCACCCCGGGCGAGAGCGCGACGGGAGTGCCGCGTGCCAGCGCTTCGCCAACGCTGTGGCCGAAGTTCTCCGAAAGCGATAACAGCACAAACAGATCGGCGGCGGCATAGTAGTCTTCGACCGCCCGTCCAAACACCGGACCAACGTAAATGCACCGCCCTTCGGACTGAGCGCACAGAGTCCGGAATTCGTCGATATCGACCTCGGAAGTAGCCGGGCCCACACACAACAGGACCCACTGGCGAGGCGCTTCTCGCAGGAACGCCCGAATGGTCTCCGTCACCCGCTTGACCGTCGCGATCCTGGCGCAGAACAATGCAATCCGCCGGTCGCGGCCTATCCCATGCCGCTGCCTGATCGCCTCTCGCGCCGCGTCCTTCTCACCAAGGGAACCGGCGGCTACGGTCCAAGGTATGCACTCCACCCTGCGCTCGAAACCCGCCGCCCACGATCTCTTTCTCTCGGCTTCCGATGCATATAACACGGCGGCTGACCTCTCGAACAGCACCTCGCGATACAACGACAACCAAACCCTCTTCCGTCCGCCACGACGGGTAAAAGCAAACGGGTCAAGCGACCCGTGGGGCACCAGCACATAAGGAATGCGGTGCTTCATGGCGAAGGTTGCCGCTTCGAGCAGCGGATGCACATAAATGCCGTGAATGAAGACCAACTCGGCGTGTCGGATGGCCGCTGTCACCGCGTCACCGTAGACGTCTCGGCACCATTGATAAGCGCGCCCCACGGGAAGACCGGTGGTCGGAAAGGTCCACGACCCTTCCGGTAGATCGTCTCCCCGGTACTTCGAAAAATTGAGGATGTGAGCAGTCCAGTCCTTCGAACTCAGTGCGTCATAAAACCCGCGAACAGTTCGATAGGTGCCGCCACTTTGGGGCGCCAGGTTAACGCCTATAGAGAGGGCGCTCCCTTTATTACCTCTTTGGTCGGATCTGCGCAGCATGGTTATTGAAGCAGCTCTTTGGGGCTGGAGACGACTCTTATCGCCCGTGTGGGGCGGCCAATCCTGGCCGCAGCCGCCTTTTCAGGCGGCTGGACCCGCTAGAGAGCGGGTCCGCGGGCTGAATAGCCCGCCCCACGGTGTGCACATAATCGTCGATCTGCGCGACGCACTACACTAGCACAGCCTCCGGACGGAAACGGACTGCCTGGAACGGTACGCCACGGCCGGCGAACGGCATGGCAGCCAACTGCTGGGTGCGGAGCGCGAGTCCGAAAAAGAGCCACAGCACAGCGCTTCTCAGGTCCACAGGCAATGCAATCCCCGTAATGAGAAGGGTAACGAGGGCTGCCCGATAGTCCCATGTTCGCCGCCTGGCAACAGCCGGACAGCGCAACACTTTGATGCAACACCATCCGAAGAGAAGCACCCCCGGAAGGCCCAGGTCCAGAAGCAATGAAAACCAGAACGAGTCCAAACCCGCCGCGGCCTGGTAATCGAGAAGCGTGTAGCGAAACTCTTCCGGCATATAGGCCGGGAGATAAAATGCCTCCGTACCGACGCCGTATCCCGCAAGAACACGGGGAAACTGCTCTGTAAAGAAGTCGAACGCTGGTCCTTCACGCGCCTGCTGAAGTAAATCCTTCCTTTCGGCGAATCTTGCCGTCACCCGCAGCTTCCACACCTCGCTCACTGTCGGGAACAAAAACAAAGCCACGCAACCATACATGATGTACCTCGGCAGCAACTGCTTTAGCTTGCGGTTTGGCTGTAGTGCCTCGAGCGCAACCAGCACGAAAGGACCAAGAAGCAACAGCGATGAGGAGAAGGTTAGAACTCCAGCGCACAGCAGGCAACAAAACTGAGCGCGGCGCCAGACGCGCTGCCCGGGGGAGGCGCCCCCTTTCATGGATGTGTAAGCGTAAGCTATGGCCGGCATGATAAAGAGAGCCAGGTCTTTGGGCTCGTTGCAAAACGCGGACGCGCGGACCAGTTGAATGCCGAAGACATCGACTGGGAAATACACGCTGGCGCCATCGAAGAGACCGTACTGTTTGATGGCCGTGATAGGGGTTCCGAACAGTGCAAAAGACAATTCTTGGATGATGGCGTATGCGGCCAAAACGGATACGGAAGTAGTGTACGCCGAAAGGCATCGCTGCGCGTCTTTCCCTGAATTCACAACGGTTACGACTATCGCAACCAGACCAATTCGCAGGAGGAACATGCCATTGGCCGCCACCAGATGGCCGCCCAGGGTAAGGTGATTGAGCCGGTCGAACTGGGTGACCTCGCCGGAAAAGAATTGCCACGACATGAGCAAGGCAGCGTAACCCGCAAGGGTTGTCAGTGGCAATGTTACCGCGCCAAGGTAGCGCACCTTGCGTACTCTAAGCAACAGGATCGGACTCAGCAGGAGGCCGACCTTGAAAGGATCCAACATCCACACGAGTTTCACCCAGAGTCCAATCCAAGGTGCAGTCACAAACAACGTAACGACATAGGCCTTTGGCCGTCGCAGCATGAACAGCCAAAACGAAATCCAAAGCGCGAGATAAACAAAGGAAAGGGTCATGTAGAGTAGATGTCACACTTCGGCGGAGACCGCCCTTGAGATTCCGAGGCTGTTGGGTGATACGCGGCGGAAGATCGCGCTGTATTGGCTAACTATGGCCTCTTCGGTGAAGAGTGAATCAAGCCGCCCGCACCGCTCCAATGCGCCGGACTGCCGGGAGCATAAGACCCCGAGCCCGGCCGCTACCTCCGCCGGTGAACGGCAGTCTGCAAGCACTCCGCCGCCGTAGCTGTCGATCAGATCTGCAATCGTGCTCTGCCTGGGCGCAACGGCTAGTATCGGCTTGCGAGTCCCGGCATAATCGACAAATTTGGTTGGAAGGAATACGCTTTCGCTCATTTGCGCTTCTATGACCAGCAGCGCGTCGGAATCGGACAGATGCCGCGCGCATTGCTCGTGCTCCATTTCGGGCAGGAATTGGCACGCTCCGTCGACTCCGCAGCGCTGCGCCGCGGCCTTCAATTCGCCGCCCTGCGAGCCGATGAAGGCCACACGTAAGTCGCGGGCCGGCCTCGTTGTGGCAAGAAACGTCGCCAAGCCTTCGAAGAACACGTCCACGCGGCGCTGAGGCAGGAGCGCTCCCGCGTGAGTGACCGTAAACGTTCGACCGTCGGCGGGGGATTGTCGTGCCGGCATTTGAGAAGCCATGTGCGGAATGACAGAGGTGCGGGTTTCGGCGGTTTCAGGCAGGAACTTCAGCATGTAGCCGCGCAGCCGCTCAGATGGAAACACATGCCAGGCCGCGGCCTGTCCAATGCTGGCCAAAAGGCGTCTGTAACACTGAGGGAGCGGCCCGTTGGGACCCTCGCCGTAAGGTTGTGGCGCAATGAGCGTGGGAAATGGATCGTTCCAGTTGGCGATGATGGGTATGTTGGATGTGCCGGCGTATTTTAGGGCCGCGATGTGACAGAAGCCGCCAAACGAAAGAACGAAGTCGCATTTCGTGGGCGGAAGCCGGCGCGCCGCCATGGCTGCCATGCGGAGCCCCCAAGCGTGCTCGACGATGTACCTCGCCGCTTGTGCGTTTTCGCTTCCCATCAGGCCGCGCAGGAACGCTCTAAGCCGTGGCAGGGGGGTATGGTACCGCGGGCCTTGGCTATGGTCCGAGTGTGCGTTCCATGCCTTGGGGGTGGCGCCGCTTCGGCGGGGAACCACCTCGATCAGCATGCCGGCCTTTCTGAGTCCCTCAACGAGCCTGGTGTTCACCAGGGATTCCGAGTCGAGGCGTGGAGCGAAGCTGGGAGTGAAAACGACTATTGACGGCGCCACGGAAGTCAACTTTTTGAGAGCATCGACCAAGCCAACGCCAGATTCAGGGGATGGACAGCCAACACGTCGTCGCAGGCTCCCATGCCGGACGTGAGAGAGGCGACAGGGTGGAGATAGAGCCGGCGCTGCAGCCAGGCGCCAACCCTACGAAACCGAAGGGTATACAAATCGTAATCGAGCGAGCGAAGGAAGCCTTCAACGGATCCGGGCGTAAAACCGCCAGCGCCAAGAGACGCCCTGTTGATCTCGATATGAATCGCCGGCCGAAAGCGCCGGAGTGTTTCTTGCGCCCCCTGAAGAACGAGCGGCTCCGATCCCTCTGCGTCCACTTTGATCAGGGAAAGGCGATGCGTCTCCGGCGCGATGCCCATCTCTCCGATCACATCGTCCAGACGCCGCGTCCGGACTGAAATCGTTGAGACGGCATCCGACTTGGCCAATTCATTCGGGAATCTGCTTGACCAGCCAATTTGGCGGGTCAGCGCAAACTCGCAGTTAGCCTCGCAATCGCCGGCGGCGCAGGGGTACAGGCTTACCTGTTCAAATGCGTTCCGCTGCACGTTCGATCTCAGGGCGTCCATGGCTCGCGGATCGGGTTCAAATGAAATCACACGTCCCCCCGGACCGGCGGCTTTCGCCATGTGGAGCGTCATGAACCCCTTCTGTGCGCCCACGTCCAAACAGACGTCCCCTGGGCGAACCACGGCTGCAATCAGCTTGACTAAGTGAGGATCAAAGGTACCAAGATAAAAGGCTCGGTCGGCGAAGTCATGGGGGTCGATCTCCATGTAGAACTTACCGCCGACGAGTCGCCAGTGAGGCGCTCGGCCCAAGGGAATCGTGCGAATAGCGCGACAGTTCCGGCGGATGGCTCGAGCCGGAAGTCGGAGAACGGGCAGGCAAGCGTCGACGAAGCTAGTCATAATGTAGGTCCAGCCGGCGGCGCCGGCGTGTTGCAAGGCGGAATTCGAGCCGTGGTAGCATCGCCTTGGAGGGCGGCCAATCGCAGCCGCTTTTTAGGCGGCCAGAGCCGCCTGAGAATTACGCGGAGGCTCCCACGGAGGCAACCGATGTGTCCATCATTCCCTCCGGCGACGGCCCAAGTTCGTCCCCTCCCCACCGAATATTCTCTTTTAGTACCTTGGCAGGGTTTCCGCCGATCATGCAGTTTGCTGGGTACGATCCCGTCAATACGGACCCTGAGGCTACTACGCAGCCATCCCCGACGGTGACACCCTTAAGGACCGAAACATTGGAGCCCATCCACACTCGCTTACCTATTGTTATTTGCATGGGCTTCGCTCGTTTGCCGGGATAGTCGAGCGTATGCCAGTCATCGTCGAGGAAGCGACAGTCCCATGAGATGGCCGACCCGGCCCCAATCGTCAGGCCGTGGCGGATGATGGCGAGCCCATTGGCGCTGATGAAGCAATCCTCCAAAACGCAATGCGCCCCGTCTCCCACCCAGATTCTGCACCCTTTACCTATCAACACGTCACCGCGAGTATTCAGGTGTCCATGCAGATCCACGATCGTCTTATCCGAAGGATGCATGAGGATCCGAAACGGCTTACCGATTGTCAGCTTCCCGGCCACAGAAAGCCAACGGCCTCCAGTGATGTGCGTGTTCGGGTGCACGACAATGTCCCCATACCGGGAGTAGTAGATGGTTTTCAATAAAAGCGCGGGAGCACGGAACCCTGCGCGGTACGCTGAGCACAGCACCTCGAAGGTTTTCAAGGCTCGCGGATGTAATGTTAATGTCTTCCTAACCCGGGATACGAGAAAGCGGCGGGCTAATAACATTTCGATGCCACTCCAGCTAAGGGGTGAAGAACTTACGGCCTCGTCTTCGGTGCCTGTCAACGCGCGTAGTCCTTTTCCAATTCCAAGTCGGAAGGGTCACAACGGGTGCGCACAGTGGGTTCCCGATGCACGAGCCGGTCTCTAAAGTAGATTTTTACGTAGGTGCTGACGGTGAGAGCGTGCACTGAATAAGAAGCAAGGTACGCCCCGGCCAAACCAAGGGCGCCGTAACGCGGCACCAGCATAACCGCGCTCGCTAGCAAAACGAGTGCCCAAGCAGAGTTGAGGGCAAATCCCCACCACACTTTGTCGAGGCTGGCCATGGCTTGGGCCATGACTGAAATAATGGAACTGATCGCGGTCGCGAGTGCCAGGAGGATCAAGACGGGCGCGCCCGAACGAAAATCGCTCCCATAGGCCCTCATGATCCGAGAGGAGCAAGCGATGACTGGCGCGGCTATCGACACACTGAGTCCGACATTGAGGTAGAGGTTGGCGCGCAGGACCCTCCTGAAGGATCTCATGTCCCTCATAGCCAGGTTCGACAGCATGGAGAGAACCGGCTGTGCGAGCAGCAGAGGCAGGAACGCAACTGCCATCCGCCATTGGTTTGCAGCGCTGAAGATACCCATTTCAGAATACCCGCTGCGCTGGTTCACCAGAATCGAGTTGGCCGCCCACACCGCTGGGCCCGTCATGGCCCCGCTCAGAAACGCTGGGAGGGAGAACTTCCACAGGATGAACCTCTCCCTCCAGAATCTCTCCCAGCGAACTGGAACCCCATTCCTTTTGCATTCCGCGTGAATCGCGATGTGATTGAGGACAAGTCCCACAACAGCGGCAGCTACCAGCGCTACGACTGCTCCGCGCAGGTCCCATAGCGAAACACAGCAAACCGTCAGCGGGAACGTAACTATGCCTCGCGCCAGACTCACGCGAGCGATAGCACGGAATGCTTCGAAACCGGCCAGTATTCCGTTCTGCGTGCCGTTAAAGGCGTTGATAAACAGCAGGCCGGCCGCGATACGCAACTCCGCGGAAAGGTGAGCGGCATTCAATGTGCTGGCTGCCAGCCAGGGGGCACCCACAAATAGCGCCGTCACTGCCACGGTCGCAGTGATTAGGGCCACAGTGATGCCCAGCGCGATGATGCGGCCCGCACGCGCAGGGTCCTTCGCTCGCAGTTCCGCGACGTATTTCGTGGCCGTCAAGCCAAGCCCCATTCCCGCAAGAATTCCAAACATGCCCACGGTGCTCTGGATCATGCCGAACTCGCCGAACTGCTCACGGCCCAGGAGCCTGGCCGTGACGACGGATGCGGCTAAGGTCGATCCCTGCGACACGATCCCTCCGAGGAGAGACCACACAGCTCCTCTGGCGAATCGGCCGCGTAGAGAATCCGCACCCCACAGCTCGGTGCCCGCCTTGGTAACTCCGTTCCACGATCTGATCTCAGCAGGTATCAAGAGCAGTTTCCCCTTCGGGTCCTCTTAAAACCCGCACTCACCGCCCCGTGGTACTACTCGCTCTCCGCTGTCTTGTAGTATCGATAATACTTCCCGTAATACCCGTAATACCGATAGCTGTCGCTCATGTTACTCGTCACTGAGTTCAGCACCAACCCGACCACATTGGCACGCACGCGTTGCAGGGTACTAAGCGCCGACCCCACCGTCTTGCGATTGGTCTCGCCGGCTTTTGCGACCATCACCACACCGTCCACCGCGGCGGCCATTTGCAGCGGCTCGGGGAAGCCCAGTACCGGCGGCGAATCCACCACGATCAGGTCGTAGTCGTGCGCGGCATCTTCCAGGATTTCGGGCAGCCTCCGCCCGATCAGGTCGGCGGCCCGGCGGCTGGAATACCCGGTGGGCAGGATATCCAAATCCTCGAGCTCCACCAGCTTCACCAGCTTCTCGCGCCATTGCATCCCGTTCTGCAGAACGGCGGCCAGCCCCGTTTCCGGATTGATTCCCAGCTTGGTATGGACCCCGGGACGGCGCAGGTCGCAGTCGATCAGCAGAGTCTTGTGCTTCTGCTGCGCGTGGGCGATGGCCAGGTGTACCGCCGTGGTGGTCTTGCCTTCCGACGGCGTGGCGCTGGTGATCATGAGCGACTTCAGGCGGCGGTCGAACGACCCCAGCAGAATCGAGTTGCGCAGCGTACGCACGGCTTCTTCAAAGCCCGTGGTGGTACGGTCCGGCGGCGCCACCGCGGACCCCTCCGCGCGCGCCAGCGCGGTCGAGCCGGCGTCGCCCGCTATTACCGAGACCAGGCCGCGGCGCCAGGTCTTCACCATCGGCAGGCTGCCCAGCACGTCGGCCTGGAACAGCGTGCGCACCTGGTCGGGATCGCGCACGGAGCTGTCCAGCAAGTCGGTCAGGACCGCGAACCCCACCGCCAGCAAAGTGGAGAACAGGAATGCCAATAGCACGTTCAGCTTCAGGTTCGGAAACACCGGCCGGATGGCGGCGCGCGCCGGATCGGCGATGCGGATGGAACTGTTCTGGAACCCGGCGTTGATGCCGGCCTCTTTGATCTTGCGCACCAATTCCTCGTAAAGCGACTTGTCCGCGTCCGCTTCCCGCTTCAAGGACTGGTATTCGAAACTGCGCGCGTTGAGCCGGTCGAACTCCGCCTTGGTCTCGGCCACGGTCTTTCGCAGCATGGCCTCGCGGTTCACCGATTCGTGGTACTCCACTTCCACCCTCTGCGCCGCGTTCTTGGTGCTTTGCTGCAACTGGCGCTCGATCTCCTCCACCTGCACCGCCGCCTTGCGGAACTCGGGATGATTGGGGCCGAAGTGCGTCCTGGTGTCGGCGAACTTCTGGCGCGCTTCGTCCAGTTTGGTGGAAAGCGTCTTCAGGTTCTCGCCTTGCGTCGAGACCTGGGCGGCTTCGAGCGATCCGCTTTCGACCGATTTCCATGCGGATTCCTTGCGCACGCGGTCGGTCTGCGCGTTGGTGTACTCGGTGTTGAGCTGCAGCAGGCGCGCGGAGAGGATGCTGGTCTTCTCTTCCGGATTGATCACGTTCAATTCGCGCTCGAACTGCGCCAGCGCCGCCGACGAGCGCTCCATCTTGGCTTTCAATTCCTCGAGTTGTTTTTCCATGAAGTCCGCCAGCGACGCGGAGGATCGGAAACGGATGCTATAAGTGTGCTCCACGTAGGAGCGCGCCACCGCGTTGGCCACGTCGGCGGCCAGGCGCGGCTGCGGCGAGCGATAGCTGATCAGTAACAGGTAAGTGTTGGGCGGGCGTGTCACCTTCAGCTTCTTCAGCAGGATGGGCGCGTCGTCCTCGGACTCGGAAGACTTCTCCGGCGCGACGTCGGACGCGTCTCGTTCAAGGTCGAGCAGATGATACTGCTGGGCCACGGGCCGCAGCACCGAATCCGACTGAATCAGCTTCACCTGAGTCGCCAGAAACTGGTCGGCGTCGTTCAGGGGCGCGCGTCCGGCGTCCTGTCCGATGATGGCCGACGGCATCTGCCGGTCGATATCCACGGTGACAGTGGATTCGTAAATCGGGGTCAGCCGCGCGGAGACGATCAACGTCGCCGTCACGCAGGCGAACACGAAAATCATGATCTTCCAGCGGTGCCGGCGGAGGATCCAAAGATAGTGCGCCAGGGGCACGGCCGCCTGCTCCGGCGGTTCGACGTCGTAGCCGTACCAGCTTGGCTGCAGGGCTTGATTGGGAGCGGGGAGAGCTTTAGGTTCGGTCAGTTGATTAGCCATTGATTCGCCATATACACAACATCGACTTAACGAACACCGGCGTAAATGAGCGCCGTGCCGGCGCCCCCGCCGAAGGCCGCGAGCTTTTCGAGGGTGCCGAGCGCTAGGCGGCGACCTTTGTTATCGGGCACGTACAAAATATCGTTGGCCAGCAAGGGCGCGTCCGGAGCCTTGCGCTCCATAATCTTAGTCAGCGGAATCTGGATCTCGTTCTTGCTGCCGTTGGCCTCCCGGCGGTAGATATAGGCGTCCTTGGAGGCGTAGGGCATGAGCCCTTCCGACAACGCCAGCATCTTCAGAACGGTCGATTCCACGCCGTCGTGTACGGCGAAAGCGCCCGGTTTCTTGACGTTACCGATTACGTAAACCCGGCCGGCTTCCGGTACACGGATCTCCTCGCCGCCAATCAACGATATGTTCAGCGTGGGATCGGCGGCATCGATCAGGCCCTTCACCAGAATGCGCTGCACCAGCGCGGTGACCGAGCCATCCGGGCTGGACTGCGCGCGGCTGACCAGGATTTCCGAACCCGCTTCCGGACCCAGGCCGCCGGCCTTGGTGAGCGCTTCCAGCAAGGTCACCGGGCCCGACGCCTGGAACGTCAGCGGCTGCTTTACCGCGCCCGCCACGGAGATGGGACGGCTGTTGTATTCGGCGATGGTCACCGTGACGAAGGGGTCCACGATGAGTTGCTCGGCCACCAGCGCCGACGCAATCGCCGTCTCCAACTCGCCCGGCATCAGCCCCTCGGCCTTGATGCGCTGCTTCAGCATGGGCAGCCGCACCAGCCCATCCGCCCCCACCCGCACCGTGCGCGTCAACTCCGGCACGTCATACACCGAGACCGCCACCAGATCGTTGGCGCCGATGCGCTGCGCCGGCAAATTGGCGGTGGCCAGTTCTGCCGCCGAGCGCACCTGTGCCCAAGCCGCCGGCACAACGGCCAACCAGAGAAGGCCGCACAAGCTTCCCAGCCGGTCCTTAAGACTGTTGCTTGACTTGTTCATGAAACACTCCTTGAAGCAGGTTGTTGAGTTGGAATTGCATCGTCGCGATCTGCTGTTCGAGCGAAGCGAAACGGCGGGACAGGGGGCCGCCAACGGCGTCCGCATCCAGGCGTTCCAGAACCTCGGAGCGGGTGAAATCGGAGAGGTTTCGCGCCCCCGCCCGGATGCAGGCATCCTGTAGCGAGCGATACTCGTCCTGGCTGAGTCGGAATACTACGATCCGATTTCTGGGCTTACTGGTCATCGCCAAACACTGAATCGGTCTGGTGGGCAATCTTGAGCTTCAGTCTCAGTCCCGCCTGGAAACCGAAGTCTTTGCCTGGTTGGTAAGATACACATACGCCATACTGGCGTGCTCCGCGCCTTTCACCGCGCGGATCATGTCGCGGTCTATTTCCACGGCCACCGCGCGCCGCAACAGTTCGACGGAAACCACCACGCGGAGCGCATCCTTTTCGCGGATCAGAACGCCTTCCAGGCCGGCCAGTGCGCCCCACTCGATGCGCGCCTTCTGTCCCACACGCACGTAGGGCCACGGCTGCGACGGCAGCCCCGACGCCTGAATGGCGCGGATGCGCGAGATTTCGTCGTCGGCCACCGGCGTGGGCGCGTCGGAAAAGCTCACCACCGACGTTACCCCGGGAGTATTCAGCACCGGGAGCCGGCTCGCATAGGCGAAACGGCAGAACACATAGCCGGGGAACAGCGGCAGTTCCACGGACTGGATACGGTCCGTCCACTGGCGCCGTGTCCGGTAAAGCGGCACGAACGACTCCAGCCCCTTGGCTCGTAAGTTCTCCGCGGCAGCCTTCTCGTGCCGCGGCTTCGACGTCAGTGCGAACCAGGCTCGTGTCTCAGTCATAAGATAAAGCTATCGCTATCTCAGTCCCATTCGGGACTAACTGGAAAACCAGTTGAAATGTTTTCAGCATACAGATGGTAAACATCCAGGCAACTTTTTCTCTCATTTAATTTTCCGGTCTTGTAACTTGTACCATTACAGCTGGTCAGAATCTTCGCAGCCACTTTGGTTGCAGCTATGCTGCTCTGTGGGGCAGGCTCTCAGCCTGCGGCGGCCTCTCAGGCCGCCTCTTTGGTTGCGGCTATGCTGCTCTGTGGGGCAGGCCCGCAGCAATGTGGGGCGGGCGTCCACGCCTGCGGCGGGTCTCCAGACCCGCCGGCTTGTGACCTGCGTTAAAAGAAGACTCAGCTACAATACACTCGGTGTCATTCTGCGTCTCAGGCGGAAGGGCGTCAGCCCGCCCGCGAGAACACAAAACAGGCGCATGAACTCCGCGGAGAGATCGCCGCGTCACCGGCGGAGAGATCGCCGCGGCCCCGCCGCAGCGAAGCTCGCCCCTACCGGCTGGTGCTTGGCTGGCTACTGCCCTGCCCCGGCAGATCGCCCACAGCCGCCAGCCCGATTATCGTACCGGCCGCGGCGACTCCGCCCACGATGGCCACGATGGCGCCTGTCGAGAGTCCTCCACCCGCCGCGCCCGCCGCAGCCCCGCCTCCTGCCGCGCCGGCTCCTGCCGCTCCCGCCGCTTCGCGTTTACCTCTTGTCAGGCGCTTGATACTGGTCACGTTGACGAGCTGCGAAGCCCCTGGCACCGTGGGCGCCGCGGCATCCACCGTCCCGGTAATCTCCACCAGATTCCCGACCTCGGCTTCCAAGCCGGTGCCCTGAACCTGCATTGTGACGTTGGTGACCCGGTCAACCACGATGAACTTGCCGTCCTTGAGCGCCAGAATGCCCGAAACCTTGGTCACCGTGGTAGCGCTGCCTTCCTGCGGTTCAAACAACATTTCGCGGCCGCTAGTCAGTCTCGCGATCAGCACGCCGTCGCTGTTGCTCACGTGTACGGCCCCCTCGCGGACTGCCACCACCACGCGGTTCGGCCCGGTCAACTGCACCCGCGCCGTGGCGCCCGGCTTATCCGCCTCAACCCGCAAACCGGCGGCCTCGATGCGATACTTCGTGGATTCCAACTGCCCGATCCCTTTCTCCAGAACCAGCCGCGATGCAAAAACGCGGGCGCGTGTCTCCGCCGCCAGCCGCAGACTAACACCGTTGTTGAGTTGCAGTTGCGACGACGAAACGTTGGTTTCAATCACATTGCCATCGAATAGCGTGGCGCTTCCCCGCACACTCGATTGGTCCAATTGGAAGCTTCCGTTGGCCACCACCAGGCCGATGGCAGTGCTGGCGGCGAAGCACGCCGCTAGAACACCGAGCGACAAGAGGCCGAGCAGAGCCCGGCGGGCGAATCTGGACATACGAACAAATCTCCTTTCGGATCAGGTGTGCCCGCAGCCGAGATAATCTCCGACAAATTTACTCCCCGCCCGTCACTTGTAGTAGCATCAGGGTTGGTCGATATCCATAGCCATATCTTGTCCGGCCTGGACGATGGCGCCGCAACCCTCGAGGATTCCATCTCCATGCTGCACCTGGCGGCCGAATCCGGTACCACCGACATCGTCGCCACCCCCCACGCCAACACCGAGTTCAGCTTCGACCCCGGTCTGATCGGCCAGAAAATCGCCGAACTGCAAGACGCCGCCGGCCCCCTCCCCCGCATCCACTGCGGCTGCGACTTCCATCTCACCCTGGAGAATATTCAGGACGCGCTGGCCCATCCGCCCAAGTACGCTATCAATCACCTCTGCTATCTTCTGGTCGAATTCTCCGACCTGCTCATTCCTCGCACCACCCAGGAGATCTTCGATCGCCTCCAGGGGGCCGGCCTCACTCCCATCGTCACCCACCCCGAGCGCAACGCCCTCCTGCATACCCGTCTCGATCAGTTGCAATCCTGGGTCGAAAACGGCGCCCTCGTGCAAGTTACCGCGGGATCTTTGCTGGGCGTCTTCGGTCGCACCGCTAAGTCCATCGCCACCCAGTTGATAAACCGTAACCTGGTGCACTTCATCGCCAGCGACGCCCACGACACCCGCCATCGCACGCCGGTCCTCCGCGACGCCTATGAATATGTCGGGAAGACCTGGAACCCCAGTCTGGCCAAGTTGCTCTTCCTCACCGCGCCCCGGGCCGTCATCGCCGGCAAAGAGATCGCGATGCTCGATCCCGCGCCCGCCTCCCCTAATAAAAAATGGTATCGATTTGGTTTTTGACCGTCTAACCCTTATGCCAAAACGTTTGCTCCCGCTGGTGCTGACGCTCGTCTCTCTCTGCGGTTTCCTGCCGGCCCAAGCTCCCCAGGCTCCGGACACGCCCGCCGGCCGTCAGTTCGCGCACTGGATCGAGGTCTTCAACCGCGGTCAACGCGATGAGATTGAAAAGTTCCTCAAGGAAAACGATCCGGAAGCCCGCATCGACAATCAAATGGAATTCCGGCGCACCACCGGCGGTTTCGATCTCAAGAAGGTCGAAGCGTCCACGCCAAATAGGCTGACCGGCATCGTCAAGGAGCGCAATTCCGAGAACCTCGCCCGCTTTACCCTGGAGGTCGATCCCGCCCCTCCGCATCAGTTCAGGGGATTCGGCCTCCGGCTCATCCCTCCATCGTCCGGCTCTCCCGCCCCGGCCCGGCTGAGTGAGTCCGAAGCCATCGCCGCGCTGCAGGCCGAGATCCAAAAGCAAACCGCCAATGACAGCTTCGCCGGAGCCGTAATGATCGCCAAGGGGCACAAGCTGGTCTTCTCCGGCGCCTACGGACCGGCCGACCGCGAGCATCACATCCCCAACCGGCTGGACACGCGTTTTCGCATCGGCTCCATGAATAAGATGTTCACCGCTACCGCCGTGCTCCAGCTCGCCGAAGCCGACAAATTGAAGCTGACCGATCCCCTCGGGAAGTACTTGACCGATTACCCCAACCAAGAGACGGCCGCCAAAGTGACTGTCCATCATCTGCTGACCCACACCGGCGGTACCGGCGATATCTTCGGTCCCGATTTTGAAAAGAATCGGCTGACGCTGCGCACCCTGGCGAGTTACGTCGCGTTGTACGGCCAGCGCGCTCCGGAGTTCGAGCCCGGCGCGCAGTTCGCTTACAGCAACTACGGATTCATTCTGCTCGGCGTGTTGGTGGAAAAGGTATCCGGCGGCAGTTATTACGATTACGTCAGGGAACATATCTTCCGGCCGGCGGGCATGACCCGCACCGATTCCCTTCCGGAAGAAGAAAAAGTGGAGGGCCGCTCCATCGGCTACCTGCACAATGGGGACCACTGGCAGCCCAACGACGATACCCTTCCGGTGCGCGGCACCTCCGCCGGAGGGGGCTACTCGACCGTCTCCGACCTGGCCAGCTTCGCCAACGCGGTCATGGAACACAAACTCCTCAACGCCGAATACACCGCACTCCTGACCACGGGCAAAGTCGAACGCGACCCCGGCGTGAAATACGCCTACGGATTCTCCGATTCGACCGCCGGCGGCGTGCGTTGGGTGGGCCACGGCGGCGGCGCGCCCGGCATGAATGGGGAACTGAAGTTCTCGCCCGATTCCGGCTACATCGTCGCCGTCCTGGCGAATCTGGACCCACCCGCCGCCTCCCGCATCGCGGATTTCATCGCCGCGCGCCTCCCCAGCCGCTAAGACGAATTGTGGGGCAGGTTGACAACCTGCAGGCCGATTGTCAATCGGCCTTTCGTTTTACAACAGGTCCCTATCGCTCGAGGTGCGACGCACCAGCGGTCCTCCTGGTTTTCACTCGTGACGTGTCCACCATGGCGTGCAAGAGCTCGCGCAGCCGGACGGACGCTGTTTCGATCGACTCCGCCAGTTCCCGCTGTTCCGGCGACAGCCCCTGCGTCTGCAACAGACCGGCGCCGGCCGTGCAGATCACCGTCAACGGGCTTTTGAAGTCTTCCGCCAACTCCGCGTATCGCTTCGCCGCCGCTCCCGGCCGTCGCTGGCGGACGCGTTCGCTCTCCGTAGGATTCCTGACGCAAGTTTGAAGATTCTCGGTTTGAGCGGTCCATTGCCGCAAACTGGCCTCCATCTGTGCGCGCAGTGCGGCCAGACGTTCAGCGCCGGTTTCCCCCAGCATAAGCTCCGCCCACGATGTGAGGCCGTTGGCCGCTAGCGCGCAAGCTACTTCCGCCCGCGATACCGGTCCAAACCCACAACCGGGCCGGCGCGATGCCGGTCCGGCCTGGCGGTTCATCAGGCTGCCTAGCGTGACGCATCCCATCCGGCGCAGTGCGTTGCGAGTTCGATTCGATAGCTTCAGATCCTCTATCGGATCGTCCGGCGAAACTCCCATAATTCACCGATCGAGGGCGCTCACAGGCTTGTTGCGGCGCCGCGGCCACTTGTCCGCCGCGGCGCGCCCTAAAGATCGAGCCCGAGGACCGACTGTCCAGCCTGCCACGCGGCGTACATTCAAAAGTCGAGCCGCAACGCCAGTTGTCCCGTACGATTGCCTCCATTGCCTTGGGGCAGTGCGGCTTGCAAGGTCCCGAAGCTAGCGGGGTTGCCGACGTTCGTTGCGGGCGGCGCAAAATTGGTGTGATTCAAGACATTTGTGAACGTAGCTTCGAAGCGCAGCCGGTACCGCTCGTTTATCTTAAACACCTTGGCCGCACCCATGTTCACGTTGACCATGCCAGGACCCTGCAGGTTACCGACGCCGCAGTTCCCAAACCGTCCGGCGTTGGCGGGCGGCAGAGCGAAGGCATTGATGTTGAAGATGTCTTGAGAACTCTGATTTGTGTATGGGTTTCCAACGCAATCCGGGCGCGCTACGGCACCGCCGGTGGTTCGCTCGATCATATCGGTGTTCGATTGATCGTCGGCTGCCGGCATCGTGGCCGTCAGCCACTGCCCTGTTTGCATCGTCGTAACCGTGCTGAGATTCCAGCCTCCCAGAACAGGGTTCAGGAGCCGAGGTCCCCCGAACGGCAGTTGGTACACGCCCGTCAGCAGGAGGCGTCGCCGCGGCATTCCCACCACGTTGCCGCGGTCGGACCCAATATCGTAGCGGTTGGCAATCTCCACGGCATAGGGCTCTTCGCCTGCGTATGCGGTTGGTGCATCGGTGCCTTGCGCGTCGCTGATATTCTTTGCAAAAGTGTAGTTTGCCTGGAACGTCAGCCCGTGCGACACTCTATGGGTGAGCTCCACGGTACCCGCCTCATAGCTTTGATTTCCGATGCTTTCCGATTGCATCAACAGAAGCCAGTTCTGGTAGGGCGCACGCGGATCGACGACTGAGTATCCGTTGTTCGGAATGGTGTAGGGCGTCGCGCTCGCCGGAATTTGGTTCAGGTCTATGGTGATGGGAAGATGGTAGCTGCCTTGGCCGGTGTAGCTCAACCGGACCATCGTGTTGGGTGTCACTTCCCGTTCCACGGTCATGTTCCATTGCGCTGACGAAGGATCCTTCCAGTGCGGATTGTTTCCCTCCTCGAAATCGCCGCCGCCTAAAGTTGCCGGCGCGCCCGGAGGGGACGTTTGCGGAAACTGGAACGCCGCAGCACCGTTCGTGACAGAATTGTTGAAGGTGAGTAGATCCGAGAGCGCGATGATGCCACTGTTGAAAGACATGGGGCCAAGAGTCGTCATGGTGTAGATGCCAAAGCCGGCGCGAATGACCGTCTTGTTGTCGTTGAACGGACGGTAGGCTAGGCTCACGCGTGGATCAAAATCATGCCAATTCCAATCCCGAAGGCCTTGAGGAATCCCTGCCTGGCTCGCCGTCTCGATGTTCGAACACGGGAGCAACGGGGTCTTACCCGGAAGCGAGCATGCGTTGAATCCTTGGAGAAATCCAGTGTATATCTGCTGGTAGATAGGATTGTTTGCGATAAAGTTATAGAATTTGTCCGGAACGACGACGGTCACGTTGTTGTTCGCCGTCGTAAGAAAGGTAGCTATATCGCCATTGCTTTCCTGAAACGGAGGAAGCAATTCCCATCGTAAACCGAAATTGACCGTGAGATGGCTGCTCACCTGCCATGAGTCCTGGCCGTATACGCCCCATTGCTGAGTGCGTGCGTTCATTTGTGGGCCCGTGACCGCGAAGTAAGACGGGTTCGGCATCCCGAGCAGAAAATCGCCGAAGGAGTAGTTCGTGAGCGAACCGCTGAAGGTGAAGGCGCCATAGTCGTCGGACGGGAGGTAGTACATGAGGGCGTTGAAACTCTCTCTGCGGACATCCACTCCAAATCGAAATGTATGCTTGCCCAGGATCTTGGTGACGTTGTCAGTGAATTGCGTGTTTCCCGAAACGGTTGGTCCAACCCGGTCCTGCCCGATCGAGGTAACGGAGCCATCGGCGAAATTGAAGGTCGGGAAGGCATCACTCGTGGGATGCGAGGCAAGGTTTACTGCATGATCGAAGACCAGCCCGAGTTGAGAAAGAGCCTGGGGCCCTTGGATCGGGAAGGTGTCGTTTTCAGCGAAGTCTGTGAATCCAAAGCGGAATTCGTTCAGTAGCGTTGGGGTGATGGAGTAGTTGTAGGAAACTACCAGGCTGCGGTCCCGTTCGTTAGCTCCGTCACTCGGCAAAAACACACCTGCGGGTGCCACAACACCGGCGTTATTAAACTCAGTGTAAAAGGCGTTCTTGCCGCTAAAACGGACATACAGCTTTTGTTTGGCGTTAATGTCCTGATCGAGTCTCATATCGAAACCGTTGGAGTTCGATGGGTCCGGCACTAGAGTCTGATAGTTGTAGGAGGGGTTCAGCAGACCCAAATTGGCGTTTGGCAGAGGGTAGTAATTCAGCAGGGCTTGCGCCACGGGATTGATACAGGCATGGCACGAGCCGGTGGGGATCGTGTTGTTCGGAAAACCCGTGCCTGTGAAGGGATTCAACAACGGACCGTTCCCAAGGCCAGCCACGAGAGCGCTCAAATTGCCGTTTCTCTCCGCTGCCGTTGGCACCAGAAGCTGCTCCGGATCGGACTGAGTTTTTCGGTTCCCTTCATAATCGATGAAGAAAAACGTTTTGTCCCTTCCGTGGTAGAGCTTGGGGACTGTAACGGGGCCGCCCAGGCTGCCGCCGAAGGTGTTAAAGATCCGCGGCGCCTTGGTGGTGAAATTCAGAACGTTGGCATCCAGGCCGCTATCCTGAAAATACTCAAACGCGCTGCCATGCAATTGATTGGTTCCGCTCTTGGTAACAAAGGTGACGTCGCCGATCTGGGCAAATTCCGCATTGTTGTTGAACGCCGTGACTTTCATCTCGGCGATGTTTTCCATGGATGGGTAGGCGTCCTGCAGCGCGCCATTGAGGCGCACGTTGGCTGTGGAAATTCCATCCACGGAAAAGCCCGTCTGCGACGCTGTGGCGCCGCCCACGGCAATATTCCCCTGTGAGTCCGTCGTCACGGACGCAGATACCGCTAGAGCCGCCAGAGGACTGGAGGACACGCTTCGGGAGTTGATAGGCAGTTGGGTTATGTCGGTGTTGCCTTTGGAATCGCTAAGCGTGGCATTTTCGGTATTCACAGCCACGGCCTCCCCGCTCACCTCGACGACCAGGGATTCGCTCTTGAGAGCCATGTCGATGTCGAGGCGCAGCGTCTGCTGCGCGGCCAACTGCGCCGACGATACGCGAAAGTCGGCGAAGCCCGGTGCCTGCGACGTCAGCGAGAAGTGTCCGGGTTTGAGATTGACGAACTCGAATGCGCCGTCGCCGCCGACCACGACGGCGCGCGCGTTATTGTCGTCGAGACTCCGCAGCGTTACCACTGCGCCGTTCACGGCCGCCTGCGTGGGGTCGCGCACGACCCCGACGATGCTGCCAAAAGTGGACTGAGCGCCGGCCGGCGGCGCCAAGAGAATGCCGAGAGCGGCGAACAGCGCGATGGAAAGTCGTTTTGCCATAGTGGCCTCCAAAAAGTGAATCTGAAGCGCAATTTGTTGCCGGGCGCGACACGGCACACGTGTACTGCGCTCGGGGAAAAGAACTGAACAGGCGTCCTAGCCTGACCGGCTGCGCGCCGGAGCCGAGGGCTTCAAACGGGGAAAGCCAAAGTGACTACTGACTTATACCGCTAACCAGATCAGGATGGCATGAGGATCTAATATTAAGTTCATAAGTACCGCTCCCCAGTAGGCAAGATCGTCCATCGTCTGCTCACCCACACGGGCGGCACCGGCGATATCCTCGGTCCCGATTTCGACAAGAACCGGCTGACGCTACGCACTCTGGAGAGTTATGTCGCGCTGTACCGCCGCCTCCCGCATCGCGGATTTCATCGCCGCGCGCCTGCCCTTGGGGGGCGGGCTTTAGCCCGCGCGGGGCTTCAGCCCCGCCAATTGCGCTATTTTGGTTAAGCGAGGACAACCAAACAGATGATGGCAGCGGACCACCGTGGAATGGGTCTGGAAGGCAAGAATGTAGTCGTATTGGGCGTAGCCGACGAATCCAGCCTGGCATGGGCGATCGCCAAGCGATTTGCGGAGCACGGCGCGCACGTATTCATCGGCTACCAGCAGAAGTTTTTCAGCCGCGTGCGCCTGCTGCTGCTGCACAACCCCGGCGTGCAGGGCGATCGTTGCGATATCCTCAACGACCAGGAACTCACCAGCTTCTTCGCGCGATTCGAAAACAATCCGATTGAAGTTTTGGTCCATGCCATCGCCTTTGCGCCGAACGAATTGTTTACCGAGCCGGCCTCGGCCTGTAGCGCGGAAGCCTTTTGCCAGAGCCTGACGGTCTCTGCGCACTCGCTGTGCAAGACAGTGCGCTTCGCCAAGCCCAACTTGAAGGAGTGGGGCAGCGTCATCACGCTCACCTACCAGGCTTCGGAACGCGCCGAAGCTTCCTACGGCCTGATGGGCGTCTCCAAGTCTGCGCTGGAAAGCGCCGTGCGGTATCTGGCGCTGGAGCTCGGTCCGAAGAAGGTCCGCGTGAACGCCCTTTCGCCGGGGCCCATCGAGACCGTGGCGGCCACCGGCATCATGGGCGCCTTCCTGCGCAACCCGGAAGCCCTGGAGCGGCAGCGCGCGCGCGCCTTCCAGGAGGCCATCGGGATGGCCCGCGCGGAAAACCATCCGGACCCCTTGGCCGTCGCCAGCGCCGCCTGGAAGCATTTTCAGGAACTGGCCGCCAAGCGCTGCGCCATCGAGGAGACCGTGTCCAAGGAAGACGTGGCGGATTCCGCCCTGTTCCTGGGCAGCGATTACTCGCGCAAGATCACCGGCCAGATCATTCACATCGATTGCGGTCTTTCCACGGCCAACGCTCTCTGACCCGCAGCATCCAAATCGTTCCGTTCCGGCTGCGCCATCTCCCGCGCGTCATGCGCATCGAACGCGCCAGTTTCGGCGCCGAGGCCTGGCCGCGCAAGTACTTCCTGGAGCTGTACCGCGATTGCCGCGACTTCTTCGCGGTGGCCAAAGTGGGCGGGCGCATCGCCGGCTACGCGGTGGCCTGTGCGGACAAGCGCAACGCGGAGGTCGCCTCGCTCGCCGTCCATCCGGATTATCGCCGGTGCGGTGTGGCCGATGCCCTCATGCGGCACACCCTCGCCGAGCTGGGCGCGGCCGGCGTCCGGCGTGTGGAGTTGATGGTGCGGACCGAAAACCTCGCGGGCGCGCAATTGTATCGCTCGCTAGGTTTCCGGCGCGTGCGCTTGGTGCCGCGCTACTACGAGGATTCTGGCGATGGCTTCCTGATGGCCAGAGCGATACAATAAACACCGATGGCCGACAAGGAACATTTCGAGCTGGTAATGGGCGACATCGACGCCTGGAACAAGTGGCGGGAAGAGCATCCCAAGGAGAAACCGGATCTGTCCTTTGCCGTGATGCGCGGCGCGGACCTGATGCTGGCGAACCTGTCCGGCGCGGCGCTCTACGAAGCCGACCTGGTGCTGGCCAACCTGCGCGGCGCGGACCTGCGGCACGCCGACCTGCGCGGCGCCAATCTGGTGGGCGCGCGGCTGATGGGCGCGGACCTGGGGCAAGCCAATATCTGCGGCGCGGATCTTTCCACCGCCGAAGATCTCACCGACGAGCAACTCCGCCACACCCACGGCGATGCCCAGACCAGGCTGCCGGAGGACCTGCACGCCCCGGAGAATTGGCCCAAGAAGGGCCGCACCGCGGCGCGCTAGCTTCGAGCGTGTCGGAGGGCGGGCTTTAGCCCGCGCGGGCCTTCAGCCCCGCCCGAACCGCGATGAGAACCCTGTGGGGCTGGACCTCGAGCGTGCGCGTGGGTGCCAAAAGAAAGAAAGGCCACCTATGTCGGGCGCCCTGACCGCGTGCATCCATCCTGGGACCTCCATTTCTGGCTAATTGTCCGGTTTGCCGACTTCAAACCACTCGTGTCCGAGCCATGGCGAGTTGTCTCGCCCCTGCCAAGTTTCAAGCCTCGTCAGTCTGTTGGCTTCAAAGCGTACTACCCCAATCGCGGCAGGTGCTCCGGCTGCACAAGGAGGCGAATGGATCGGGCTTGCCCAGGGGTTCTTTCGATGAGGCCGTTGCGCTCCAGGGTCTTGATCATATCGTGAATCGCGGGCGGGGAAACCTGGAAGTAGCGCTCCAGGTCCGACTCTGCGGGAGCCTGGCGGTGGATCTTGGTGTAGTTGTAGATGAAGGCCAGATACTGACCCTGTTTCGCTGTGAATGGCGGTACCACGGACGGATCGAGTTTGGGCGCCGGATCAATGCTCACCTCGAAGGCGTCCTCGCCCAAACTCTCGAGGACGCGGACATGGAGAATGTAAACCTTTCCGCCGATCACCGTGCGAACGGATTTCTTGGCGGCGGCGTAGAGATTGGCGCGCAACTCCCTCGCATTGGTGCTGGAGTCCTCGAAATTCGCGATCCGAGTGCGTGCGTCGTCGATTTGCGCGAACGCCCTTTGCCGGCCGTCTTTGCGCTCCGTCTCGAACGATTGAGCGCCGAATGACATTGCGTGGCCGCATAACTGTTCGAGCAATGTTACGGGTTTGCCCATGCGTTTAAGAATAGCGAAAAGCCGAAGCCGTTGATGAAAGAAATCGCCAGCGGTGGATAGCGGACCGATCAAAGAGCGGACAAGGGATGGATCACGGCGATAACCGGAAGGTATCCATCCAGCCGATCCTACCAAGTCCGCCTCGATTGCGGCGCATCCTCCGAGCCCCACATGGATCTGCGCGGTTCCCCCAGCACACCACTCTTTTTATCGCTCGGGTCGCATAGCCATCGGCCTCGCCTCGAGCAATCTAACCCCGCAGCCGCGCGCGCAACCACCCGGCTAGTTCCGCCAGCGCCACGGTGGTCTGCTCCCCGCTGGCCATCTCCTTCACCGCCGCCGCGCCGTCGCGCAACTCATTCGGCGCCAGAAACACCGTGAATCGTGCGCCGCGGCGGTCCGCATAACCGAAGAACTTCCCCGGCTTGCCGGCGGAAAAAGCCAGATCGGTCTGGATGCCGGCCGCCACCAGTTCGGCGGCAATACGAGCGGCGTCCCGGCCCAGAGCCGCATCGAACATGCCCACGCATACCTCGACCTTCGGCTTGGCGGGCGTCAGCCCCTTCAATTCGGTCAGGATCTCGGCGATGACCACGTCGCCGAAGCCCATCCCCACCGCCGGACGGCCCGTGCCGGTCATGTCGCTAAACAGATTATCGTAGCGGCCGCCGCCGAAGATGGCGCGAAATTTGCGCTCGGCGTCGAAGCCCTCGAACACGGTCCCGGTGTAATACGCGAGCCCGCGCACCACGCCGGAGTCGAAGCACAGGTAGTTCGCGAATCCCATGGCGTCCGCCAGGTCGAGCAGCCGCCGCACATCCTCCGCCGCCGGACTGCCGGCCAGCGGCCCCGACGACAGGCTGTCCGCCGCTTCGCCGCCCAGCAGATCCATCACCTCATCGGCAGTCTTGGCGGCGAGTCCTTTTTCGATCAGCATTTCTTTCAGCGTCTCAACGGGCGCCTTGCCTTTCTTGTCCAGCACCATGAACACGTCCACGTGGCTCTCCCGCGGCACGCCCAACTCGCCCAGCAGATACGCCACCACCTGCCGGTTATTGATGTGGATGCGCACGTCGCGCGCCCCCAGGCCCAAGGCGCCCAGTGCGCTCGTGACCGTGGCCAGAATCCAGGCTTCCGCCTGCACCGACGGCTCGCCAACGACATCGAGATTCCACTGGAAGTGCTCCCGCTTGCGCCCGCGCGTCATGCGTTCGTAGCGAAAGCATTGCCCGATCGTCCACCATTTTGCGGGAAACACAATGTCCTGCGCACGCGCGCTGATCATGCGCACCAGCGACGGCGTCACCTCGGGACGCAGCGCAAGCTGCCGGTTGGATTTGTCCTCGAAGTGATAGATCTGTTGCGCGACCTCCTCGCCCGCCTTGCGCGCCAGCAACTCGAAGGATTCCACCACCGGCGGCTCAAAGCGCTGGAATCCGTGCAGGGTGGACGCATCCGTCCAGGCGGCAAAGATGCGGTCGCGCAGATCCAGGTCGGCGGGATAGAAGTCGCGCATGCCGCGTGGCGGCTCAAGCTGCATAACTCATAGTGTAGACGCTAGCAATGGAGGGCGGGCTTGAGCCCGCGCGGGGCTTGAGCCCCGCCCCGCCGCGTCTTCTATAATTAAGCAAATGCTGATCAAAAAATCGCCCGATCTCCGTTACTCAGAGGTAACACCCCAAAGCACCTATCTAAACCGCCGGAGCTTCCTCTCCGCCGTGCCCCTGGCGGGAGCGGCCCTGCTAACAACCCGAGCGAAAGCCGCCGCCAAACTGGCCGCCATCAAAGGCCCGTTTAGCACCGATGAAAAACCGACGCCCTACCAGGACGTCGCCAGCTACAACAATTTCTACGAATTCGGCACCGGCAAAGACGAGCCGTCCAAAAACGCCGGCCGCCTGAAGACCTCGCCATGGACCATCGCCGTGGAGGGCGCGGTCTCGAAGCCCAAGGTTTTCGACCTCGCCGACGTCATGAAAATGGCGCCGCTGGAAGAGCGCATCTACCGCCATCGCTGCGTGGAGGCGTGGTCCATCGTAGTCCCCTGGATCGGCTTTCCCCTCAACGTCCTGATCAAAGCCGTCGAGCCCACCGCCAAGGCCAAATTCGCCGCCTTCCAGAGCCTCTACGACTCCAAGTACATGCTCTCCGAGCGTTCCGCCGGCATCGCCTTCCCTTACGTGGAAGGCTTGCGCATGGACGAAGCCATGCACCCTCTCGCGCTGCTCTGCTTCGGCATGTACGGTCAGGAGCTGCCCAACCAGGATGGCGCCCCGGTCCGCCTGGTGGTGCCCTGGAAATACGGCTTCAAAAGCATCAAGTCCATCGTGAAGATCAAGTTCGTCGAGAAGGAGCCGCCCACCACCTGGAATCTTTCCAATTCGCGCGAATACGGTTTCTACTCCAATGTGAACCCCACCGTCGACCATCCCCGCTGGAGTCAGGCCTCCGAACGCCGCCTGGGCGAGTTCGCCAAGCGCAAGACCCTCATGTTTAACGGCTACGCCGATCAGGTCGCCAGCCTTTACACCGGCATGGATCTGCGCAAGTATTACTGAGCTACGGCATGCTTTGGAAACCCCGGTTCACACGATGGCTGAAACTGCCCGTCTTCCTGCTTTGTCTGGCGCCGGTGCTGTTGCTGGCCCGGAATGCATATCTACAGATTCTGGGCCCGAATCCCATCGAAACCATCACTCATGACACGGGCGACTGGACGCTAAACTTCCTGGCTGTCACGCTGGCCATCTCGCCGCTGCGGCGCCTGTTTGGCCTGCCCGAACTGATTCGCTTCCGGCGCATGCTGGGCCTGTTCGCATTCTTCTACGGATGCCTGCACTTCACCACCTACCTGTGGCTGGACAAGTTTTTCGATTTCCACGAAATCGCGAAAGATGTGTGGAAGCGCCCCTTCATCACCGCGGGCTTTCTCGGCTTCATTTCGATGGCGCCGCTGGCCCTCACCTCCACAGCCGGTTGGATCCGCCGCCTGGGCGGGCGCCGCTGGCAAATACTCCATCGGTTGATCTATCTCAGCGCCATCGCCGGTGTCGTGCATTACTATTGGCTGGTGAAGTCGGACGTCAGAAAGCCATTACTCTATGGCTCGATTGTTCTGCTGCTGCTCGCCGAACGAGCCGTAGCCGCGTTCCGGAAATCCAGGATTGGCCCGAATTCTCGCGACGCGTAGCATGTTGTGCCGGGAACTGCTGACTTTGCGAGATCCGGATTTCCCGGCGTTTGGACAACCATTTCACGACATGGATCAAGATCTTCCAGGTTTCAGTGGCGTGAATCGGCCTCTGCGGCATGGGTGGCGCGCAAGAAGTCATTTATATAATCAAGGTGAGCCGACCACGGCGCAGTACATCCAGCAAGTAAAGGCCGTGGTCGACTTTGGCCTCCGTGTTAGTGCGAATTCGTCACCTGGGCGTAGCCCGGAATGCGTGAGTGTTGCCGTTGATCGTGCCATAGCCCACGATCTCTCCCGCATCGTTGATCGATTCAGCAGCCTGCAGATACCAACCCGAGTCCGCGGGGATGAGGGTGTTGAGGTCTACCGGCGCCTTGTCGTGCCAGACGAGGGCGCGTGAGCTGAAGGTAGTCCCATCTATCGAGAAGCCAACTACCTCACTTCTGTTGTTAATAGAGTTACAGCATGGGGCCACGGTGGCGATGGCCCCGGGAAACGCGCCGAGGTCCTCGATGCCGGTACCCCTGGTCCACAGGAAGGCATGCGTAGTGCCGTCTTCAGCCGATTGCGCCCCGCCGACCACTTCACCCCGGTTATTGATGCTGCTGGCAACGGTAGAGACTCCCCCCAGGTTGCCCAGGTCGGTGGCCGAACCGTTCTCCCACAGCACGGCGTGGGCCCCACTCGGGTTTGGTGGAATGGTGGTGTTCGAGCACAAACCCGAAGCGCCAATGACCTGGCCGAGGTCGTTGATCCCGAAAGCGAATCCGACGGTGTCGCCCGTGAGCGGAGGCAGTCCGTGGATCTCGCCGTTTGGCCCCCATATCACGGCTTCAAAACGGTGAACTTGAAAAGGCGTCGCGCAGGTGGAATCGGGAGTGCCATTCTCCGCAAACCCGACCACCTGGCCTTGATCGTTCAGGGCAAAAGCGTTGGCGTCGTTGCCGCCGGCCAGGTTCGGAAGCGCCCTAAGGGCCCCATTCTTCCAGACGGCACCCAGACATTGACGGTGAGTGCCGAATTCGCAAAAGTCTTCCCCATTTGGATCCATCGCGGAAGTCTCGGAACCAATGGCCGCCTCGCCGCTTCCGTTGGGCCCGTCCGCCGAACTGTTGCATGCGGGGCAGGCGAGCCCGCCCAGTGTGCCGAGGTCGTGCAAGTGACCGCCGCCATACCATAGGAAGGCGTGTTGGGGACCGCCGGCAGTCAGGCTCGAGGACCCGGCCACCCAGCCGGCATCGTTCATGTCAAATGCCGCGCTACTCGTCCCGTTTCCGCCCAGCGTACCGAGGTCGGTGACGGTATAGCGTGGCGTCTGTGCTATTGCAAACACGGCGAGCAAGCTGCCAGCCGCAATCGAAGTCAAGATCGTTTTCATGTAAGTTCCCTCCACTCTGAATAGGCGCAGAATGCGTCACGGGCGGATCATGCGCGGGGTATAATTCATAGGCGATGCAGAGGGCGTCACAACCTGGTGAACCAGCCGCGGAGGACATCAGCACGCTGCTCCGCGCCTGGAGCAACGGAGACCAGAGCGCGCTGGAACGGCTGACTCCCGTCGTTTACGGCGAACTCCACCGCTTGGCGCGCCGCTACATGAAAGGCGAACGCTCCGGCCACAGCCTCCAAACCACGGCCCTGGTCAATGAAGCCTACATGCGGCTGGTGGATTATGAGCGCATGCAATGGCAGAATCGCGCCCACTTCTTCGCCGTTTCGGCCAAGTTGATGCGGCGCATTCTGGTGGAACATGCGCGCCGCCACAACCTGAAACGCGGAGGCGGCGTGCAGCACGTCTCCCTGGACCACGCAGCCCTGGTGGACAGCGACCAGGACGCGGACCTGGTGGCGCTCGACGACGCAATGAACGGATTGGCGCGGATCGACCCACGCAAGGTGCAAGTTGTCGAAATGCGCTTCTTTGGCGGACTCAGCGTCGAGGAGACTGCCGAGGTGCTCAAAGTATCGCCTGTTACCGTGAAGCGCGACTGGAGGGCGGCCAGGGCCTGGCTCTACCGCGAACTGACTGGCGGGACGGACGATGGACTCCGAACGATGGAAACAAGTTAACGAAGTCCTGCAGTCGGCGCTGGACCGTGCGCCCGAAGAGCGAGACGCGTTCCTGCGGTCCGCTTGCGTGGGCGACGAGACGTTGGAGCGGGAAGTCCGTTCCCTGCTGGCGTCGGATGAACGGGCAGGCCGTTTCCTCGAGAATGCGGCGATGGAAGTGGCCGCGCGGGCCATGGCTCGCGGGGATGGCGAAGACGGGCAGGAGGTCCCGATCGGGCGGACCGTCTCGCATTACCGCATCGTCGAGAAGTTGGGCCACGGCGGCATGGGTGTGGTTTACAAGGCCGACGACAGCCGGCTCCAGCGCTTTGTTGCTCTCAAGTTCCTGTCCGGCGAATTCGCCCGGCACCCGGAGGCCTTGAATCGCTTCCGCCGCGAGGCCCGCGCCGCGTCCGCCTTAAATCACCCCAACATCTGCACGATTTATGACATCGGCGAGCAGGACGGCCGCGCCTTCATCGCCATGGAGTTCCTGGACGGAACTACGCTGAAGCATCGCATCGCCGCGCGCCCCCTGGATATCGAGGCGCTTCTGTCATTGGGCAGCGAAATCGCCGACGCCTTAGACGCGGCTCACTCCGCGGGGATCGTGCATCGCGACATCAAACCCGCGAACATCTTCGTGACCGGGCGTGGGCATGCTAAGGTTCTCGACTTTGGACTGGCCAAAGTCGATCCCGCCTCCGGCCATCGCGTCGGCGCAGGCGCAGCCGCCACGGCGCAACCCACCGTCACCATCGAAGACCAGGCGACCAATCCAGGGAACGCGCTCGGAACGGTACCGTATATGTCGCCGGAGCAAGTCCGCGCTCAACCTTTGGACGCCCGCACGGATTTGTTCTCGTTCGGGGTGGTGCTCTATGAAATGGCCACGGGTAAGCTGCCCTTTCGCGGGGAAAGCTCGGGGATGGTTTTCGATGGCATTCTGAATCGCGCTCCTGTGCCTCCCGTGCGTCTGAATCCCGGCGTACCGGCGGAATTGGAGCACATCATCGACAAGTGTCTGGAAAAAGATCGCAATCTGCGCTACCAGCACGCTTCGGAGATTGGCGCCGACCTTCAGCGCCTCAAGCGGGACACAGGGCAGCCTCCTGGGCAGGGACGGGTGATAATCGCTCCGCGACCCAAGCGCCGGAAGGCGATTGCCGCCGCCTTTGCGGCGGTGCTGGCGCTATTCGCCGCCGGTTACTTCTATTTCCACCGCACACGCAAACTCACGGACAAAGACACCATTGTCCTCGCCGATTTCGTAAACACTACGGGCGACCCTGTTTTTGACGGGACGCTGCGCCAGGGGTTGGCGGTACAGCTTGAACAGTCGCCTTTCCTCAGTCTGGTCTCCGAGCAGCGTGTGCGGAAGACACTGCGCCTGATGAACCGGCCGGAGGATGCGCCGCTGACTGCGGACCTCGCCCGGGAAATCTGCGAACGAACCGCCAGCGCCGCGGTCCTGGATGGCTCGGTTCGCAGCCTCGGAAGCCAGTACGTGTTGGCCTTGCGTGCCCGGAACTGCCGCACGGGCGATGTCCTTGACGACGAGCAGGGGCAAGCCGCCAGGAAAGAAGACGTTCTGACTGCCCTCAGTCAGATTGCCGGCAAATTCAGAAGCCGGATCGGCGAATCGCTGGCCACGGTCGAAAAGCACGATACGCCGCTCGCCGAAGCCACCACACCATCGCTCGAAGCCCTGAAGGCTTATAGTACGGCCTGGCAGGTCTGGTCCTCCACAGGCCCTGGCGCGGCTGTGCCCCATCTCCAGCGCGCCATTGGGATCGACCCCCAATTCGCGATGGCCTATGCAACCCTCGGGCGTATGTACGGCGATCTCTTTGAGCCTGCCCTCGCTGCGGAGAGCGCCGACAAAGCCTACCAGTTGCGGAATCGCGTCAGCGACCCGGAGCGGTTTTTTATCATGGTCCCTCATGATCTGGACGTTACGGGAAACCTGGAAACGGCCCGGCAGACCGCTGAGTTGTGGGCCGAAACCTATCCTCGCGACGTCAGGCCCCGCGGGTACTTGTCATGGATTTACCAGGAACTCGGCAAGTATGACCAGTCCATCGAAGAAGGCAAGAGAGCGATAGATCTCAATCCGGACTTTCCCCCTGGTTATAACAATCTTGCCTGGGGCTATGTTCAACTGGACCGCCTGCCGGAGGCCGAGAACACTCTGCGGCGAGCCTCAGAGCACAAAGTCGCATTCCCCGAGTTTCTGATCATGCGATATTACATCGCTTTCCTACGGGGTGACCCGGCGGGAATGGGGCGGCAAGCGGCTCTGGCTGAGGCCAATCCCGATGTGGCAGACTGGGCCCTCCACGCGCAGGCTTCCGTCTTGGCCTATTCGGGTCATTTGCAGGAGGCCAGAAGGAAATCGCGCCAGGCAGCGGACTTGGCCCAGCGGACGCCCCACAGACGCGAAAATGCGGCGACGTACAACGCTGCAGCAGCCGTCCGCGAAGCCTTTTTCGGGAATGCGCCAGAGGCAAGGCGCTACGCCGCAGCGGCGCTCGACATTTCCAAGGAGCGGGATGTGGAGTACGGCGCAGCGTTTGCGCTGGCCCTCTCGGGGGATGTGGCGCGCTCTCAGGCACTGGCGAACGATCTGGAAAAGAGGTCGGAGGATACCTACGTCAGATTCAACTACCTGCCAACACTTCGGGCGCTTTGGGCGCTGAGCCACGGCGATTCTCCCAACGCCATCGAGCTGCTGCAAATCGCGGCTCCCTATGAGCTCGGCGTAGCGGGTAGTTGGTCTGGCTTCTTCGGAAACCTCACTCCGGTGTACCTGCGCGGTCAGGCCTGCCTATTGGCGCACCGGGGCCCCGAAGCTGCCTCGCAATTCCAGAAGATCCTCGACCACCCTGGCATCGTTTTCGCCGATCCAGTAGGCGCAGTGGCGCGCCTGCAACTGGCCAGAGCGTTGGTCTTGTCGAGGGATACGGTCAAGGCACGGACTGCCTACCAGGATTTCCTCAGCCTCTGGAAAGACGCCGACCCAGACGTCCCGGTCCTGAAGCAAGCCAAGGCGGAATACGCTAGGCTGCGGTAGCCCTGGCACACGACGCGTGGGTCACTGTCTGCACCCGGAAGTTATCCACTCGCCCTGAAGTCGCCATGTCGGACGTGTACCTTCGGGCACTGAAACGCGCAGTCGGTCCACCAGCCCGTTGTTGGTGACAGCAGACCCTCATCCGTGTCACTTCGCCGCCCCGCGCCCCCGCAAAAGCTCGGCAATCTCCGCATGCCCCATCTTCGCCGCCCAAGCCAGCGGCGTCGCCCATGCTTCCGCCTCCGGCTCATCAACCCGCGCGCCGCGCGCGATCAGCAACCGAACCAGCTCCGTCCGTCCCCAGCGGCAAGCCCAACCGAGCGGCGTGGACCGCAGCAGATCGTCCCGCGCGTCGACCCTGGCGCCATGATCCAGCAGCATCCCGGCGAAGCGCACCCGCTGCGCCTCCGTGGAGTTGGCGCGCGCGGCCGTGTAGTGCAGCGCCGTCTCGCCCCGGCGCGCCACGTTCGGATCGATCCCGCGTTTCAGCAGCGCCGCCATCGACGCGAAGAAGTCCTCGTCGTCCGCGCGATCGCCCACGCTGCGAATCGGCTGGATCAAAACCCAGTGCCATCGCGCATCGTCCGGCGCCCATCTCAACCTCGGCAGCGCCATCTCGACGATCGCCGGGCATCCGTTGCAGGCTGCCGACCAGGTCAGCTCGCGCGCCAGCTCTTCGCTGCCATCCGCCTCAAGCATGCGCCGCGCCTCGCCGGCATCGTGCGCCATGGTGATCGTCCAAGGTTGCGGCTTCGCGCCGCGCGCCAGCAGCAACTGCTTCATTGGCTCGTCCCCATGACGGTACGCGTGGTCGATCGGCCACCCCGAGGCATAAACATTTGCGTTCGGGTCCGCGCCGCGGTCCAGCAGCAACTCCGCAATGTCGCGCCGCCCGGCCAGCGCTGCGAACCACAGCGGACTTCCCCAGCTCGGTGTCGGCTCCTCCAACTCCACCAGCGTGGTCCGCTCGTCCCCATCGGCTCCCAGGTCCAGCAACAGCCTCACAATGTCGAGGTGCCCGTGCTTCACCGCCAGCGTCAGCAGCCCGCCCGTCCGCCAATCGATCTCCCGCAGCACGCCAGGATCGGCCAGAGCCATTTCGCGGATACGATCGGTGTCCGCCAGCCCCACAGCCGCGCGGATCGTCTCTTCCGCGCCATGATACAGCAGCCGCCGCGCGATCGCAGGAAAGTCCCGCGCGCCCCGATTGTCAGGCTCGCTGCGGGGATCGGCCGCCAGTGCCGCGCGATCAATCGGCGTCAAGCCATTTAGATCCTGCTTGCGCACGTTGGCCCGCTTGCCCAGCAGCCACGCCACCATCTCCTCGTTGGTCGCTCCCGCGGCGGCGTGCAGCGGCGTCGCGCCGTCGCGGTCGCAGGCCCGGATCAGAGACTCGTCCGCCTCCAGCAGCCGCATCGCTTCGCCGTTGTCGCCGCTGCGTATGGCGCGGTTGATCTGGTCCTGCACCGGCGAGACCGTGGCGTTGGGGCAACTCATCGCCTCCCGCCGATGCTGCTCCTCTTCCTCGATCACGGCCACGATGTCCCCATACCCGCGGTCCCGCGCCAGAGCGAAGGCGGTTGTCGCATCGCGGTGCGGGAAAATGCCCTTGCGCGCATCGGCGCCAGCCGCCATCAGCAGGCGCACCATCGCAGGGTCGCGGCCGAGCACCGCGTAGTGCAGGGCCTGGTGCTCGTTGTCGCCGGCCATGTCCATGGTGGCCAGCTCAGGGCGTGCAGCGAGCAGCGACCGCGCCTGGGCGATGTCGCCCACCTGGACGGCCTCCGCCAGCCGTGCCACACTCGCTCCGTCCACGAATGCTTTCAGCTTGGCCCAACTCTGGTAGCCGTACGCTCGCGCCAGCACCCGCTGCGCGTCGTGGAGGGCGGCGGCAGGATCGCCGGCGCGCAACTCCTCCAGCAGATCCTTGGCCTGTTTGCGCAATTGCTCCCAACTCGGCTGCCGCGGCAAATGGCGCAATGGATGGGGATTTCCGGCAGTGGGCATGACGATCTCCTTTTCAGTCTGCCCGGTGTCCGCGTGACGGGCGCAAAGAAGATTCGTCCTGAAGCTACACCAACGCCAATGATCGGTGGGCTCAGCCCTTCCCGCGGACACGGCGGCGCCCGGCGCGCACAGTCCGCATCATACCATGCCCGTGGGGCAGCCTCTCAGCTAGGGTGCTCTCTGGGCCGGGACTCTCAGCGTGTGCCCTAGAGGGGCATAGTTGAAGGTTAGATTCGATAGCTGGCGGGCGGTTCGGTTGGGAAACTGGCCGGATCTGGGTAGGGAGCACAGCATGCCAAGAAAATGGGCACGTCCGGTTTGATGAGCGGGGATGGGAAACGGGACGGCCAGTTGCGTCAGTACCCGCGCCCATCCTCGACTCTACCCCGCCTCAAACTATGCGCCCAAAGCCATCATTTGAGGCGCCATTTGTACTAGACGGGGCGCCCGAAAGGGCTGAAACCGGTACCCCACGCTGAAAATCGTCTCGATATACGTGCCGCTGTGCTCGCCCAATTTCTTGCGCAGCCTGCGGATGTGTACGTCCAGCGTCCGCGTGCGGATCTGGTTGCTGTAGCCCCACACGCGCAACAGCAGCGCTTCGCGGGTGACCACCTCGCCGGCGTTCTGAATCAGCAGCGCCAGCAGGTCGTACTCCTTGCGGGTCAGTCCCAGCGGTTTGGTATCCAGCAATGCGGTTTTGTGCTCGAAATCCATGTCCAGATGCTGGTCATGGTAGCGGTGCTCCTGCGTTGCAATATTCTGAAACGGTCCCATCCAAAGTCTCCTTTAAGCGTTTCGCCTATACTGATGCTACGAGCGAGTATGGTGGGAGGTGGTTTGGGTCTTGTAAAAGTTCTGTAAAAAGTGTAACGTGGGGCAGGTTGCCAACCTGCAGGCCGATTGTTAATCGGCCTTTCCGATGCTCTCGATCTGCAACAACTTGCGCTTGCGGCCGGCGCCCCAGCGATAGCCACCCGTCTCGCCGTCGCTCCGCACCACCCGATGGCAGGGGATCGCCACGGCCACCGGGTTCGACGCGCAGGCCCGCGCCACGGCCCGCGCGGCGCGCGGTTGCCGGATTCCCCTGGCGATCTCGCCGTACGATTGCGTGCTGCCGTAAGGGATCGTTTGCAGATACTCCCAGACGCGCCGCTGAAAAGCGGTCGCCTGTATGTCGAGCGGCACGTCCAGCTTCTGCAATCGCCCGCCAAGGTGCGCGCGCAACTGGCCCGCCCACGCGCTCAGAAACGCCGCATCGCGCTGCACGTCGGCGGCCGGAAACTCCGCGCGCACGGCCTCTTCCAGCTTCTTCGCCGAGCCGCCAAACTGGATCGCGCAAACGCCCTTGCCGGTGGCCCCCACCAGCAGCATGCCGGCGGGCGTATCCAGAATGTCGTAGCGAATGGTAAGACCCGCGCCGCCGCGCCGGTATGCGGTAGGCGTCATGCCGAGCTGCGACGCCGCCCGTTCGTAAAGCCTGCTGCTGGACCCGTAACCGGCGTCGTAGAGCGATGTAGTGACCGAGAGGCCCTCGCGCAAGCCGCCTTTGAAGGACTCCAGCCGGCAGAAATCGGCGTAGGCGCGCGGCGTGATGCCGGTGGCCGCTTTGAACGTCCGTTGCAGGTGGAACGGGCTGAGATGCAACTGGCGGCTGAGTCCATCGAGCGTCACGGCTTCGTCCAGATGCTGCTCCAGATACCGGCAGATCTTCTCGACCATCTCCGACCGCGCGTCGCGCGCCTGCTCGTGTTCGGGCTTGCAGCGCAGGCAGGGCCGGAAGCCGGCGCGCTCGGCGGCATCCCGCCGTTGGAAAAACATCACGTTCTCGCGCCGCGGCCGCCGCGACGGGCACGACGGACGGCAGTACACGCCGGTAGTGATCACGGCGAAAAAGAAAACGCCGTCCATCTGCGTGTCGCGGGTCTCCAGCGCCTCCCAGAAATTCGCTTCGAGCATGGTAGCCATAGTTCGAGGTTACCCGCTGTGGCGCTGGAAAACCATCCGTTCCTTGCGCCCAAAGCAAAATGTGGAGAGCGGGCTTGAGCCCGCGCAGGGCTTTAGCCCCGCTCTTGCTAAAATAATGTCCTGCCGCGAAACCAAACGAAAATCCTGATCCGCGCAACCAACTGGCTGGGCGACGCCGTGATGTCGCTGCCGGCCATCCGCGCCGTGCGCGAAGCCTTCCCGGGCGCGCACGTAACGGTCGCCGCGCGCCCCGTGGTCGCCGATCTGTACGCCCGCGAACGGGCCGTCGACGCCGTCATACTCTGCGCGGGCAGCCGCCGCCAGACCGCCGCCGCCCTGCGCCGCGAGAATTTCGATAGCGCCATCCTGCTGCCCAATTCCTTCGACGCCGCTCTGGCAGCATGGATGGCGCGCATTCCGCGCCGCATCGGCTACCGGCGCGACGGGCGCGGCTGGCTGCTCACCGACGCGATTCCGCCGCCCGAGCCCGGCGAGATCCCGCGCCACCAGCGCTTCTACTACCTGGAACTGCTGCGCCGCGCCGGCCTTATCCACGAATATCCGCCCTGTGTGGACATCCGGCTGGATAGCCCCGAAGGGGCGCGCGCAGCCGGTCTGGATGCCTTGCGCGCCGCGGGCGTGCCGGCTCCGGTGGTGGGAGTCAGCCCCGGCGCTGCCTATGGCGACGCCAAGCGCTGGCTTCCGGAGCGCTTCGCCGAAACAGCGGCGCTGGTGGCCCGCGCGCATGGCGCGTCCGTGGCGCTGTTCGGCTCCGCGGCGGAGCGTCCGCTGTGCGAGTCGCTGGCCGGAACGATCCGCGCCGCCGGCATCGCCGCGCGCAACTTCGCCGGCGAGACCACCCTGCGCCAATTCATCGACCTCGCCGCCGCGTGCCGCTTGTTTCTGACCAACGATTCCGGAGCCATGCACATTGCGTCCGCGCTGGGCGTGCCCACCGTCACCGTCTTCGGCGCCACCGACGATACCACCACCGGACCCACCGGCGCCTGGGCGCGAGTCGTGCGCGAACAGGTGGAGTGCGGCCCCTGCCTGCTGCGCGCGTGTCCCATCGATCACCGTTGCATGACGCGCGTCACCACCCAGCGCGTCGCCGCCGTAGCGCTTGAGTTGTGGGAAAATTGAGCCGTGTACACCGGCGGCAATCCCCGAAACAGCGGCCGTATCCTGGTGGTGCGGCTGGGCGCAATGGGCGACATTATCCACGCTCTGCCTGCCGCCGCTTCGCTCCAACACGGCTTCCCTGGATGCCAACTAACCTGGGTGGTCGAGCCGCGCTGGGCGCCGCTGCTCCAAGCCAACCCGTTCGTAGACCGCGTCGTGCATCTGGATCGCGGCACCACAGCGGGTCTGGCGCGTGCCTGGCGCGAACTACGGGCCGAACGCTTCGACTTCGCGGTCGATTTGCAGGGCCTGATCAAGTCCGCGCTGGTAGCCTGCGCCGCCCGCACCGAGCGCATTTACGGCTTCGATCGATCAATGGCGCGGGAGCCCCTGGCCGCCATGTTCTATTCCGATCGAGTGCCGGCCCGAGCGGCCCACCGCGTGGATCGGAATCTGGAACTGGCGGCGGCGGCCGGCGCCGCGACTGCTCTGCATTCGTTCCCTTTGCCCCCAGGCCGTGCGGAAGGAGACTTGCCAGCCGGCCCGTTCGTCCTGGCGAGTCCGCTCAGCGGCTGGCGGGCCAAGCAGTGGCCGTTGGAATACTATGCGCGCCTGGCCCAGCGCCTGCGCCGCGAGGCCGGTGTCCCGCTGGTGCTGAACGGTCCGCCAGGCGAGCGCGACGCGCTGGCCGGTGTGGCGGGCGCCGTGCTCCATCTGTCGTCGATCGAGGGGCTCATCGACGCCACCCGTCGCGCCGCCGCGGTGGTGGGCGTCGATAGCGGACCTCTGCATGTAGCGGCCGCCCTCGGCAAACCCGGAGTCGCAATCTTCGGGCCCACCGACCCCGCGCAGACCGGCCCCTACGGCGGCAGCTTCACGGTGCTGCGCAGCCCCAGCGCCGTCACGTCCTACAAGCGCCGCACCGAGATCGATCCCAGCATGCGCGCGCTGACGCCCGACGCGGTGTTCGACGCGCTTCAGCCGCAGCTTGCGCGGCGAACCCATCCGGCGGATTGTCTGGCTTGAGACTGCTCTTTCCCAAACCCTACGCCGATTTCGTCGCCCGCCTGCGCGTGCCCAGCGGCTTCGCCCTGGTGGCCGCGTTTGCCTGGTTCTCGCATCCGGATGCGCGCTCACTCGCTTACGGCCTTCCGGTATCGGTCATCGGGCTGGCAGTGCGCGCCTGGGCCGCCGGCCACCTGGCGAAGAACCAGTCGCTGGCCGCCAGCGGTCCCTACGCGTATACGCGCAACCCTCTCTATCTGGGAACGCTGCTGGTGGCGGCGGGACTGGCCGTGGCCGCGCGCAGCGTGGGCCTCGGCGCGCTATTCGCGGCGGTGTTCCTGTGCATCTACCTGCCCGTGATTCAGCTAGAGCAACAGCACTTGCGCGGCCTCTTTCCGGATTACGCCGCCTACGCCGCCCGCGTTCCCGCCCTGCTGCCGCGCATGACCCCCGCAGGCCAGCCGCGCGCCTTCCAATGGGCGCTCTACCTGAAGAATCGCGAGTATCAGGCAGCCGCCGGCTTCCTGTCCGGCGCGCTATTTCTATTCTGGAAGGCTCTGCGTTGAAGTGGGGCAGGCTCTCAGCCTGCGGCGGCCTCTCAGGCCGCCTCTTTCTTGTGCTGCCGGACCGAATTTGGTGCTATATTAGGCACCATGAAGGCATCCAATGTCAAACCCATCACGTACATGAAGACGCATTCCGCCGAACTCGTCAAGGCCGTGAACGAGAACCGCAGTCCGGTCGTGATCACCCAGAACGGGCACGCACGCGCGGTTGTCATGGATGCCGCCAGCTATGAGCAGATGCAGGATGCCCTGATTCTTCTTAAGATCCTGTCTCAATCCGACGCCGAGTACCGCAAGGGACACTGGAAGTCGCAGGAGGAGGTGGAAGCCGACCTTAAGAAGAGGTTTCCTGCTTGAAGCGGCTGCCAGTACGCTGGACGGCTTCAGCCTACGCGGATCTGTTTGAAATCCTGGAATTCGTGGCCGCCGACCGGCCCGAAGCGGCGCGACGGCTTGGCCGGGAGATTCTCAAGCAATCGAAGACCCTGGGAAGCCGCGCTTTGCGAGGCCGGATAGTCCCTGAACTGCTGCAAGAGGGAATTACATCGTACCGGGAGATTCTGGTTTCCCGCTACCGGATGATCTGCCACCTTCACCCTGAAGCCGTCCAAATTGCAGCCGTGATGGATGCCAGCCGGGACTTCGGCGACGTGCTGCTCCGGCGTCTGCTTCGATAGCTCTCGGGCTATTCACACCAGCACAGTAAACGCCGTCTCCGTCCGCGTCACCGGCCGATACAGCGTATCCCGCTCCACTGGCTCCCGCCCCGCCTTGCGGATCAATTGCAGCAACTCCCCCCGCCGCAGCGACTGGCTGGTCGTCGCCCCGGCGTCGTGATAAATCTTCTCCTCCACCACTGTCCCGTCGAGATCGTCCGCCCCGAAGCGTAGCGCGATCTGCGCAATGCGCGGCGTCATCATCACCCAATACGCCTTGATGTGCGCAATGTTATCCAGCATCAGCCGCGCCACCGCGATGTTCTTGATGTCCGTGAAACCGGTCGTCTTCGGGATGTGCTGCAGCGGCGTGTTATCCGGATGAAACGCCAGCGGAATAAAGGTCACGAATCCGCCGGTTTCATCCTGCAGCGCGCGCAGCTTCACCAGATGGTCCGCCCGATCCTCGGCGTTCTCGATGTGGCCGTACAGCATGGTGCAATTGGAATGCAGCCCCAGCGAATGCGCAATGCGCGCCGTCTCGATCCACTGCTCGCCGGTGATCTTGTGGTCGCAAATGATGCGCCGCACGCGGTCGCAGAAAATTTCGGCGCCGCCGCCCGGAAGCGAGTCCATCCCCGCATCGCGCAGCCGTTCCAGCACCTCGCGCACGGAAACCTTCCCGCGCTGCGCCAGGTACGCCACCTCCACCATGGTGAACGCTTTCAGATGCACCTGCGGGAACCGCGTCTTCAGCCCGCGCAGCATCTCGCAATACCAATCCAGCGTCAACTCCGGATGCAGCCCGCCCACGATGTGGAACTCCGTAACTGCCTCGCTCCAGCCTTCCCCTGCCCGACACCACACCTCTTCGAGCGACATGGTGTAGGCCTTGGGGTCCTTGGCCCGCTTGCCGAACGCGCACAAGCGGCAACTCGCCACGCACACATCCGTCGGGTTGATGTGCCGGTTTACGTTGAAGTAAGTGACCTGCCCGTGCAATCGCTCGCGCACCAGATTCGCCATGTAACCGACTGACAAAATGTCGGAAGTCCGGTAAAGCGCCACGCCGTCTTCATAAGACAGACGTTGGCCCGACTCGACTTTTTCCCGGATAGGCCTCAGGCGCGGGTCGTCAATTACGATTTCCATAGAACATCGGCAGCCCAGAATACAAAGAATAGCATGCTCACATACCCGTTCATGGTGAAGAAGGCCGCGTCCACGCGCGAGAGGTCGTTAGCTTTCACCAGGCTGTGCTCATAGATCAGCAGCCCTGTGACGGCCGCCACGCCCGCCAGGCTCAGCGCGCCCAGCCCGAGGCCGTAAACCAGCGCCAGCAGGCACGCCACCATCAGCACGTGGAACAGGCGCGCCACCCGCAACGCGCCCGCGATGCCCAGCCGGCGCGGCAGGCTGAACAATCCCTCCGCCGAATCGAACTCGTAATCCTGGCACGCGTAAATCACGTCGAAGCCGCCCGTCCAGAAGGTCACCGCCGCGGTCAGCCACAAGATGCGCGGATCGAGCGAGCCGCGGATGGCGATCCACGCCGCCGCCGGCGCCACGCCCAGCGCAAATCCCAGCACCAGGTGCGAGAACGCCGTGAAGCGTTTGGTGAATGAATAAAAAAACACAATTCCGAGCGCCGCCGGCGCCAGGCGGAAGCACAGCGGATTCAGCGCGCCCGCCGCGAACAGGAACACCAGCGCGGAGACCGTCACGAAGCCCCATGTAAACCCGCGCGAGAGCACCCCGGCCGGCAAGTGGCGCATGCGCGTGCGCGGGTTGCGCGCGTCGATCCGCGCGTCGATCAGGCGGTTGAACGCCATGGCCGCCGAGCGCGCCCCCACCATGGCCACTACGATCCAGCCGATCTTTCCCCACGCCGCGCGCGCGCTCAGCCCCGAATGGCGAATGGCGAGCAGCGCCCCGGTCAGCGCGAAGGGCATGGCAAAGACGGAGTGCTCGAACTTGATCATCTCCAGCGTGAGCCAGATACGTTTCCACATAGGCGCAACAAGAGCGTTACCATTTTATCGCATGCGCTATTTTCTGCCCCGATCCCTGTGCAGGCCGATTGTCATGCCGACATATGGGGCAGGCTGGCAGCCTGCAGGCCGATTGTCAATCGGCCGCCCGTTCCCGGCTTGCCGCTCGGTGCCCTATCCGATCCTGTTGCTGTTGGCGGCTTTCATGCTGGCCGCTTGCGGCGGCCCGGAGACCGAAGGTCCCGAAGCGCTCACCATGCGCACCGTCAAACTGCCCGGCGGGCAGCAGATTCGCGTCGAAGTGGAAATAAACGACGCGGATATGTATAAAGGCATGAAGTACCGCGACTCGCTCGCCCGCGGCCGCGGCATGCTCTTTATCCATCGAACACCAGGGCTGTATAAGTATTGGATGCCCCAGGTGAGGATACCGCTGGACATGATCTGGATGGACACCAGTCGTCGCATCGTGGAGATATCCCCCGACACGCCGCCGTGCAAGACGGAAGAGAGCCTGTGCCCGAACTACGGCGGCCACGAAACCGCGCAATTCGTACTGGAACTGGGCGGCGGCGAAGCCCGGCGCCTGGGCCTGACCCTCGGCCAAACCCTGGAATTCTAACTTTGTGGGGCAGGTTGGCAACCTGCAGGCCGATTGTCAATCGGCCTCCCGGCCTGCGCACAGCAGCGCAAGCGCGCCTCCGTAAGTTAGAGCACCGGAGCCTTGTTCCCAACCAAGCACCAAGCCCGATTTTGCTTGTGCGGGCGTCCCAAAAGGTCTACTATATCCTTGGATGTAGTACCACGCTGTGTGTCTTCGGCTCGGCGGCACGGGGCCTCCGTCCGCCGGCAACGTCGCGCCAGGGAAGCCCTTTCCGGCACGATCACCAGCATAATGTGACAGACACGCGCGCGGCTCGGCACCCTCGCATTTCAGTATATCGGGCCTGAAAGGCGTCTAGTGCCGAATGAAGGAGTTCCCCATGATGCAATATTTCCAGCACATGCAGCCGTTCCGCGCCTGCGCCCTCCTGCCGGCAGCCCTCCTGCCGGCAGCCCTGCTGTTGGGCGCCGCTGCCAGGACCGAGCCCGCCCTACCCCCGCGGGTGGTGGATTCCTACGGCAAACTGCCCTTGAGCTTCGAGGCCAATCGCGGCCAAACCGCCCCCCAGGTGAAGTTTCTGGCGCGCGGCCCCGGCTACACGCTGTTTCTCACCCCGGACGCCGCCGTCCTGTCGCTCGGCCGCCAAAAGACCAACGCCGTCTTGCGCATGCGACTGCAGGGCGCCAATGCGCGCGCCAGCGTGACGGGAGCCGACGCCCTGCCCGGCAAGAGCAACTATTTCATCGGCAGCGATCCGACCCAGTGGCGCACGAATGTTCCCATCTATGGCGCGGTGAAGTACGCGGCCGTCTATCCCGGAATCGACTTGGTCTACCACGGCAATCAGCGGCTGTTGGAGTACGATTTCCTGGTGGCGCCGGGGGCCGATCCGCAAGCCATCGGCATCCGTTTTCAAGGCGCACGGAAACTGACGCTGAACCGCGACGGCGCGCTCGTGATCGGGCTTGGCGGCAGCGAGGTGATCGAGCCCGCGCCCGTCGTGTACCAGGAGATCGGCGGGCAGCGGCAGACCGTGGCAGGACACTATGTGCTGCGCGGCAGGGGTCGGGTGGGATTCAGCGTGGCGGAGTATGACCGCAGCCAGCCGCTGGTGATCGATCCGACGCTGGTGTATTCCACGTATCTGGGTTTTGCGAACTGCGGAAATGGGTGCGATCTTGGTACCTCAATTGCCGTGGATCCATCCGGCAACGCCTACATCACTGGCTCTACATGTTCCCTAGACTTTCCTGTCACGCCGGGCGCTTTCCAGACCACATGCGGTGGCGGCGGGGATGCCTTCGTGAGCAAGCTGAACGCGACCGGCTCCGCCTTGGTCTATTCCACCTACCTAGGCGGAAGCGGCCTTGACCTGGGTTATGGCATTGCGGTCGACGCGACGGGTAGCGCCTATGTCACGGGCCAGACTGGATCCTCCGATTTTCCGACCACCCCAGGCGCCTTCCAGACCACCTACCATGGGTGCTCGGGATGCTGGAATGCCTTCGTGTGCAAGCTGAACGCGAGCGGCTCGGCATTGTCGTACTCGACCTATTTGGGCGGAAGTACCTGGGACCGGGCCTGGGGTATAGCTGTCGATGCGCCTGGCAACGCTTATGTGGCAGGCATGGCCGGGTCTTTCGATTTCCCCACCACCCCGGGTGCCTTCCAGACCACCATCCGCGGGGCCGCAAATGTGTTCGTGAGCAAGCTCAACGCTGCTGGCTCAGCTCTGGTCTACTCCACCTACGTGGGAGGAATTGATAATGACCAAGCCGCCGGCATCGCGATCGATGCCTCCGGCAACGCCTACGTAACGGGCTTCGCCACTTCCCCCGATTTCCCCACCACCCCGGGCGCCTTCCAGACCACCCTCCACACCGTGTGCTGTTCAAATGCCTTCGTGACCAAACTGAACGCCCTCGGCTCCGCCTTGGCCTACTCCACTTACTTGGGCGGAAGCGTCGCCGACTATGGCTGGGGCATCGCGGTCGATGCGTCGGGCAGCGCCTACACCACAGGCTGGACGTCGTCCGACGATTTCCCCACCACCCCGGGCGCTTTCCAGACCACCAGGGCTATTTACGATAGCTTCGTAAGCAAGCTAAGCCCTAACGGCTCGGCGCTCGCCTACTCCACGTACTTCTATGGCGGCCCTGCCATCGCGGTCGATGCCTCTGGGAACGCCTATGTCACAGGGGGGGCTGGCTGTTGGTACCCTTTGGTCATCACCCCAGGGGCCGTCCAGGCCACATGCGGCGGCGACATTGACGCCTTCGTCAGCGAACTGGACGCCACGGGCTCGGCCCTTCTCTACTCCACATTCTTGGGTGGAAGCAACTTCGACGAGGGCTGGGGCATAGCAGTCGATACCTCAGGCAACGTTTACGTCACAGGCGGGACCCAGTCCTCCAATTTCCCGACCACACCGGGCGCCTTCCGGACCACGTATACGGGCGGGAACCCCGGCGGGGGGGGTAACGTGGACGCCTTTGTCAGCAAGCTGAGCACCAGCGCTTTTGTCTCCCCCCCGGTGACGACGGCAAATCTGACTGGCCCCTCAGGAACCTATGGCTGGTATCTGGGTGCCGTGACGGTGACGCTCGTCGCCACAGCCAACGGCAGCCCCGTTTCCGCCACATACTACAGTGTCGACGGTGGCCCATACGTGGGCTATGGCGGTCCATTCTCGATCTCAGGCGACGGGATTCATCAGCTCTTGTTTTACAGCACCGACACTGCTGGTAACAAGGAGACGCCCCACGGGCAAACGATCAAAATCGACGCCACCAAACCCGTAAGCCACGTGACGGCGCTGCCCGCAACGGCAACCACACCTAATTTCAGCGTCCAATGGTCCGGAACCGACGCCACATCCGGTGTCGCCAACTACACCATCTACGTTTCCGACAACGGCGGCCCCTTCGCTCCCTGGCTGTCGAACGTCACCTACGCCCAGGCTTATTACCCAGGCTCGCTCCTGAACACCTACGGCTTCTACAGCATCGCCGTGGACAATGCCGGCAATCAGGAGAACCCCAAAACGGCAGCCGAGGCCACCACTCACGTGCCGCAAATGCCCGGCGACGTCAATGGCGACGGCAAAATCAACTGCGCCGATATCGCCCTCGTGAAAGCTGCTTTCGGCACGAAAACCGGCCAGCCCGGCTTCAACCCCAGTGCCGACGTCAACCATGACGGCGTGGTCAACGTTTTGGACCTCGCCATCGTATCCCAGAAACTCATCCCCGGAACCAAGTGCCCGTAAAGCCGGACCTCCAGGCACCGCAATTAAGGAGTTGCGCCATGATGCATTGTCTCCAAGATATGAAGCTGTTTCGCGCCTGCGCCCTCCTGCCGGCAGCCCTGCTGTTGGGCGCCGCTGCCAGGACCGAGCCCGCCCTGCCCCCGCGGGTGGTGGATTCCTACGGCAAACTGCCCTTGAGCTTCGAGGCCAATCGCGGCCAAACCGCCCCCCAGGTGAAGTTCCTGGCGCGCGGCCCCGGCTACACCCTGTTTCTCACCCCGGACGCCGCCGTCCTGTCGCTCGCCCGCCAAAAGACCAACGCCGTCTTGCGCATGCGACTGCAGGGCGCCAATGCGCGCGCCAGCGTGACGGGAGCCGATGCGCTGCCCGGCAAGAGCAACTATTTCATCGGCAGCGATCCGAGCCAGTGGCGCACGAATGTTCCCACCTATGCCGCGGTGAAGTACGCAGCCGTCTATCCCGGAATCGACCTGGTGTACCACGGCAATCAGCGGCTGTTGGAATACGATTTCCTGGTGGCGCCGGGGGCCGATCCGCAGGCCATCGGCATCCGTTTTCAAGGCGCACGGAAGCTGACGGTGAACCGCGACGGCGCGCTCGTAATCGGGCTTGGCGGCAGCGAGGTGATCGAGCCCGCGCCCGTCGTGTACCAGGAGATCGGCGGTCGGCGCCAGGCCGTGGCCGGACGCTATGTGCTGCGCGGCAGGGGTCGAGTGGGGTTCAGCGTGCCGGAGTATGACCGAAGCCAGGCGTTGGTGATTGATCCGACGCTGGTTTATTCCACGTACTTGGGCGGAAGCGGGGGCGACTCCGCCTCTGGCATCGCGGTCGATGCTTCGGGAAACGCCTATGTCGCGGGTAACACCGGCTCCTCCGATTTTCCCACAACCCCAGGGGCCTTCCAGACGACCTACGACGTCGGCGGTGATGTTTTTGTCACCAAGCTCAACGCCGCCGGCTCTGCGCTTGTCTACTCGACCTATCTGGGCGTAAGCGACACAGGTTGGGCCTTCGGCAATGCCATCGCCGTCGATGTTTCGGGCAACGCCTATGTCGCAGGCAGTACCACCTCCTCAAACTTTCCCACCACCCCGGGCGCCTTTCAGACCACCTCTGGAGGCGGCCCATATAAGGCCTACGTGACTAAGCTGAACGCCACTGGCTCAGCCCTCGTCTATTCCACCTACCTCGGCGGGAGTGGCGACGACGAGGGCAATGGCATCGCGGTCGATGCCTTAGGCAGTGCGTATGTCACAGGCGATACTGCCTCCTTCAACTTTCCCACCACGCCGGGCGCTTTCCAGACTGCTCTCCTTGGGTCGCAGGCTGCCTTCGTAACCAAGCTGAACACCGCCGGCTCCGCCCCGGTCTACTCCACCTACCTGGGTGGAAGCGGTTGGGCCGGCGGCACGGCGATAGCGGTCGATGTCTCTGGCAACGCCTATGTTACCGGCACGGCCACGTCCCCCGATTTCCCAACAACTCCGGGCGCTCTCCAGACCGCTTACGGCGGCGCTTCGGAGACCTTTGTGACCAAGCTGAACGCCGCCGGTTCAGCGCTTGTCTACTCCACGCTCCTGGGAGGAAGCAATGGCAATAGCAACGGTAGCTCTGGCATCGCAGTCGATGCCTCGGACAACGCTTACGTCACAGGATCGACGTATTCCTCGAATTTTCCCACGACCCCTGGCGCTTTCCAGACCGCTTACGGCGGCGCCTGGGATGTCTTCGTGGCCAAGCTGAACGCCACCGGCTCAGCCCTGGCGTACTCCACCTACCTGGGCGGAAGCGGCTTCGACTACGGCGAGGGTATAGCGGTCGATGCCTCGGGCAACGCCTACGTCACCGGTGCCACCCCCGGCGGCTTCCCCATCACCCCAGGCGCTTTCCAGACAGGTTACGGCGGCGGCCAGTTTGACGCCTTCGTCAGTAAGCTGAACGCCTCAGGCTCCGTCCTGCTCTACTCCACTTATCTAGGGGGAAGTGGCTTCGACTGGGGCTTCGGCATTGCGGTGGACGCCTCAGGCAACGCCTATGTGACAGGGCTCGCAGAGTCCGGTTTCCCAACCACCCCAGGTGCCTTCCAGACCACCATGGGCATCAACTTTGTGGCCTTCGTCAGCAAGCTGAGCCTCGGCAGTTTCGTTTCACCGGGCCCGGTGACCACGGCGAATCTCAATGGCCCTTCGGGAACCAACGGCTGGTATGTGGGCGCCGTCACGGTGACACTCGTCGCCACCCCCGGAAGCAGCCCTGTTTCCGCCACCTATTACAGTGTGGACGGTGGCCCGTTCTTGGGCTACGGCGCTCCGTTCCAGATCCCAACTGACGGTGTTCATCAGCTTATGTTCTACAGCGTCGACACTGCCGGTGACCAGGAGACGCCTCATGGGCAAACAGTCAAGATAGACACCACCAAACCCGTAAGCCACGTGACCGCGCTGCCCGCCACGGCAACCACCCCCAACTTCAGCGTCCAATGGTCTGGAACCGACGCCACATCCGGCGTCTCCAACTACACCATCTACGTTTCCGATAACGGCGGCCCCTTCGCCCCCTGGCTATCGAACGTCACCTCCACCCAGGCTTATTACACCGGCTCTCTCCTCCACACCTACGGCTTTTACAGCATCGCCACAGACAACGCCGGCAACGTGGAGAATCCGAAAACGGCAGCCGAGGCCACCACTTACGTGCCGCAAATGCGCGGCGACGTCAATGGCGACGGCAAAATCAACTGCGCCGATATCGCCCTCGTGAAAGCTGCTTTCGGCACGCGCACCGGCCAGCCCGGCTTCAACCCCAGCGCCGACGTCAACCATGACGGCGTGGTCAACGTTCTGGACCTCGCCATTGTCTCCCAGAAACTCGCCTCCGGAACGAAGTGTCCGTAAAGCCAAACCTTCGGGCGCCGCGGCAATGCACTTAGTCTTACTAATCTTACTCTCGAGGATACACAAATGCGTCAAAGTCGAATAGTCTCCGTGGTCGTAGTCCTGGCGGCCGCGCTCTTGTTTGTACCGTTGCTCACAGGCCAGGCAGTAATATCGCCCGGTTCCACTGATGTCTTCGTCAACCAGGTCTTCACGCTGCCGGTCGACATCGCCGGCGTTTCGGATCTTTACGCGTTCCAGTTCGACCTTGCGTTTGATCCCACCATTCTGCAACTGCTGAGCGTCTCTGAAGGGAGCTTTTTGCCTGGCGCCGGCAGCACCATCTTCATCCCCGGCGCCATCGACAACGTGGGTGGGACTGCCACAGCCACCGCCGACACCCTGGTCGGCGATATCCCGGGCGCGTCCGGCGACGGCGATCTGGTTGATTTTACCTTCCAGGCCATCGATACGGGCGCCAGCTCTGTTTCCCTGTCCAACGAGTTCCTGCTCGATTCCAGTTTCAACTTCATCCCGTTCACCACCGTGGATGGCAGCGTGACCGTGGCCGCTACCCCCACACCCGAACCTCCGGGGCTGTCATGGATCGGCTGTTTTGCCGTCGCCGCAATGCTTTTGGCCAGGAGGTGGCGTCGAGCCAGGCGGAGAGCGTGAAGGTCTCTCCGGAACCGGATCGCGCATGAGACTGCTGTGAATCCGGAGTACAAGCTCCTGTGGGGCAGACCATCGTTTTTTGTGGTCTGCCCGCCTGCGGCCGCCTGCGGAGCAGTTGAAAGTTGCTGCGCTCAAACGCCTTTCGGGCGACTCGAGGTCCCGAACTGCCGGATTTAGGATGATGGACGGTAAGCAGGAAGGGCGTCGCAAGGACAGCCCTGCCCGGAGTCGACCGGCAAATCCCACGCGCCCCGAGCATAGGTAGCCGCGATCCCGAAGGGGTGCAGCCCCACCTAGCCCCAATACTGTTCACTTAACAACATTTCCATGATATTCTGTTTTGGGGCTGATGCCTCCGGAAGGAGGTTGTCCCATGCGCGTTAGCGCCGTGGAATCAACCACGCTTGTGACGGTTTCGTACGACGATGCCCGAGAATTATTGCAACTGGAGTTCTGTAGCCGGGCAGTCTATCAATATTTCAGTGTGCCCGCTGCGGTACATCAATCGCTGCTGGATGCTTCATCCAAGGGGCGTTATTTCAACCAGGCTATCCGGGGCCACTTCCCGTATCGTCTGATTTCGGTTCTCGATGCCGCTCCGAGGCGTGCGGAGATTCCTGCCAGGTGCGATCGTTGAGGAGATCCCGATGGCGCGCACACTGGCGGAGTTGCCGGCTGGCAGCCGGATCACTGACTACATTAGCCTCGGCGTGATTGCCAAGTTCTTCCCCGTCGAGAAAATCCGTGAGGTTCTGGAACAGACCCATCGCGCCAGTATCCGCGAGCGCGATTTGCCGGCGCATGTGGTGGTCTATTACGTCATCGCGCTGGCGCTGTACATGCGGTCTTCCTACCGTGAAGTCCTGCGTTGCCTGCTAGAGGGCGTGCAGTGGCTGCTCGATCCTTCCGCCAGGGTGAAGGTGGCGGGTAAATCCGGCATTTCCCAGGCGCGCAGCCGGTTGGGCGCCGAGCCGTTGAAGAAACTCTATGCGGCAGTGGTAGCTCCTATTGCGGGGAAGCGCACCAAAGGCGCTTGGTACCGGCAATGGCGACTGGTCAGCCTGGATGGCAGCACGCTGGATGTGGCCGATACGGCGGAAAACGACCAGGACTTCGGGCGTCCAGGCTCCAGTCGAGGATGATCCAGCGCTTTCCCCAAGATCCGGTTTGTGGCACTGCTGGAGAACGGGACGCACGTGTTGTGGGGCGCGCACATGGATCGATACGCCACCGATGAACTCACGCTGGCCGAGAAAGTGATTCCTTCGCTCCGCAAGGGAATGCTGTGCATGGCCGACCGGTTTTTCCCCGGTTACAAACTCTGGCGGACAGCAGCCAACACGGGAGCAGATTTGCTATGGCGCACGCGTCAGAATGCACGCTTGGACGTGGAAAAACGCCTGCCCGACGGCTCCTATCTCAGCCGCATTTATGCCTCCACTAAGGACCGGCGGAAAAAGCGCAACGGGATTATGGTCCGCGTCATCGATTACCACTTGAAAAACGTCGCCGACGCCGAGCCGATCTACCGGCTAATCACCACCATCCTCGATCCCCAGCAGGCACCGGCCAAAGAATTGGCCGCTCTTTATCACGAGCGATGGGAGATCGAAACCACCCTGGACGAGTTGAAGACTCATTTGCGCGGCGCTCAGATCGTACTGCGCAGCAAGACGCCGGAACTGGTCCGGCAGGAGTTCTTCGGTCTGCTGATGGCGCACTTTGCCATCCGCGGTCTGATGCATGAAGCCGCCCTGCAGGCCGATGAAGATCCGGACCGGCTTTCGTTCGTCCACTCCGTGCGCGTTGTCCAGCGGCGGATGGCCCGTTACGGCTCCATTCCCCCCTCGGCAGAGAAAAGCCTTCCACCAGGCGATCCTGGACGAGATTCTTGAAGAGCGGGTTGTGTCGAGTCGCAACCGGATCAACCCGCGCGGGGTGAAGCGGAAGATGAGCAACTACCCGCTGCGCCCGCGCAAACGCCTACGCACCCGTCGCATCGAGTTCGCCAAGCGAATCAGGATCATTAAGTGAACAGTATTG
>JBEKPZ010000007.1:0-67176 GCA_049520215.1 Bryobacteraceae bacterium | reverse complement strand
GCAGGTTTCTCGCGGTATTGCGGCCCCACCGGCTGGACCTTCATCGTCAGGATGCTTTCCGGCGCAAAGCCGGGCGGGTGCGCATGCATGCGCCAGAAGCTCTTCAACATCAGCCCTGCGCCGATGAGCAGCACGATCGCCAGAGCCAGTTCTCCGGCTACCAGCAATCCGCGCAGGCGCAGCCCGGCGGGTCCCGCCGAAGTCCGCGCGCCTTCCTTCAGGGCATCGTGCAGGCTGGTGCGCCAGAGCGCCAGCGCGGGACCGGACCCAAACAGAATGCCGGTTCCAATCGAAACTGCCAGAGTGAAGGCGAGCACGGCGCCATCGATACTGGTTTCCTGCAGCCGCGGAACCGCGTTCGGCGAAAGCCGCACCAGGATCGCGAGCGCCGTTCGCGCCAGCGCCAGGCTCGCGGCGCCACCCATCAGAGCCAGCACTACGCTCTCGGCCAGCAATTGCCGGATGACGCGCGCGCGTCCCGCCCCCACCGCCGCGCGGATCGCGATCTCGCGCTGCCTCGCCGTCGCACGCGCCAGTAGAACGCTGGCGATGTTCAGAACGGCGATGAGCAGGACGAGGGCGCCGGCCGCCAGCAATACCAACAAGGCCGGGCGTGCGGCGCCAGTCAAATGGTCCGCCAGCGGCTGGATTCGCAGCCCGGTTGTCGGCCCGCGAAACTGCGGGCTGCGGCCCTCTTGCGCGCGTTTCTCCAGCACCTCGAGCTCAGCCATGGCCTGCGCGGCTCGCACGCCTGGCTTGAGCGACGCCACCACGTTGACGGTGCGGCCCATGGCGATGTCCTTCGCGGGCAGTGGAAAGTAGCCATCCACGGGCCGCGGTTCCAGAGCCTGCCACCACATCGGAAACTGAAAGCGGAAATCCTTCGGTAGCACGCCGGTGATGGTAACCGAACGGCCATCCACGGCAACGGACCGGCCGACCGCATGCGGGTCCCCGCCGAACTGGCTCTCGAACAGATCCCAGGCGAGCACCACAGTATCCTGCTCTTGCGGGCCGAACAGACGGCCGAGCGCCGGTCGCGCGCCCGTCAGCGCCCAGAAATCGCCGGCAATCGCTACGCCGCTCACCTGCTGCGCATCCCGCGGGGTGACCATCGCGGCCTGCTGGGGACCGTACGCAGCTATGCCCGCGTATGACTGCGCATGTTCCCGCAAAAAGCAGAAGTCGGGCGAGTCCACCGTGGACGTCTTGATATTCGGATCGTAGCCGCCGATCCAGACCAGACGCTCCGGATGCGGGCACGCCAACGGACGCAGGAGCACCGCGTTCACCACACTGAAGACGGCCGTGTTCATACCGATGCCCAGCGCCAGCGTCAGAATGACTACTGCCGCGAACCCCGGATTGCGGACCAGCATGCGAAGCCCGTACCGGATATCCTGTAGCAACTGTTCGAGCCACACCCGGCGCCAGACCGCCCGCGTGTCTTCTTTCACCCGCGTGATGTTGCCGAATTGGCGGAGCGCCGCGTGGCGCGCCTCCTCGGGCGGCATGCCGCGCTCGATGTTGTCGCGCGTCTCCCGCTCGATATGGTCGCGAATGTCGTCGTCGAGACTGTCCAACATGCGGCCCATCATGCGCAATGGTTTCACGAGTTGGCCTCCTCACCCGCCAGTTTCAGGATGCGTGCGATGGCGCGGGCCAGTTTCTCCCACTTCGCGGATTCCACCCGAAGCTGCCTGCGGCCCAGGGCGGTGAGCTTGTAATACTTGGCCCGGCGGTTGTTCTCCGAAATCCCCTCCTCCGCGGAGATCCACCCCCTTTTGATAAGGCGGTGCAAAGCCGGGTAAAGCGATCCCTGCTCGACCTGCAGCACCTCTTCGGAATTGCTCTCGATGGCCTTCACGATGGCGTGGCCATGGGCCGGCCCAAACAGCAGAGTGCGCAGGATCAGAACGTCGAGAGTGCCCTGCAGCAGCTCGACGCGGTCTTCCGGCTTTCGAGTAGACATTCTAGGCGAATCATAGGATGGCTCGGGTAGAATGTCAAGGGGGCGGTGTGGTGTGTGTGGCGCGAGCGTGCGACACAAAAGTGGAGAGGTGTGAAAAGCTCAAAGAAAGCCGCAAGATCCTTGCGTACCCGTACTGTAGGCCGCTCGGTGAGCCACGCCGGGCGAGGGGAGACGCGCTTCCCGGCCGCGGACGGTTTCGGGCAGTTCGTCCGCTCAGGAAGACTTCCGTCTGGCTCCTTTTTATCGGCGTTCATCGGCGTTCATCGGCGGCCAATATGGGGTTTTCGTATTCGCGTTGGACCGGAAAAAAAGCACATCTGGCCGCCGATGAACGCCGATGAACGCCGATAACCAGGAGGTGCTGCGATCCGGCGGCTCAAGTGGCGTTGCCGGAATCTCCACTTTCATGTGTGGCGCATGTGGCGCACACTACAGCAGCGCGGGGTCCAGGCCGTTAGCCGCCATCGCGGCGGGCGCGGACGCCTCCGCGCGCGACTCGTCCCGCAGAAACTGCAGCAACTCGTGCTGGGAGCTCTCGAAGTACGAGTCCAGGAATTCCTGCAACGCAAGGCGCCGCATAGCGTCCCGCGAGACCGCCGGGGCGTACACAAAGGCGCGGCCGGCTTTCCGGCGCGTGACGATCCCGCGGCGAGCCAGGCGGTCGAGCACCGTCATCACCGTGGTGTAGGCCAGCGGACGGTTGGCGCCGACCAGTTCCCGCACGTCCTTCACGCTGCCCTGCCCGCGCGACCAGAGCGCGCTCAGACACAGTAGCTCCAGGGGCGGCGGGATGGCGCGCGTAGAGGCTTTGCGCATCAGCCCTCCCGCTTAGCCTCCGCGGGCTGCCAGGCCTGCCGCAACTTGTCGCCGAATGGGGAATTGTTCCTGGGCGCCGGTGCGGGCGCCGGCGCGGATGCGGATGCCGGTGCGGGCGCTGTCGCGGGCATGGGCTTGGCCGGCGCAACGGCGGGCGCGCTGGAAGGCTCGGGGACCGGACCGGCCAGATACCGGTCTTTCTTCAGCAGCACGCGCTCGAGGCTCGGGCTGAAACCGGTGAAGTTGCCCGCGAACTGGCGGTCCGTCTCGATCAGGTGCCGCATGCACTCCATCTTGGAGTCCAGATCGTCCAAATAGTGGAGCAGCATGGCTTCCGGGAATACCGGCGTCTTGGGCGATCCGAATTCCAAGTGTCCGTGGTGGCTGATGATCATGTGCTCCACCAGCGACCGCAGCCGCGGCGGAAAATCCGGGATGTCGCGCAGCTTCTCGCCCACCATGCGCACTCCGATCAACATATGTCCGAGCAACTGACCCTCGTCGCTGTAACTGAACCCGCGCTCGTAGCTCAATTCGTAGATCTTGCCGATGTCGTGCAAGATGACGCCGGTCACCAGCAGGTCGCCGTCGATCATGGGGTAGTGACTGGCCGTCAGGCGCGCCAGGTGGCACAGCGACAGTACGTGCTCGATCAATCCACCCAGATAAGCATGATGGATCTGCTTGGCGGCAGGCGCCACGCGATAGCGCCGCGCGATATCCTCGTCGTCCAGCAGGGCGGCCACCAGCTTATGCAGGTGCGGGTTGGCGAGCGCCGCGGCGAACCCGCGCAATTCCCGCCACATTTCGTCCCGATCGCGCGCCGATGCCGGAAAATAATCCGCGAAATCCACTTCCCGGTCGTCCATCCGGTGGATGGTGTGCACGGTCAACTGCGGCCGGTTGTGGAAGATTTGGACCAGCCCCTTCACTTTGACGAAGTCGTCGCGCTCGAAGGTCTCCATCACTTCGGTCACGTTGTCCCACATTTTGGCATCCAACTCGCCGGTGCGGTCGCCGAGTTGCAATGACAAATAAGGATCGCCCTTCTTCTTTTGGCGGATCTCCTTGGAGCTAACCAGGAAACTGCCGGTGACGATCTGGTCCGGCTTGAGTTCGGTCACATAGGGGGATTTCATGGCAGCCGGCGCGCTTACGGCTTGGGCGGCGCCGCGACCGGTGGGACGGGGGCGGAGGGCTGAGCGGCCGTGGCGCTGGTGGGTGTGGTGGCCGGCGCAGGCTTGAGCGCCGGCTTCTTATCGCCGGTCCCGGGAATCGGCAGCGCGAAGAGCAGCCGCTTGCGCCGGTGGTGGGCCGCCACTTCCTGCTTGGTGACGGTCTGCGGCTTCAACTGCGCGACATCCTTCCAGGTGGTGTCCTTGCCGGGCGCCGCGCCGCTATCCAGGTAGCCGGTCTTGATCTCCAGAAACGCCTCCGTGCGCAATTTGGTCAGATAGGTGCGCACCTTGACGTTCATCTGCGGCCCGGCCATTCTCTCGTTGATCTCGTTTTCGACCTCTTCGTAAGTGGCCAGCCCTTTTTCGTGGCGTTCCACGATTTTCGTGATCAGAAACCCGGTCGGCGCGCGAATCGGATCGGTGATGGAACCCTTTTTCTGCTTGAAGACGAAGTCGTCGATCTCTTTCAGCAACTGGCCGCGCTTGAACGGAGGCATCTCACCGCCATTGCGGGCGGTTTCCAAATCGTCGGAATTGGTAGCCGCCAGGTCCCCGAATTTCTCGCCTTTGCGCGCGCGGGCCACCAGGTCCTTGGCCTTCCTTTCGGCCGCGGCCACCTGCTCGGGGGTCTTCCCTTCGGTCGAAATGAAGATCTGTTGCACGAAGACTTCCTCGTCGCGCACGAAATCGTTCTTGTGCTCATCGTAGTATTTCCGCTTTTCCGCTTCCGGGATAAGGACATGCGAGCTGATCTCATCGCCGATGACGCGCTGGGTCAGCATCTGGTTCTTGACCTGCTGCTTGAAGTCCTCGAAGGGTATCCCCATCTGCTCGCGGATGAAGTCGTGGAATTTGTCGGGATCGTTGATCTTGCTCTGCACCTGCATGGCGGCCAGGCGCTTGGTGATTTCGGAATCCACGTTGATGTTGAGGTCCTTGGCTTTCTGGACCAACAGGAGCTGGTCGATCTGATCGCGCAAGGCGTCGCCGGCTTTCTCGTGCACGGCCTGTTGCAGTTTGGCGCCGCTCAACCCTTGCTGGCGAAGCTCAGTCTCGAGTTCCTGCCGGGTACGCGCCATTTCGCCGCGCGTGATGACGTCGTTATTCACTTTGGCGACGATCTCTTCGACGATGCGGACGTCGGCCGCCGCAGCCATGGAGATGCCAGCCGCCAGAAGGAAGATAAACCTGCGATACATATAACGGTCATTCTACCATTGTGTCCAGTGGGGCAGGCTCTCAGCCTGCGCGGGACTCTCAGTCCCGCCGCGCCATTGTATAGTTGACCTCATGAGATGCCCCCTGCCCAAGCGCCTGATTGCCATCCCGCTGTTGCTGGCCCTGCCCGCTCTTTTCGCCCAGGAACCGGTCCCCAAGAAGTCCCCCGAAGCCGAACGCGCTGAGTATTTTCGCGCCAACTATACCAAATACGAGTACCTGATCCCCATGCGCGACGGAGTCCGACTGTTCACCTCTGTCTATGCGCCCAAGGACACGTCGCAGAAATATCCGGTTCTTCTGATGCGTACACCCTACACGGTTTCGCCGTACGGCGACGACAATTATCGCGGTCTGCCGGCCAACACCGAGAAGTTCGCCAAGGAGGGTTTCATCTTCGTGTACCAGGATGTGCGCGGGACCGCCAAGTCCGAGGGCGAGTACGTGAACATGCGGCCCTACCTGCCCGTGAAGCATGGCCCCAAGGACGTGGACGAGACCAGCGACGCGTACGACACCATCGACTGGCTGGTAAAGAACGTCCCGGACAACAACGGGAACGTGGGGATCTGGGGTATCTCGTACCCTGGCTTCTACGCGGCCATGGCGGCCATCGACGCGCATCCCGCGCTCAAAGCCGCTTCCCCGCAGGCGCCCATCACCGACTGGTTCCTGGGCGACGACTGGCGGCACAACGGCGCTCTCTTCCTGGCACACGCCTTCGGCTTTTTCTCCGGCTTCGGACGCCCGTGGGTCGAGCCTGGAGACATACGGCCGCACCCCACCACCACTTTCGAGCGCGGCACACCCGACGGCTACGATTTCTTCCTGAGGTTGGGGCCGCTGCGCAATATCGATCCAGCGCTGTTCGGCACCCAGGCCGCCTTCTGGAAGGAACTGCTGGAGCACCGGCGCTATGACGAGTACTGGCAGGCGCGCAACATCCGCCCGCATCTGAAAAACGTACATCCAGCGATGCTGCCCGTCGGCGGTTGGTTCGATGCCGAGGATCTGGCCGGTCCGCTCGCGGTGTATCGGGCACTTGAGGCGCAGAGCCCCGAGACAACCCGCACGCTGGTAATGGGACCCTGGTCCCATGGCGGTTGGATGGGCGACGGCGAACAGCTCGGCAATGTGCGCTTCGCCTCCAAGACGGCCGAGTTCTTCCGCGACAAGATCATGCTGCCGTTCTTCGTGCATTACCTCAAAACGCCCACCGACGACTTCACGCTGCCCAAAGCCTACGTTTTCGAGACTGGCCGGAACCAGTGGCGCAAGCATGACGCTTGGCCTCCTGCCGAAGCCGCGGCGCGCATGCTGTATTTCAGCGAAGGCGGCAAGCTATCCTGGACGCCGCCCGAGGGCGGGCAAGCATTCGATGAGTACGTCAGCGACCCGGCGAAGCCCGTGCCCTTTACCGAGGAGACCAGCGCCGGCATGACCTACAACTACATGACGTCCGACCAGAGGTTCGCCGGCCGGCGCACGGATGTTCTGGCGTATGAGAGCGAGCCGCTGGATCGGGATGTCACTGTGGCCGGCCCCATCGAATGCGATCTGCGCGTGTCCACCACTGGCACCGACGCCGACTGGGTGGTGAAATTGGTGGACAGATACCCGGGGACCTATCCGGACCCGGACCCGAATCCATCTGGCGTGCGCATGGGCGGCTACCAGCAACTCGTGCGCGGCGAACCGTTCCGGGCGCGATTTCGCAATAGCTTTGAAAAGCCCGAAGCCTCCGAGCCGGGGCGCGTCACGAAGGTCGCATTCGCCATGCCCGATGTGTATCACACGTTCCGCCGCGGGCACCGCATCGTAGTCCATGTGCAGAGCTCCTGGTTTCCGCTGGTGGACCGCAATCCGCAGAAGTTCGTGGATATCGACCGGGCCACCGAGGCGGACTTCCAGAAGGCCACCCAGCGGGTGTACCGGTCGGGTGAGAACCGCTCCGCGATTCGCGTGCGGATTCTGCAGTAATTAGTATTACAACATCTCAGAATCCTGCCTTTCGTGGGGCAGGCTCCCAGCCTGCGGCGGCCTCTCAGGCCGCCCCTTTCGGTACAATCGCTCCCATGGGTCCCAACCTAATAATCGTCGCCGGCCCCAATGGCGCGGGTAAAACCACGGCAGCCGCCGACATCCTTCCGCGATCTTAAGCCGGGTCAGCAGACCGGTATCTTTCGGACGCCCTTCGGTTTCCACATCGCGGAATTGCGCCACAAGGCTCCACCTGGCCTGTTAGACTTCGAGGAGGTGCGGGACGATATTGCCCGGGTTCTGACTAAGATCGAGGAGCATAGAGAGTATTTGCGCGTTGTCGCCGAGATACGTTCACGCGCAGATATCCGCTGGGTTCCGGAGGCCGAGGGGCCAAAACGGAATTGCGAACATCAGGAAACCGTTGCTAGCTGACTCGCGATGCGTCCTGATTTGATGGGTAGTTTCGGTGGTGCCAGAATTGGAGTTTAACGGGAGCGCCCCACCAAAGAGGGAGGATGTAATGACGGCCAGAATACGCAGTGGCCAGGCTACGCGCCAGAGAGCGGGCACTAAGAGAGCACTACGGCTCATTCTTATTGCATCGGTGGCGACTCTCATGCCGCTCATCGCCGCCGCGCAGTCCTACGAAACCATCTACAGCTTCCAGGGCAGCCCTGACGGTGCCGATCCCAAGGGAGGGTTGGTAATCGGTGCCAATGGAACGCTCTATGGAACCACAAATGCCGGAGGTACATCCGCGTTTGGCACGGTTTTTGAACTGACGAAGCCCACGGGAGAGCCATGGAAGGAAACTGTGCTCCAGAATTTCAGCGGGTCAGACGGCCAATACCCGCAGTCAGCGTTGGTTTTCGGTAGCACGGGGGCGTTGTACGGCGCCACAGCCGGGGGTCAGGCCGGCCCCGGCACAATCTTCGAATTGGCGCCGCCTGCCGCGGCTGGGGATGCCTGGACGGAGACGGTCCTATACAGCTTCGGCCGCTCGCGCGGCAGCCAGAACGTACTCCCGAACGGACCGGTGCTGATTGGTCCAAGTGGAACGCTATACACGACGACTCACGGCCAGCCTTCTGCCACGGGTTTCATTCTTGGGTTGGTGATCGCTTTGGTGCCCCCTTTAGCGCCGGGAGGTGATTGGACGGAGTACGAACTATATGCCTTCGGCACCCCCGGCGAGGATTCGGGGCTTGAGCCCTTGGCGGGCGTCGTGTCCGTAGGCGGTTCCTTGTTCGGGACCACCTTCTACGGGGGCGCTGGGACAGTCTACGAGCTGACGCCGCCAGCGACCCATAGCGGTGCCTGGACGGAGACGACCATCCACGCCTTCGGCGACACGCCCGGCGACGGCGCATATCCGCTGGCCGCCCTCACCGTGGGCCCGGGCGGAGTGCTCTACGGCACTACAAGCTACGGTGGCTCCGGCATGTGCCCCTACTTGGGGGGTGAAGACGGCTGTGGCACCGTCTTCACCTTGACACCACCATCGTCGCCGGGTGGGGCCTGGACGGAGACCGTGATTTATAGCTTTACTGGGTCTGATAATGGTGACGGAGGCTACCCGGCGGCAAGCGTGGTAGTGGGTTCGAACGGAGTCCTCTACGGGACGACTGAGTTCGGCGGAAATGCCACTACGGCTTGCCCTGGCTCATTCGACTTCATTGCGGGTTGCGGCACGGTGTTCGAGTTGACGCCGCCCTCCTCGAAGGGGGGGCGCCTGGACGGAGAAAGTACTGCACAGCTTCTCGGATGCGGATGGCGACGGCTCGATGCCCGTGGCAGGTCTCGCATTAAGTTCGACCGGCGTGCTCTATGGCACGACGTCCGCAGGAGGCACCGCGGGAAAAGGCACCGTATTCGCCGTCGCGCCGTGACCCAAAGCGCACCTATTAGCGGCATGAGTCTCAACAGAAAGGCGCCCATTGCGTTGGTGCAACCGAGTGGGCGGCCTGGCGGTGCAGGAATTCGTAAATGCCGACATCATCGCCAAGGGTCTCTCGTCGTTTCAGCCCGAAAGTGTCGCCTTCGATGCCGGCAGAATCATGCTGCAGCGTCTGCATCATCTCACCGCGCAGCGCGCCGACGTGGCCTTCGAGACTACACTCGCCAGCCGCACCTTCGCTTCGTGGATCAAGACGTTGACGCCAACCGGCTATGAATTTCACATTCTATTTTTTTGGCTGCCATCCGCCGATATGGCCGTCGCGCGCGTGCGGAAGCGCGTCCTGGAGGGTGGCCATCACGTGCCGGAAGAGACAATCCGGCGGCGCTACGAAGCTGGCTTGAGGAATTTCTTCCGCATCTACCGTCCGTTGGCGGCAAGCTGGCAATTCTACGACAACTCCGCCCACGGAAATCGGCGCCTGATCGCCAGGGGCGCTTCGCATCAAGCTGACGTGGCCTTCGACCCGGATTTGTGGAACAATGTGAACAGGGAGTGGTCATGAATACGGAGAAAACCGAAAAGAAGGATATCGGTCAAATCTTTCGCGAAGGCACAGCCATCGAAGAGGCACTGGAACGGGCGTATCGCAGAACCGTCAAAGAGCACAAGCAAAGGGGCTTCCCCATGGTGTTCTGGGAAAACGGAAAAATCATCGAGGTTCCCGCCGACCAACTCCCCGATCTTTCCATAGACTGACGAAATTCTCAGCACCGTACCACATAGAACTTATTCCATAGCCATCTGCGCGTGATTCGCGCTAAACTCCGACTGATGACACCACTTCGCCGTGTAGCTGTGCTGGGAGCTGGCACTATGGGATCGCGCATCGCGGCCCATTTCGCCAATGCGGGCATCCCAGCTTTATTACTCGATATCGTTCTTCCCAATCAGGCCAATCGTAACGCCGCTGCCGTGGGCGGGTTGGAAACTGCACTGAAACAAAAGCCCGCCGCTTTCTTTACTCCGGAAACCAAGTCACTCGTCACTCCCGGCAACTTCGAAGACGATCTCGCCAAGATCAAGGACTGCGATTGGATCGTCGAAGCCGTCACCGAAAACCTGGCCATCAAGCGCGCCTTGATCGAGAAGGTGCTGAAACATCGCAAGCCCGGCTCCATCTTCTCCACCAACACCAGCGGCATTCCGCTGGCCAGCATCGCCGAAGGGTTTCCCACCGAGTTCCGTCAGCATTTTCTCGGCACGCACTTTTTCAACCCGCCGCGCTATCTGCACCTGCTCGAAATGATCCCCGGCCCCGAGACGCTTCCCGCGGTGCGCGATCACGTCACCGAGTTCGCCGACCGCCACCTGGGCAAAGGCGTGGTGCCGTGCAAGGATACACCCAACTTCATCGCCAATCGCATCGGCAGTTTTCTCGGCGGCACCGTGCAAAACTTGACCGTCGAGATGGACTTCACCATCGAGGAAGTGGACGCCCTCACCGGCCAGCTCATCGGATTGCCCAAGAGCGCCAGCTTTCGCCTCTTGGACATCGTCGGCCTGGATATCTGGGCGCATGTCACCAAGAATCTTTACGACCTGGTGCCCGGCGATCCCTGGCGCGAGCGCTTCGTGCTGCCGCCCTTCTTCGCCCAGATGATCGAGCGCGGATGGCTGGGCGATAAGACCGGCCAGGGCTTCTACAAACGCACCGGCAAAGGCGACAAGAAGGAGATCCTGGCCCTCGATTGGAAAACGCTCGAATACCAGCCATCCAAGAAGGCGCGCTTCTCTTCCGTGGAAGGCGTCCGCAATATCGAGGACCTGCCGCACCGCCTGCGTGCGCTGATGGCGCTCACCGATCGCCCCGGCACGTTCCTCTGGCGGCTCTTCAGCGACCTGGTGCTGTACTCGGCCAGCATGGTGCCCGAGATTTCCGACCGCATCGTCGAGATCGACCGCGCCATGCGCTGGGGCTATGCCAACTCGCTCGGACCCTTCGAACTGTGGGACGCGCTGGGCGTCGAAGAAACCGTCGCCCGCATGCGCCAGGAACAGCGCCACATTCCGGAGACTGTCGAGAAGATGCTGGAGAGCGGCGCGAAGTCGTTTTATGAAGCCCCCGACTACGACCGCCGGCCGCACCACGAATACTTCGACCTGCAGGCCAATTCGTATAAGTGGCTGATCGACCGGCCCGGTATTACCGTGCTCAAGGACGTAAAACACGCGCACGGCGTAGTGAAGAAGAACGGCGGCGCGTCGTTGATCGACATCGGCGACGGCGTGCTCTGCCTCGAGTTCCACAGCAAGATGAATTCGCTCGGCGACGACCAAGTCTCGCTAGTCCGCGCCGGCATCGAAGAAACCAGCAAGAACTTCGAAGCCATGATCATCGCAAACCAGGGCGAGAACTTCAGCGTCGGCGCCAACCTCATGTTGGTGCTGCTGGCCGCCCAGGAAGAAGAGTGGGAAGAGTTGGAAGCCGCCATCAACCGCTTCCAACAAGCCACCATGGCGATCAAGTACGCACCCCGTTCGGTATGACGTTGGGCGGCGGCTGCGAGATCGCCATCCATTCGGCGCGCGTGCAGGCATCCGCGGAGACCTACATAGGCCTTGTCGAAGTCGGCGTCGGCGTGATCCCCGGCGCGGGTGGCACCAAGGAAATGCTGCTGCGCTTCGGCAGCGCGCAAAAGGCCTTCGAATTGATCGCCTACGCCAAGGTCGCGACCAGCGCCGCGGAAGCCCGCAATTTCGGCTTGCTGCGTCCGCAGGACCGGATATCCATGAACCCCGAACGCCTCATCGACGATGCCAAGGCCCTGGCTCTATCCATTGCGCCCGGCTACGTGCCCGGCGTGCCGCGCACCGATGTGGAAGTGGGCGGCGCCGAAGATCTCGCGCTGCTCAAAACCGGCATCTATCTGGCGCGGCAAGCCAATTACATCTCGGATTACGATACCGTAGTAGGAGAGAAACTGGCATCAGTATTGAGCGGCGGACCCCTGACCGGCCATCAGACCGTCTCCGAACAATACCTGCTGGACTTGGAAAGGGAGGCCTTCCTCAGCCTGTGCGGCCAGCGCAAGACGCAGGAACGCATGCAGCACATGCTGAAAACAGGAAAGCCGTTACGAAATTAGCTGGGCCTGGGGACTAGGGGTTAGGGACTAGGGAAAGACAAAACCCCAGCCCCTAGCCCCCAGCCCCTAGCCCCGTTTTTGGGAGTGTACATGCAAGAAGCCGTCATTATCGACTGTCTCCGCACCGCCATCGGCAAAGCGCCGCGCGGCGCGTTGCGCACTTCGCGCCCGGACGATCTCGCAGGCGCGGTCATCCGCCGCCTTTTGGAAAAGCATCCGCAGGTTGTCCCGGCCGAGATCGAAGACATCGTCCTCGGCTGTGCCATGCCGGAAGCCGAATCGGGCAACAACATGGCCCGTTGCGTGGCCCTGCGCGCCGGCCTTCCGGACACCGTCACCGGCGTGACCATCAACCGGTTCTGCAGCTCCGGCCTGCAAGCCATCGCCATGGCCGCCGACCGCATCCGTTCCGGCGGCGCGGACATTATCATTGCGGGCGGCGCGGAAAGCATGAGCCTGATGCCGCGCGGCGGCCACAAGGTCGCCCCCAGCCCGTGGTTCGTCGATCATCGCCCCGAGATCTACATGAACATGGGGCTCACCGCCGAGTGCGTGCAGCGCAAATACAACATCCCGCGCGATGCGGCCGACGCCTTCTCCTACCGCAGCCATCAGAACGCCCTGCGCGCCCAGGCCGAAGGCAGGTTCGACGAGGAGATCGTGCCCTTCGAAATCGATTGGGTCACCCCCAACGGCCGCAAACCCAAAGTCACCAAGACCGTTTTCGCCAAGGATGAAGGGCCGCGCGCCGACACGACCGTCGAAGCGCTCGCCAAACTCAAGCCGGTTTTCCACGCCAGCGGCACGGTCACCGCGGGCAACTCTTCCCAGACCAGCGACGGCGCGGCGGCCGCCATCGTCATGTCCGACCGCAAGGCGCGCGAACTGGGCCTGAAATCCATGGCCCGCTTTGTGAGCTTTTCCGCCGGCGGCGTGCCTCCCGAGATTATGGGCATCGGACCGGTAGTAGCTATTCCCAAGGCCCTCAAAATCGCGGGCCTCACGCTGGACGACATTGGCCTGATCGAACTGAACGAAGCCTTCGGTGTGCAGGCGCTGGCCGTCATTAGAGAGGCCGGCCTCGATCCGGAGAAAGTCAATGTGAACGGCGGCGCGATCGCCTTGGGGCACCCGCTGGGATGCACGGGCGCCAAGCTCACTGCGACGATTCTGCGGGAGATGGCCCGCCGCAACGTGAAGTATGGCATGGTAACCATGTGTGTGGGCGGCGGCCAGGGCGCCGCTGGTATCTTCGAATTGATGAGGTAGCACAGGCTTTAGCCTGTGGAGTAGGTAGCACAGGCTTTAGCCTGTGAGGTAGATAGCACAGGCTTTAGCCTGTGGAGTACCAGGAGAATATATGGCAACGGCAACAGCATCGATCTTATTACCTAAAACCAAGGGAGGCGCGTTCCTGATCGAAGAGCGCCTGCCAAACGAAGTCTTCACCCCGGAGGACCTCACTCCGGAACACCTGGCCATCGCCCGCACGGTGGACGAATTCTGGGCCAAGGAAGTCGGCCCCAACGTGGAAGCCATCCAGCACCACGAACCGGGAGTCGCCATGGCGTGCCTGCGCAAAGCAGCCGAACTGGGCCTGACCGGCATCACCATCCCCGAACAATACGGCGGCATGGAACTCGACTTGACCTCCGCCATGATCGCCATGGAACACATGGCCGGCGACGGCTCTTTTTCGGGCTGGTACGGCGCGCACGTCGGCATCGGCACGCTGCCCATTCTGTATTTCGGCACCGAGGAGCAGAAGAAGCATTACCTGCCCAAGTTGGCCTCCATGGAAATGTTGGGCGCGTACTGCCTCACCGAGCCGCAATGCGGTTCCGACGCGCTGGCCGTTCGCACCCGCGCCGACCTCAGCCCGGATGGCAAACACTATATCCTCAACGGCCAGAAAATGTGGATCACCAACGGCGGCCATGCCGATCTGTTCACGGTCTTCGCGAAAGTCGGCGGCGAGAAGTTTACCGCCTTCCTGGTCGAGCGCAAATTCCCCGGCGTATCCTCCGGCGCCGAAGAAAAGAAGATGGGCATCAAGGGCAGTTCCACCACGGCCGTGTATCTCGACAACGTGCCCGTGCCCGTCGAAAATGTGCTCGGCGAAATCGGCCGCGGCCACATCATCGCCTTCAACATCCTGAATGTCGGCCGGCTCAAGCTCGGTCCCGGCACCGTGGGCGGCTCCAAGAACGTGCTGGCGGTTTCGCTCAAGTACGCCAAAGAGCGCAAGGCCTTCGGTCAGTCCATCGCCGAATTCGGCATGATCCAGCACAAGCTCGCCGAGATGGCCATCCGCACCTATGCGGCCGAGTCCATGACCTATCGCGTGGTGGGCCTAATCGAATCGCTGCTGGAGAACTTCTCCTGGTCGCAAGCCAACGCCGCGCAAACCATGCTGAAAGCGGTGGAGGAGTTCGCCGCCGAGTGCTCCATCATCAAAATCTACGCTTCCGAAGTGCTGGACTACGTGGTCGATGAAGGCGTGCAGATCCACGGCGGCTACGGCTACCATCAGGATTATCCGGTGGAGCGCGCCTATCGCGATTCGCGCATCAATCGCATCTTCGAAGGTACCAACGAGATCAACCGTCTGCTCACCACCGGCATGCTGCTGAAGCGCGCCGCGCGCGGCCAACTCGGCCTGGTGCAGGCGGCTACCGGCGTCCTCCAGGAAATCCTGGGCGGCCCGCATGGCGGCGAGGACCAGCCCACCGGCCCGTTCGCCGAAGAGACTAAGATCCTGATCAACGCCAAGAAGATCGCCCTCATGCTGATGGGTGTGGCCTATCAGAAGTACATGCTGGAGATGGAAAAACAGCAGGAGGTCCTGGCCAACATTACCGACGTGATCATGGATATCTTCGCCATGGAATCGGCGCTGCTGCGCACCCAGAAGCTGGCCGAATCCGGCAAGGGCGCCAACGCCGCCGACATGACCGCCGTCCTGGTGCGCGACGCCATGGCGCATATCGACGTCACCGCGCGCATCGTACTGGCGGCCTGCTCGGAAGGCGACACGCTGCGCACCAACCTGGTGGTGCTGCGCCGCTTCGGCAAATACGAACCGGTGGACTCGATCGCCCTGCGCCGCAAGATCGCGCACCGCCTGCTGGACGCCGAACGCTATATCGTATAATCTCAAAGAACCTCGTGGGGCAGGCCCTTGGCCTGCAGCGGCCTCCCAGGCCGTATGTTCACGAAGCCTTCGGACAGGCCGTTTACGACAAGTTGGGGGATGAGACCTTTGCTGGTAGTATCCCCGGCTGCCCAGGCGTGGTCGCGCTCGCCCCAACGTTGTATCGCTGTGAACGGGAACTGCGATCCACTCTTGAGGACTGGATTCTCCTCGGCCTTAAGCTCGCCCACCCGCTACCAGTCATAGGCGGCATTGACCTCAATAAGGAACCGACGCGTGAGCCGGTGGGTGCCCTGTAAACGTGCCGATTTCGTTCGGCGATTAGCAAAACTGGGCTTCAACGGTCCCTACGCCGGAACGCGACACCAGTTTATGACGGCAGGCCGGCACCGGCTGGCGATCCCTTCGAATCCCGAGTACTCTGTCGCGCAAGTTCGATTCATGATTCGCGAAATCACCCTGGATACGACGCGCTGTGCCGAATCTGCTCCATCGCTTCGGCGAGTATGAACCCGTGTGCTCGATCGCCCTGCGCCTCAAGATCGCAGACAAGGTGCTGCACGCCGAGCGGTATATTGGATGAAGCACGATGGACGACCTCAATCCATGGCCGCCGCTGCCGCTCGCAGCATGGGAAAGCACCCGCGCCACGCTGCACATGTGGACGCAGATCGTCGGCAAGGTGCGCCTTGCCTTGAGTCCGCTCGTGAACCATTGGTGGCAGGTGCCACTCTACGTGAGCGCGCGTGGCCTCACCACATCCGCCATCCCGTACGGCGACGGCGTGTTCGAGATCGAATTCGATTTCGCCGGCCAGAATCTCGCCATCCGGAAAAGCGGCCAGGCCACGACTTTCGTGCGATTGTACGCGCGCCCCGTCGCGGACTTCTACCACGAAGTCATGGCGGCGCTGCGCGCCATCGGGATCGACGTGAAGATATGGCCGATGCCGGTAGAGATTCCCAATCCCATTCCCTTTCCCGATGACCGCGAACATGCTTCCTACGATCCCGAGTATGTGACCAAATTCCACCAGATTCTTCTGCAAGCCGATACGATCCTCAAAGAATTCCGCGGCAGGTTCATAGGCAAGGCCAGTCCCGTACATTTTTTCTGGGGTAGCTTCGATCTCGCCGCCACCCGATTCTCCGGACGCCGCGCGCCAGAGCGCGTTGGGGCGGACCCCATTACTCGTGAAGCGTATTCGCATGAGTGCTCGAGCGCGGGATTCTGGCCGGGCGGCGGCGAAATAACGGGTCCGGCATTCTACTCCTATGCGGCGCCCGAACCGTCAGGTTACGCGGCGCGCTCCGTGCTTCCGCCCGCGGCGTTCTATCACACCGGATTGCGGGAGTTCATCCTGATGTATGAGGACGTCCGCAATGCGGCGTCGCCCCGGACCGCGCTGCTCAGTTTTCTCCAGACTACCTACGAAGCCGCCGCGAGTTTGGGCAATTGGGATCGCGGCAACCTGGAACGGCCGCCCGTGCCTGGGTGACGATAACGCGGAGCCTGATCATCGGCGAGCCGACGCTCCTCGTGGAAGGTCCGTCGGAACTTCTGTGCTTCGACTGGTTTCGACGCAAGCTCGCTGCCCTCGTGTGGAAATCCCTATCGCCATTTTCATAAAAAAAAGCCCTGGTCACTGAATCGTAACAACTCCCTCCGCAGCACCGGCCCCCCGCAGCGCGGGCGGCTGGCTCCCCGCAGCGTGTCGTCAAGGAGGTCGAGGCGCACGTTCTCACCCTTCCGGCCTCCTTTGATCCCTTCGACCAGCTTTGAGCGACGCTATAAGGACCGGAACGACCTGCTCTGATCCCTGGACTGCAACGTGGCGGGGCTAAAGCCCCGCGCGGACTCAAGTCCGCCCTCCACTCAACTCGTTCATGCGCTCCACCTGCTTCACCAAAAACGCCATATCCGAAAACGGATCCCCGCCGAAACGCGCCCAGTAAACCCTGCCCTTCTTATCGATCAGGATCGTCGAGTGCAACTCGATATCCTCGAAATCGTCGTACGAATGGAAGCGCCGCGCGTTCGTATGATCCGGGTCCGACAACAGGCGCGCGGGTAGATCGCCGAACTGCTTCAGCGCCTCGCTGTTCTTCTCCGGCGCCGCGCTGCTGACCGCCAGCACCACCGTATTCAGCCGGTCCCACTCGTCCTTGCTCTTCCCGATCTCGTGCAACTGCCGCATGCAGTGCGGGCACTCCGGCCCGAGATAGAACACCAACAACACGTTCTTGCCGCGATACTCCGCGAGTGACACGGACTTCCCCGCGGCATCGCGGACATCCAGCGCCGGCGCCTCATAAGGCTCCCAGCGCGGCGGCCCGAAATGGTCCAGAGGCACGCGCGCATAATTGCGCTGCGGCGCGGGCGATGAGTCGCGCGGCGCGGCGGTGATGCCAGTGGCCCTGGCGCGCTCCAGAATCTTCAGTCCCGCGTCGGCATTCGAGGCCGCGAACAGCAGCCGCGCCATGTCGTCCTCGGCCTTGGATTTCTCGCCCAGCGCGGCGTAGGCGCGCACCAGTCCGGAAAGCGCGAAGATATCGTTGCGGGTCAGCTCCAGCGCTTTTTCGAACGCCTGCGCCGCCAGCACCGGGCTCTTGGCATCCAGATAAGCCTCGCCCAAGCTGTTATAGAGCGATTGCGGATAGAACGGCGGGTCGGCGTATTGCTTCTGCATGTCGTATTCGCGTCCGGCGGCGTCCGCCAGCAGCCCGAGGCCCACGATAGTGTCGCCGCGCGCGATCGCCAGGCGTCCCTTCAACTCGACAGCTTCGATGCCGTAGGTCTCCTCCTCGTCCTTGTTCTTGTCCAGATCCTTCTTGAGCGCGGCGTGCGCGGCGATGCTCTTGCCGGCTTTCTCCAGGTCGCCTTTGCCCAGCCAGGCGCGCGCCTCGGAGTAGGCCTTGTCCATCTTGTCTTCATACACGTCGCGCCACGGGATGGACTTGGGATTCAGCAGCTCGTCCCACCGTTCGAACTTGATAAGCGCGCGCTCCATGGCCGCGATGCCGCGCGAGTGCGTGCTGAATTCGTTCTCCTTGTTATCGACGGGATCGAGCGGCGCGTCGATGAGTTGGTGCGCGCCGAAGATGGCAGCCTCGGCCATCCCAAGTTGCTCCTGAATATAGGAAAGGTAGGTGCGGTTGTGGGCGTAGTTCCAGTTGTTGAACGGAAACGTGAGGCTGGTTTTCATGTACTGCTTCTCGACACGCGTGGCCGCATCCATGGAGAGCGCCGCCTCGTGCCACATGCCCACGATGGCGTAGATGTGTCCTGGCATGTGCTGGGCGTGGCCGATGCCCGGCACCAGATCGGTGTATGCGCGGCAGCTTGCGAGCGCCTGTTCGGGTTCGTGGTAATCCCAGTTGTGGATGCGGTAGTGGTGCGCGCCCGGATGGTTGGGTTCGCGCGCCAGGATTTCGCGGATGATCAGTTCGGCGCCATAGCGCGAGTCGCCCATGGTGGCCTCGGCCAACAGCGCGCGCGCTTCCATATCGTCCGGATACTTCACGCACAACGTTTCGAGCTTCTTCATCTCGGCGCGGCGCAGCTCGCGGTAATCGGGCTTGGCGCCGGTATCGCGCACCGGATCGGGCATCAGGACGGCCGCTTCAGCCTCGATATACAGGCGCTCGCGCTCGGTGACTTTGTCCTTGCGCTTGACGGCTTCGCGCAGGAAGTCGGCGGCGCGGTCGCCTTCGGTGGCGCGGGCCAGGCCCCAATAGGCCATGGCATTGTCCGGCTCCAGTTTCAGGCACCAACGGAAGGAGCGCTCGGCTTCGTAAAACCAGAAGGAGTGCAGCAGCGCGTTGCCCTGGTTGAACCACTGCTGGACCTCGGGGTTCCTGGTGGTGATGGGAAACGGCGCGACGCCGATGCCCTCGATCAGCCACGGCTTTTGGCGCGGCCCGATGTCGAACGCGGCGCCATGCGCGGAGTGGCCTTTGTCGATGGGATCGATTTGCGCGTAAACGCCGGAACAGGCGGTGAATGCGGCCGCCAACAGGAGAGAGCAGGATGGTTTCAAAGACATGGCTGACAGTATAGCGCGGCTGGCGGAACACACCCGCCGCGTTCTTCGTATCTTCAGGTGAACGAGGTCAAACCAATGTTCTGCACACGATGCGGGATCGAGATCGACGAGAAGGTGCGCTATTGTTCCACGTGCGGGCACCCCACCAAACTGGCGGAAGCCACGGCGAACCCTTACGCTTCCCCCCGGCTGGCGCTGGACACGGAGCACAAGAAGATCGCTGGCGTTTGCGCGGGCTTTGCGCGCTATCTGGGCGTGGACGCCCTGCTGATCCGCATCGTGTGGCTGGCGCTGGCGCTGGGCGCGGGTTTCGGCTTCTTCGCCTACCTGATCGCCTGGATTCTGATGCCCAAGGATGCGCCGCGCGCGGCGGCCGCGCCGGATTATGCGCGGCAGAGCGGGTAGTCGTAGAGCGGGTCCTGGAGGACCCGCGCAGACCTGGAGGTCCGCCCCACAAAACGGCCGCCCAGTCGCGCTAGACTGGAGACAACGCACGCTGAGGCCATGGCAGCCAGAAATCTGCGACAGCGCATCGAGGAACTAACGGTGGTGGCCGATATCGCTTCGGCTATGCTCTCGCCTCTAGAGTTGAGCCAGGTGCTGGATGTGGCGCTCGAAAGGGCCAGCCGGGCCATGGGGGCGCCGTTCGGCTCCATCACCCTGCTCTCCGCCGATAAGACCCGGCTGGATTTCGCCGCGGTGTACGGGTTGTCCGCCGATTACGGCGAAAGATTCCGCGAGATCGGGCTGCTGCCGGCGGACGCGTCCTCGCCCTCGGGCCGCGCGGTTTCAACCGGGAAACCCTACTGGGTAGCGGACATCACCCGCCATCCGCTGTGCGCAAGCTGGAAACATATCAGCTTGGGCGAGGGCGTGCGCGCGCTCATCTCGGTGCCGCTGCTGGTGGGGGGCGAGCCCGCCGGCACGCTGAATCAGTACCTGGCCGAGCCGCACCGCTTCCGGGCGCAAGAAGTCCGCCTGCTGCAAGTGGTGGCGCAGCAGGTTTCGCTCGCCATCGAACGCGCCCGCTTGTACGAGCGGCTCAAACAGCAGCATGCGGCCACGCTGGCCGCTAGTGAGCACAAGAGCCGCTTCCTGGCCACCATGACCCACGAACTGCGCTCGCCCATGACGGCCATCGTGGGCTTCGCCGATCTGCTGCGGGAGCAAATACCCGGGTCGCTCAACGCCGAGCAGATGCGCCAGGTGCGCATGATTTCGGCCAGCGCCCAGCATATCATCGCAGTGCTGCACGACGCGCTGGACGTGGCGCGCATCGAGGCCGGCCAGATCGAGTGCCTCATCGAGCCGGTGGACGCCACCGAAGTCATCAGCGAGGTGACCAATATGATGGCGCCGCTGGCGCGCGCCAAGCGCCTGAAGCTGGACATCGGGCAGCCGCGCGAACCGCTGATGGTGCGCTGCGACCGCCAGCGCTCCAAACAAATCCTGGTCAATCTCGTTTCGAACGCCATCAAGTTCACCCCGCGCGGCCACATTCAGGTGACCGGCTCCCGCGATCGCGCCATTCCCCAGCGCGCGCGCATCGCCGTATCGGATACCGGCATCGGCTTACGCCCCGATCAGGTGCCCCTGCTCTTCCAGGAGTTCCAGCAATTGCCGACCCCTTACCAGGATTTAGGCACCGGGCTGGGACTGGCCATCAGCCGGAAACTGGCGCGCCTGATGGGCGGCGATATCGAAGTGGAAAGCGACTTCGGCCACGGCAGCACCTTCACGCTGAAACTGGAGACGGCATGAGCGCGCACACGCTGCTGCTGGTGGACGACGATCCCGCCGTACACGAGTTGCTGGCGGCCGTGCTGCGCCGCCCGGAGTGGCAGATCGACAGCGCCTTTGACGGGCTGGAGGGGCTCGCTCGCGCGAAAGCGCGCCCTTACGACCTGGTGCTGACCGACGTCCGCATGCCCGGCATGGACGGTCTGGAGCTGCTGCATCAGATCCGGGAGATCCGGCCCGAGGCGAAGGTCATGGTGATGACCGCCGACAGCACGCCCGCCAACATCGTGCGCGCCATTCGCGACCAGGCGTTCTGCTATTTCAGCAAACCGTTCTCGCCCAGTTCGGTGGCCGAGATGATTGCGCAGGCCGTCAACACGGGTCACTGGCAGGACGATATCGAAGTGCTTTCGGCGACGCCGCAATGGATCAGCCTGCGGCTGCGCTGCAAGATGGAAACAGCCGACCGACTGATGCAGTTCGTGCGCGAAATAGAGATGGACTTTCCGCCGCACGAGCGCGAGAACATCGCCGCCGCGTTCCGCGAGCTGTTGATGAACGCCATTGAGCACGGCGGGGGATCCGACCCCGACAAGCGCGTGCAGGTAACCTATGTGCGCACCACGCGCGCCATCGTCTACCTGATCCAGGACCCCGGCAAGGGTTTTTCGTTCGATGCCATCGCGCACGCGGCCATCGCCAACCCGCCGGGCGAGCCCGTCCGGCACCTGGAGATCCGCGCCGAACAGGGAGTCCGGCCCGGGGGATTCGGCATCCTGCTCACGCGGAATCTGGTGGATGAGCTGATCTACAGCGAGAAGGGCAATGAGGTTTTGTTCATCAAGTATTTGAAGTAGGGGCTGGCACGCGTTAGCGGCCCTCCGCTCAGTTGCCGATCGGAACCCAGTCCTGCCCGTCAAACTGAATGAGAAACAACTGCTTGATCGGCTGATAATCGGTAGGGCTCGTCGTGACTCTGATTCCCGGTCGAAGCATCCCCAGCTCCAGATCGAGGCTGGCGGCCTGTTTCATTACGTTGGCGCGAGTCAGATCGTCGCCGCACTTCTTCAGCACTTCCACCAGCGTTTGCGCTACTTCATAGCCATACACATTGTTGGCATCCCGAATGCTTGCGCCCGGATTGTATTTTCCCATCCACTCCAGAAAGGCGCGCACCGCGGGGTCTTGTCTCGATTGCGGCTTGAGCCAGGACTTGGAACGCGCATTGGTAATGATTCCGGCGGCCTTCTTCAGGCCAGCCGGCTCCAGGAAAGCGGCGATGGAGAGGGATGCGTTGGGGATGAACTGCAACGGATGCCAGTCGATCTCGTAGGCTTTGCGAATGGCCCGTGTCGCGAATTTTCCCACCGCCAGGTTCATGAAAACGCCGGCGCCGGAGTCTTTGAGCGCCACGATTTGTGCGTCGATCGACGCCGGATCGGAATACTCGAAAGAAGCCTCCTTCGCAATCATGGCCGGCGCCTTTTCCCCCAAGCCGTCGCGAATGCCTTCGAGCCACTCCTGTCCGGACGGATCGCGCGAGTAGAGTATCGCAATCTTGGCGCCCGGCCTGTTCCGCAAGATGTACTTTGCATAGACCAGACCTTCGGTTCGCTTGCTGGCCTGAAACCCCATCGTCCATGGGAAATGCGACGGATCGTCAAACGCCGATTCGGTGGCCGCGACGAAGAGCTGCGGCACCTTCTTCTCGTTCATATACGGGCGGATCGCCAGGTTGGCGGGAGTGCCCCAGATACCCAAGGTCAGCAGAACCTGGTCCTGTTCCACGAGCTGGTGCGCCAGCGCCACCGATTTGCCGGTATCGGAGCCGGAATCGAGGCTGATGAACTTGATCTTGCGGCCGTTGACTCCGCCGCGATCGTCGATCATTTGAAAGTAAGCCGCTTCGGCGCCTCCGGTTGCGCCATACTCCGAGAACGCCCCGCTATAAGGCATGATGTTGCCGATCTTGATTTCCGTATCCGTTGCACCAGGGTCGTATTTCGCCTGCGCCGCCGCCGGCACGGGGGCACATGCGAATACCAACAGCGCCACGACAGAAAAAGGAAGCATTCTGGCGCATGCTCTCATGCCATGCGCAATAACTGTTCTCATTCCATCGATCTTACAGACTTTTGGTTCGCGCAATGGGCAGACGCCTATGACGCATCGGAGACCAGGTGGTAGCGGCGATGGGGGTCCTGCGGTCCGCTGCCGATCTCCGCAACCAAGCCGCGCTCCACAAGCGACGCGAGGCGCGTTCGCGCAGCGCGCGGAGACAGCCCGATTCGCTTGGCTATCTGGGACGTCGAGAGTCCGGCCTCGGGACTGGCGGCGAGTGCGCCGAGGATAATCCGGTCCCGTTTATCCTTTGCCGGCGCGCGCCGGCGTATGGCCGACAGGGTGACTCGAAAATGCGTTCCGATTTCTTCAAACTGAGGAGCGTCCAATCCACGCTCCTGGCAAGCGGCGGTCATTCGTTGGATCCCGCTGCCCCATTGCTCGACCAGTCCCAGTTCCTGAAATACCCGGCCGATGACCCGGTTGCGGAGTTTGGAGATGCCTTTCTGGATGTCTTCAATCGTCAGGCCAAAGGGAAGCAGGCCGGGATTTTCGACCTCCAGGCGATCGTCAAACAGCGCCACGCGGATGGGAGCGCCGTGCTGTGCGTAGTCGGCATGCACAATCGCGTTCATGATTGCTTCGCGAACCGCAACAACCGGAAACGTCCACAAGTCGGATCGCTTTACCGGTCCAATGACCGCTTCGCGAGTCATGTGCTTGCGCAAGAACGCAATGGCCTCCTCCGCGGCTGCCGGAAGACAAGACCGGACTTCGGCGGAATCCAGTATCCGGCGGCGGTCGCGGCCCGCGAACCGTCCGGCTTGGATCCACGCATCCGGGAAATGTCTTAGCCGCGCAGCGCCAAATAGAAGGACTCCCCCGGTGGTTGGCACAATCCGGCCCTGGTAGCTTGCCGTTAACTTGAGGCTCTGCAGCCCGTGGGGCGTCAGTTTCCGGATGGGCTTGAAGTACTCGGAAGCAGCTCGGAAGTCGATGGCTTCCGAGTTCAAGTCCGGCATCGGCTGCTCGTCGAACGAGGAAACCTGGTTGTAGCGCCGCATCTCCTCGATCAAGAACGAATCGGCCCGCCGGTTTGTTGAACCCACACGAACGAAAACACCCGCGGCGGGGCCTAATCGATTGAGGTGGTGCGGGCGATTGGGGCTCGGATAGATCTCTACTGCTAGGGTCTGAGTCTTGCGCCAAGGCAACACCTCAATGGAGGGAACCATCTTCGGGGAGATGCTATCCGCAATCAGGTTGGCGAGGCGCGCTTCTTCCGCCAGTACGTCGGCGAGGCCTTTGACCCTCCTGGTGCGGTCCTCGACCCCAAACACGATGATGCCGCCCGAAGTATTCGCGAACGCCACGATGGCTTTCAGAACGCCTTCCGGAGAGGAGATATCGCGCTTGAACTCCAGCGTCTTGCCTTCGTGCCGGCTGAGGAGGGAAACTAGATCCACTACTCTGCATTTTACTCGGAAGTGCGGCGCCGAGCAATCCTTCCGAGTAGCCCGGAGCGCACGGGGAGCGCCGGTCCGCGGCTGCGAATCTCAACGGCGACTCACTGCGCCAGCGCCTCCACCGGCGCCAGCATGGGCTGCTTGTGCTTGCAATCCGCATTGGGACATTGCAGCACCGGCCCGGCCTTCAGCCACTTCTCCACCATATACGGACCGCCGCACTCGGGACACTTCTCCTGCACCGGCTTGCCCCAAGTCACGAAGTTGCAATCCGGCCAGCGGTTGCAGCCGTAGAACGTCTTGCCGCGCTTGGAGCGCCGCTCCACCACCTCGCCCTCGTTGCACTCCGGACACTTCATGCCGATGGTCTTCTGCTTCACGTGCTTGCACGTCGGATAATTGCCGCAAGCCGTAAACTCGCCGAAGCGGCCCGTCTTCAGCACCATATTGCTGCCGCACTGCGGGCACTTCTCGTCGAGCTGCACATCGGGCTTCTTCTGCGTGCCGCCGATGGGCTTGGTGGTCTTGCAGTCCGGATACCCGGTGCAGGCGAAGAAGGTCCCGAAGCGGCCCTTCTTCAGCACCATGGGACGGCCGCAGTTCTCGCAGTATTCCTCGTCGCCCTGCTCGGCCAGGTCTACCTTGTCCACATCCGGCAGATCCACGGTGAGCTCGCGCGTGTAGGTGCAATCGGGATATCCGGTGCAGGCGATGAAGCTGCCGTGCCGGCCCCACTTGATCACCAGATCCTTGCCGCACTTCTCGCACGTCAAGCCGGTGGGCCGCTCCATCCGCTTGATATCGGTCATGTGCTCTTCGGCGTGCTTCAGGTCCTTGTCGAACCTTTCATAGAACTCGCCGATGGCCTCGCGCCAGGGAATCTTCCCGGCTTCGATCTCGTCCAGTTCCTCTTCCATGCGCGCGGTGTACTGGATGTCGAAAATATCGTCGAAGTTCTCCAGCAGCAGTCCGGTCACAACTCTGCCCAACTCGGTGGGGTAGAACCGGCCGCCCTCCTTCTTCACGTACTCGCGTTCCTGAATGGTGGAGAGAATGGAGGCGTAAGTGGACGGACGGCCCACGCCGTCGGCTTCCAGTTTCTTCACCAGCGTGGCCTCGTTGTAGCGCGGCGGCGGCTCGGTGAAGTGCTGCTCGGGCAGAAGGTGGCGGAACTTGAGATGTTCCCCCTCGGCCACGGCGGGGAGCCTGTGTTTGGTCTCCTCGTCTTCTTCGTCGGCCTGGTCCTTGCCCTCGGCGTAGATCTTGAGAAAGCCGCCAAACTTCTCGACCGACCCGGTGGCGCGAAATAGGTAATCGCTGGCGTCCTTGCCGCGCGCCGAGATGTCGATGGTGGTCTGGTCGAAAACCGCGGGCGCCATCTGGGAGGCCACGAAGCGGTTCCAGATCAGGCGGTAGAGTTTGAGTTCGTCCTCCGCCAGATACCTGGCCACATCGTCGGGGCTGTGCTCCATGGAAGTGGGGCGGATGGCTTCATGCGCATCCTGCGCGTCCTTCTTGGACTTGTAAATATTGGCGGACTCCGGCAGAAACTCCGCCCCGAACTTGACCGCGATATAAGCCCGCGCTTCCTGCAGCGCGTCTTCGGAGATCCGCGTGGAGTCCGTGCGCATGTAAGTGATCAGGCCGACCGCGCCCTCTTTGCCCAGCTCGATGCCCTCGTAGAGCCTTTGCGCCAGGATCATGGTGCGCTTGACGCTGAAGCGCAGCTTGCGCGAGGACTCCTGCTGCAGCGTGGAGGTGATGAAGGGCGCCACCGGATTGCGGCGCTTTTCGCGCGTGCCGACGGACTTGACGATGTAATCTGCGCCTTCGAGTTGCGCAACTACGTAATCGGCAGCCTCCTGGCTGCCGAGCTCCGGCGTCTGGTCGTCCTTTTTGATCAGGTGCGCGTTCAGCGCCGGCGGTTTGCGGGCGCCCAGGTCCGCGTCGATGGTCCAATACTCGTTCTTGAGGAACGCGGCGATTTCGCTCTCGCGCTCCACGATCACACGCAACGCCACGGTTTGCACACGGCCCGCGGAGAGGCCCCGCCGGACTTTATCCCATAGAAGCGGCGATATCTTGTAACCCACCAACCGGTCCAGCACGCGGCGCGCCTGCTGCGCGTCGACCAGCTTTTCATCGACCATGCCGGGGTTTTGGAACGCCTTCTGAATGGCGTTCTTGGTGATCTCGTTGAACATCACCCGGTAGATGCGCGGCCCGCCGCCCTTCTTGCCTTGCAATTCCTCTTGCAGGTGGAAGCAGATGGCTTCCCCTTCGCGGTCGGGGTCGGCTGCCAGGTAGATGGATTCGACGCCCTTGGCGGCTTGTCTTAACTCGCCAAGCAGTTTGCGTTTGCCTTCGATGATTTCATAGCGCGGCTCGAAGCCGTGCTCCACATCCACGGCTAGGTCCTTCTTGGGGAGATCCTTGATATGGCCCAGCGAAGCTTTGACGATGTATTGCTTACCCAGATATTTATTGATGGTTTTCGCCTTGACCGGCGATTCCACGATTACGAGAGCTTTCGGCATAAAAAGACTTCAACAACCTTTGGCAGATACCCCAGAGGCTACCACACTTTCACGAAGTGCTTTCCGGGAAGCTGTTTGACCAGACCCAGCATTTCCAGCTCGAAAAGCGCGGCGATCAGTTCGGAAGCCGAGCTATCTTCCACAATCTGAAGCAGATCGTCCAAATGTATGGCAGTGTCCACCTGCAGGACGGCGAGCAGCCTGCGGCCAACTTCGGGTAGAGATCCCTCTATGTGGGATGTCCGACCGCCGTCTTGGGATGCACCGGTGTTCCCCAGCAGACGGGTCCGGCCGCGCTCGATTAACTGACGGCGAACCTCCGCGGGAAGTTCCACAATTACGTCGTTCCAGTCCTGCACCAGCTTGGCGCCCTGCTTTATCAATAGGTTAGGCCCCCAACTGGCTGTGGACGTGATGTTGCCGGGAACGGCAAAGCACTCCCGGCCCTGGTCCAGCGCCAGCTTCGCGGTGATGGCCGAGCCGCTGTATTGGGCGCCTTCCACCACCAGGACGCCGGCGCTCAAGCCGCTGATGATCCGGTTACGGATGGGGAAGTTTTGGGGAAATGCCGTCGATCCCATGGCGAACTCCGACAGCAGGAGTCCGTTGGCGGCGAGGTCGCCGGCCAGCTTGCGGTTTTCCGAAGGGTAGACTACGTCCACGCCACAACCCAACACCGCCACCGTGTCGCCGCCAGCGGAAAAGGCGCCTTTGTGCGCGGCGGTGTCAATGCCGCGCGCCATCCCGCTGACGATGGTGAGTCCGGCGCGCGCCAAGTCGGCGGACAGCCTTTCGGCGGCAGCCAGACCGTAAGGCGTGGGCCGCCGGGTGCCGACCACGGCGAAATGGAAGGGCTGCAGCAGTTCCAGGCGTCCCCGGGCAAACAGCAGGACCGGCGGATCGAAAATCTCGCGCAGCAGAGCCGGATAGCGCGGGTCGCCGCGCACGATGGCAACTGCGCCGCGCTCCGCCATCTTGCGCTGCTGGTCGAGGGCGTCCTCGAACGAGCAGCCGCTCGAAATACTCTGGGCCACCGCGCCGCCGACGCCGGCCGCCTCCAGCTCGGTGCGAGAGGCGCGGAACACGGCTTGCGGCGTGCGGAATCGGTCCAGAAGCTTTCCCGCCATGCGCGTGCCCAGGCCGGGGATCAGGGTCAGCGCCAACCAGTGTAGTTCCTCTTCGCGGCTAATCGAACATGCCGCGGTGTCTGCCGTTAGCCCTTCCATCCAAATAATCTCCTAAGATGGTAAAGATGGCGGCGCCCGCCGCTTCTCTCAAGGAAAACATGCGCCAGGAAGCGTCGTTTTTTGAAGGCAAAGATTCCGTGCTGGTGTATATCGCCAAGCGGCTGAACGAGGCGTTGCGGCTGGAAGCGACCCTCTCGACCGCCGGCATCGATTACGGGGTGGAAGCCGACGAGTATCGCGGCGGGTTCATTTTCCAGCGGGTGCGCACGGGCGCGTTCTTTTACGTGCTGCCAGATGCGGCGGAAGCCGCGCGGCGCGTACTGCTGGAGAACGGCTACCGGCCAACCGAGCCGGAACGCAGTTGAGCGACCGGCGAACCGGCGCGGCGCGCTTCTGCCAGCCACGCCCGGTACCGCTCGCGTAGAGCCTTCCGATACGCCGTCGGCGGCATACCGGCCGCGGCGGCTCGGCGCACGAGATCCTGTTCCGCCAGTTCGACGCCAGCCGACATGCGGCTCCCGCTCAAAGCCAGCCAGGCCGGCTCGCAATCGAAGCCGAAGGCCCACAGCGACGGCAGCGGGCGCTGGTAGTTGTCGGGCAAGCCTAACTCCGCAAACGGGAAGCCCGCCGCCCAGTCTTTGTGATAGCCCACCAGCATGTTGGAAGGGTTCACCGAGACTTGCGCGTGAGTGACGCAGTTTCCGGCGGGGATCCAGTAACGGCTGCGGAGCATTTCCGTTAACATGGCGGCGCTGCGCACTTGGGCCGGGCTCGCCACTCCCTCCGGCTGGCCGGGATGCGTTTGGGCCTCAAAGGAAACTCCCAGAAAGCTCTCGTTGAGATTTACGTAGAACCATTCGTCGTCGGCCCAGACGGAGTAGCCGGCATGGTTGGCGGCATCGGACTCGGCGACCACCCGGTATACGCGGCCGAAGCGGTCGATCAGGTAGTGGTAGGCGCGCTTGCGGCACACGTACTCCAGGAGCGATTCCCCCAAGCGCTTCAGAACCGGGGTGTCCTCCGCTTCAAACGGCGCCTGGCAACTTTCTGTGGTGTGGTAGATAATACCGGCGGGCTGAGTGCGCCGGACCCGGCTGATGGAAGCGGCGCCGGCGCGCGGAAACGCGGTGTAGAGTCTGGGCCGATTGGCAACCGTCAGACGCGTATCGACGCGTAGTCCGTTGCTGTAGAACTCCGCATCGCCGGTTTGTTCGACCTGCCAGACCGAAATCGTTCTCTGAGCGCCGTCGACCGCCGCCCGGCGGGGAGGGATCGGCGCGGCATGCGGCGGTTCCGGCTTGCCCGCTGCGAGCCTCATCAAAAAGGGGATGAGCAGCAGTAATACGAGACCTGTCCAGAGGATCCAGTGGCCCAGGCGCAGTTGGGACACCCGTTGCGCAAACGAGGTCCGCGGCGCCACCGCTCTCAGGAACCGCAGACGCAGAACCGGATCCCCGATGCAACCTGCGATGCGACCGACACCCGCCTCGCGCAGTTCGCGCGTCAACCTCCGTCCTGGCCATGGCGTATGCATGCGTCTGTCTTAGATATGTCGTCCGGCAGGGCGAAAAATCTTATCCCTTTCTCTTATTTCGCGAGCTGGCGGTCGCCACCCATCAAAAGACGTGAGAGGAATTCTCCAAAAGAGTACTTCTAAGGAGATACCGAAAAAAACAGAATAACGACGCCCGTCGCGGAAGCCGCATCTGGCTGCTTGGGCGCGTGGCGGCGTCTGTAAAGGAGACGCGTATGTGGAAGCGAATGCTGCAGCTATCGAATGGAAGCCGTGAGGAGATGCCCACGGCTGGAAACGGCACTGGATCCAATGGCCGCATACCGGCGGTATTGGAGCCGGAAGGGCCGGGCGCGCGGCTGGCCGGTTGGGGCGCGGAGCGCGCTCCCGCCTTGCTCACCGATTTCGAGCAAATCTATCAGAGCGGGGCCGTGAAGCCGCCGCGTATCTCCTACGGCGTGCTGAAGGTGGCGGAAATGCTGAACAGCTCGCACCTCGGCGGTATGCCGGCGGAATCCAAGCGCGCCGCGTTGTTGATGGCCCTGGACGCGGGCGGCGCGAAGATCGAGGATATCCTGCAGGACGCCATCGTCCGGCAGCGGTCCCTCAACGACTACGAAGAGGCGCGCCAGCGGGACCTGCAGAGCTTTGAGGCGGCCATCCAGGAACAGAACCGCGCCATTCAGGCGGAGATGGATCGTAGCACCGGCCAGTACATGGCGCGCATGCAAAGCAATCTGGATGAAGTGGCGCGCGCGCAGGACCACTTCCGGATCTGGCAGAAGCGCAAACAGCAGGAGGCGCAGCGCATTGCCGATGCCGCGGACTGCTGCGTCCCGGAAGCCGACACGCCTGCAGCCGGCGGGTTGACGGTGGTGCTGGAACGTGCCTCGAGCGCGGCGGCGGCGCGCTGAAAGAAAGACAGTGGCGTAACCGCGGAAATTTCGCGCCGGGAACAGATCCGGCCTTTCGACTAAGCATGAAACGGGAGAGAGCGATGAACAACCTCGAACAGGATTACACGCAACCGCTGGGGCTGGACGTGGGCACCAGCCGCATCGTGGTGGCGCGCGCCAAGGACAAGAAACAAGAGTACGATTCCCAGCTCAACGCGTTCCTGACGTTGCCCTACTCGAAACTTGCGGAGAGCCTTCTGCAACGGGAAAGCGTTTTCCACGAAGTCCAGGGCGCGGAGATCGTAGTGGCGGGCAACGACGCGGAGAAATTCGCCGAAGTTTTTCACGTCGAAACGCGGCGGCCGATGGCCCATGGAGTGCTCAACCCCGAAGAGCCATACAGCCTCGCGGTGGTGCGGCGGATCATTACCAAGCTGGTTGGACGGGCTGCAGTCGAGGGGCAGAAAGTCTTCTTCAGCGTGCCTGCGCAGGGAGATAGCCTGGGCGGCGCGATTCGATACCATGAGGCGTCCATCCGGCAGATTCTCGCGGAACTGGGCTACGAGGCCACCCCCATCGAGGAAGGTTTGGCGGTGGTGTACGGCGAGATGGCCGGATCGAATTACAGCGGCGTCGGTATTTCGTGCGGCAGCGGGTTATGCAATATCTGCCTGGCAGTCCTGTCGGTGCCGGTGATCAGCTTCAGCGTGCCCAAGGCCGGCGATTTCATCGATGCCCAGGCCGCCCAGGTGACCGGCGATCGCGCCACCCGCTTGCGCATCTCGAAGGAAAAGGCCTTCCAATTGAACGGGTTCACTTCAGATCGGGTCCACAATGCGCTGACCGTCTACTACCAGGAAGTGATCGCCACTCTGATCGGGTCGTTGCGCGCCCGCATCGCATCGGCGCAGAAACTGCCAAAGCTGGAGCAATCGGTGCCGCTGGTGCTCAGTGGCGGCACGGCTATGCCCAAAGGGTTTCTGGACCACTTTATCAGGATCTTGCAATCCGAGGAATTTCCGTTGCGGCTGTCGGAGGTCCGGGTATCGGGCGATCCTTTGCATTCGACGGCGCGCGGGGCGCTGATGGCCGCGCAGTGCTAGGACCTGTACAGCAGATTCCCTGTGGGGCAGGCCATCGTTTTTCGTGGCCTGCCGATCGTCTGCGCCGCGCCGGGCGCCGGAACTGTACGTTAATTCGCGAACCCTACGCTAGATCCGGCAGGGCCGGTGCGCCCCGGATCCCCGCAGGAAGGGACCGTGCGAACCATCCGGCAGGATCGTATCGCGGTCCGTAAGCGCCTGGCCGAGTTGGGTCGGGGTGAGCCCCTGCGCGGCCCGCAGATCGGCCCCGCGAAAGCTCGCGCTGGTGGTGGTGGCCTCGTGGAAACGGGCGCGGACAAGATTTGCGCTTTCCAGGTCGGCGCCGTCCAGGCGGGTGTTTTGAAAAGTGCAGTTACTGAGATCGGCCTTCCAAAAAGAGCTTTGGCGCAGATCGGCCCGGTCGAAACGCGCGGAGGTCAGATCGGCCCTCCGGAATTCGCAATTCTGCACTATGGCGTTGGCCCAATTCGATCCGGCGGCGGTTATCCCGGACAACTTACAATGCCGGAACACGCTGTGGTAAAGATTGGCTCCCTCCAGATCCGCCTCCGCGAAGTTACAGTCGAACGCCTTGGCTTGGAGCAACTGGGCTTGGCGCAGCATGGCGCGCGCGAAGTCGCAGTTTTCCATGCTGGCCTCCAGCAGGCGTGCTTCCCGCAGATTCGCGCCGCGTAAGGAGACGCGCAGAAACCGGGCTTCACTACAGTTCGCGCCGCCCAGCAAAGCGTAGTCCAGTTTGGTATCCACCGACTCGGCGAGCGATAAGTCCGCCTCGATCAGCGTCGCGTTGCTGAGGTCGGCGAAGTGCAGACTCGCGCCGCTCAGATTGGCGCCGGACATGCTGGCATCGATGAAGTTCGCCGCTTTGAGGTCGGCGCGCTCCAGATTGATTCCGTCGAGGGCCGCCTCGGCCAGCACCACGCCGCTCAGGCTGGCCCGCCGGCCGCCCGGACGCCGCTCGAGCCAGGCGCCATGAGCTTCGAGCACACTGCGCAGCGCGGCTATGCCAAGACGCAGCCCGATTGGCTGTGAAGTGGCTAGACAATCTTCAGGCATACTTGGAGAATCCGGCATTGATTTCCATCCTGCATCGATCCGGTCTGCCTCACGCGCAATGCACGAAATCCGAAGCCATGGCCGCAAGTTCCGGATCGCTGGTTTCCAGGCTCCTCAGTTTCGCGGCCAAGGTAGTGCGTTTGAGACGCAGCAGGTCGGCCGCCATTTTCTTGTTCCCGTTCGTTTTGCGCAGCGCCTGTTCGAGGATGCCGCGCGCGATCTGCCCTACGGTCTGCTCGAAATCCAGGCCGTCGTCGGGCACATGCACAAAATTGGCGCCCGAGCGCCCGGTAACCGGGCGTGGGATGGGGCCGTCCAGCGGGAAGTCGGACGGATACAGCATGGCCCGATCTCCGCTCAGGACGATGGCGCGTTCTACCGCGTTTTCCAATTGGCGCACGTTGCCGGGCCAGGAATACTCGCTCAACCGGTGCAGCGCCTCGCGGGAGATCTGCTTTAGCGGGAGGTCCTCCAAATGGCAGATTTTCCGGAGAAAGTGATGGGTCAAAGCCGCCACGTCGCCCAAGCGCGCGCGCAGCGGCGGCAGATGGATGGGGACCACATGGAGACGGTAGTACAAGTCCTCGCGAAAGCGGCCCTGGCGGACCCGCTCCGGGAGGTCGGCATTAGTGGCGGCCACCACGCGCACGTCCACCCGTATGTTCTCGGAACTGCCCAGCCGCTGGAACTCGCGCTCCTGCAGGACCCGCAGCAGCTTGGCTTGCATCTCCAGCGGCATATCTCCGATTTCGTCCAGAAACAGGGTGCTGCCGTCGGCCTGCTCAAAGCGTCCGATACGCTGGTTGAGGGCGCCGGTGAAAGCCCCCCGCACATGTCCAAACAGCTCGGCTTCCAGCAAATTCTCGGGGAGCGCGCTGCAGCAAACCGATACCATGGGCAGACGGCCGCGCGGCCCCGCCATGTGTACCGCCCGCGCTGCCATCTCTTTGCCGGTTCCGGTCTCGCCGGTGATCAGCACGGTGGAGCGCCGGCTTCCCACCAGCCGCACCATCCGCACCACTTCCTGGAACGGCTGGGTCGAGCCGACCAGGATCCGCCGCCAAGGCTCGTCGGCGTCCCCGTGAGCCGAGACCTGGCTGCGGCGGTCGGCGATGGCGTCCTCGATAACCGCGGCAAGCTGCTCGGGTCCGGCTTCCCCGCCCAGGACGCCGAAAGCTCCCAACTTGACCAAACGAACGGCATCCTGCAATCCCATCGAGGGATCCCAAACAACTAACGGAATGCCGCCATCGGCGCTCTGCAACTCCTCCAGCGCTTCGGCGGGGGTGTATTCCGGGAACGGAAACGAGACCACCGCCGCGTCGATCCGGGAGCGCTTGAGGTACTCCAAAGCTTCGGGGATCCCGGCGGCGCACTCCACCGCAAGTCCGTCGATTTCAGGGACGCGGGCCGCCGTCGCCTGGCAATCTTCCGCTGCAATCCATAACAGCCGGGCTGGTTCGACAATATCCATGGCTATGGCAAACATCGGCAGGCGCGGACAAAGGCTTTAGCCTCGCCTTAGCCCAGGTCCGCCGGAAACCGTGTTCAGATCTGCCCCACGACGATGCGCTGGACCTTAATCAACAGTTCCACTTCGCTGCGCGGCAGGGCCAGCACGGCCGCGATCCCCGCGCTGTCCTGGCCGGCGCGGTGCATCCGCAGAACCTGCGTGCGCTTGCTGAGATTGAGGCCCGATCGGGCAGGCGCCGGCGCCACCAGCATGCCGGTCTGCCGTTCCACTTCGCGCAGATCGGTTTCGAGCGACTGCACCGTGAGGCGCGCGTCGCTCAGGGCGCTCTCCAGGATCTGCAACTGTTGCCGCTGCTCCAGCGAGCGGCGAAGCAATCCGTGGATTTCGGCCTTAACGGTCGCGAACAGGTACAAGCACAATCCGAAACCCGCCGCCAGCAGGACATAGAAGACCAGCGGCTGCAGCATGCAGTCGGGGTTCCAGGCGATACCCGCCAAGGCGCTCATGGCAGGGTCTCCAGGCGTTCCTGGCGGGTCATGATCTGATGGATCCGCACTCCATAGTTGCCTTCCACGACCACCACTTCTCCACGAGCCACCACGCAGTTGTTGACAATCACCTCTACCAGTTCATCCACCGTGCGGTTCAGCTCGATGATGGATCCGGCCGTAAGCTTGAGGACGTCCTTCAAGGGAAGTTGCACGTGGCCAAACGAAACGCTTACGGGCAGCTCCACCCCCATGAGCAGGTTGAACGTCTTGGACCTCACTGGAGGTTGATTCTCGGGATCTGCGGCGTCCGGACTGGCCTCCTTGGGGGTTCCGGCGGAATCCGCCTCCGCGGGCGGATCTTGCGGGGCGCCGGTGATGGCTACCATCAGGGACGGGATCGCCGCGTCCGGGTAGGCCGCCTCCACCAGGTAGAATTCGGGCGTTTCCGGCGCGCCCGTCCCTTCACTTCCGGAGCAGTCGAGCTGACGGTTCCAGCGGCGGCCCGCGCTGCGGGACAACTCTCCCAAGGACTGCTGCAGGATTTCGAGATAGGTTTCCCGCGCCTGGGAATCGTCCTCCACACCGGCCGCGCCCAAGATGCGCCCGGCAAGCTGAGTCCACGCATCCCGCGGCGCGCCAATCCAGGTGGAGGGGGCGCCAGGCAATGGAAAGCGGTATTGCCACCACAGGATGGCGCCGTGCTCGACGCCGATTTCCTCGCCGCAGGCGGCCAGCGTGGCGCCCGCGGCGGGCGCGGTGCAGGACAGCTTGGGACGCTCTCCCGCCAGAGACTCCAGCACGGTGCCCAACATCGCCGTCCACTCCTCGGCAAACCAGCGCCCCGGACTCGCCCGATCCTGGGTCACACCACACCTCCGGCCTGGTTAGGCCATACCTTCTCGATATCCGCCCGCAGCCGCAGGATGGCCTGCGACTTCAGATGGGAGATGCGCGACTCGTGCAAGTCCACCACCTGGGCAATTTCCCGCAAGGTGAGCTCTTCCAGATAGTAGAGTCCGAGCACCGTCCGCTCCATGGGAGGTATTCTTCGAATGGCCGCGGACAGCAGTTGTTCGAGCTCCGACCGCTCCAGGGCGCGCGAAGGCAGTTGGTCCTGGTCGTCGCTAAGGTATTCGAGCAGGCCCTTTCCTTCGCCATCCTCCGAGGTATATTCCAGGCTGCCGATGTTGAGGCCTTGCACTTCCACCAGCCAGCGGTGGTATTCTTTCAGGTCCACGCCCATCTCGGCGGCAATCTCGTCTTCGTCCGGAATCCGGTGCAGCCGCTGCTCGGCGCGGCAGATCGCAAACTCGATTTGCTTGGCTTTCTTGCGCCTCTGCCGCGGCGCCCAGTCCAGACCGCGCAGGCTGTCCAGGATGGCGCCCCGGATTTTGTGCTCGGCGTAGGTCTTCAGCTTGACGTTATGCGCCGGATCGTACTGGTCCACGGCTGCGATCAATCCGACGATGCCGGCCGACACCAGGTCGTCGAGGCTCACGTTATCGGGCAGGCGGTCGCGGATGCGGCGGGCAATCAGCCGGACTTGCGGCAAATGCTCCAGGATGAGGCGCTCGCGTTCCTCGGCGTCCGCCTCTGCGGCTTCCGGGCGGCAATACGGATTAGTCATGGCGCCTCATGGGGTTCCTTTCATGCGGCCAAGCGCCTGGCGGCGAGCGTCTGCGGCCCCAGCAGACTCAGGATACGCTCTTTGGTGGCCGGCGCGGCGTCGTCCGGGATCTCCTGTCCGGTTCCCAGGAACGAGATGGGTTTCGCCTGCCGCACGGACAACGAGAACGCCGTGCCAAAGCAGGCGGTCTCGTCCAGCCTGGTGAACAGCAGGCTGGACGGACGGAAGATCTCGAAGCGTTCCGCCACATGCGTTAGATCGGCGGATTTCATGGATGCCGTTAACACCAGCCAGGTGGCCGTGTCCGGCCGGCCGGACAGGAAGCGGGCCAGATCCGCAGCGCGGTCCATGTCGTGAGGGCCGTAACCGGGAGTGTCGATCAGAACCAGCCGTTTCTCCTGGTGCTCCGCCAGAGCTTGCGCCAGCGCGCCGAGATTGTCCAGCGCTTGGAAACCGATGCCCAGAATGGCGGCATAGGAGCGCAACTGGTCGGCTCCCGCCACCCGGAAATCGTCCATGGACACCAGCGCGATTGGCCGGCGCTGGGCCAGACCGCGGATCACCGCCAGCTTGGCGAGCATGGTGGTCTTGCCGGCGCCCGGTGGGCCGGCCAAAGCCAGGGCGCGCGGTCCATTGGGCGCCTCCCATGCGCCATCCACCAGGATGCGCCTTTCGAGCTCCGCCGCTACGGCGTCTTCCAGCCCGCTCAACCCCGGCCCCGCGCGGCGCTCGGCGGCGCTCAGGATTTCATGGACCAGTTCCCCGTCCATGTCCGTCGCCATCAGGCGGGCGTGCCACTCCGACATCTCGGGGCTGGCGGATCCCCAGCCCGCGCCGCTCCAGGCCGAGCGCGTAATGGTCTTGCCCATCAGGTCCAGTTGGCGGCGCATCTCGGCCAGCTCGCCGGCCAGCCGGGCATCGTGCGCGCCGGCATCCTCCGGCGGCTGCGGCGGGCCGGGCTCGGCTTCCGGCACCAGTGCGCACACCACCTCGTACTCGCCCAGGTGGCGCGCCTCGAGCGGCGCCTTGCGGGACTCCACCAGCATGGCTTCAGCCCCCATTTCCCGGCGGGCCAGGGCCACCGCGCCTTCCACCGAGGCTGCATAAAAAGACTTGATTCGCATTGTTTCTCCCTTATTGAACGACTCCCAGGGACACCACCTTCACTCCGGCCGGAATCTCGTTGTGCGAGAGGAAGAACAGGTTCGGCAGGACCGGCTCCACCATTTGCTGCAGGAAATACCGGGCGCCGGCTGTGGTCACCGCCGCCACCGGCCCCTCCGGACTGCCCACCTTGCGCTGGATGCGGTCCAGAATCTCGCGGATGGTCTGCGGCGCCATGCTCAAGTGGCTGTTCTGCTCGGTATGCTGCACCGCGGACTCCACCGCCTGCTCGATCGAGGCGTCCAGAAAATAGGCCGGCAGGTTGCCGGAGGCGTCCAGATAGCGCTTGGCCACCGTGCGCCGGATGGCCTGCCGGGCGTACTCGGTGAGCAGCACCAGGTTGCGCGTGGAGAGCGCCGCCTCGCCCAGCGCCTCCAGAATCGAGCCGGTGTCGCGGATGGAAACCCGCTCGCGCAGCAGATTCTGCAACACGCGCTGGACCGCCGAAAGCGGGAGCTGTTTGGGCACCAGATCCTCGACTACCTTGGGCTGTTCGACCGCCACCAGATCCAGCACTTTCTTGGCGTCCTGGCGCGAGAACAGCTCGTGCGCGTACCGCCGGGCCAGCTCCGCGATGTGAGTGCCCAGCACGCTGACCGCATCCACCAGGGTGTACCCGGCCGCGCGGGCCTGCTCGGCGCGCTGGTCGGGAATCCACCAGGCCGCCAATCCAAAAGCCGGCTCGCGGGTGGGCGTGCCTTCGAGCGCCGCGGGGTTCCGTCCGGAGGGGATGGCCAACTGGCACCCCTGCGGCAATTCGTAGCGGGCGATCTCCGCGCCCTTGAGCGAGATGGTGTATTCCCGCGCGCGCAACGCCAGATTGTCGGAGACCCGCACCGGCGGCAAAAGGTAGCCCAGATCCGCGGCCAGTTGCCGCCGGATGCCCGAGATGCGCTTCAGCAGCGGCGAGTTCTGGGCGCCTTCCACCATCTTGACCAGCCCCAGCCCCACTTCGATCGCCAGCGGCTCCACCTTGAGCAGGCCTTCCAGATTCTCGCGGGCGGGTTTGGCGGCGCTGGGCGCCTGCCCCTTGGCCGCCGGCCGCGCCCGCATGCGCCAGCCCCCCGCGCCCAGCCCCAGGCCCAGCAACAGAAACGGGATGCCGGGCATGCCCGGGAGGCATGCCAGCACGATCAAGACGCCGCTTGCCAGCAGCAGCGGTTGCGGGCTGCCGAAGATTTGCTTGCGGAAATCCGCGCCGAGCCGGGCTTCGGAACCGGAACGGGTGATGACCAGCGCGCCTGAAACCGAGATCATCAGGGCCGGAACCACCGTCACCAGGCCGTCTCCGATGGTCAGCACCGTGTAGGTCTCCAGCGCGTGCCGCAGTTCCATGCCGTGCTGCAGCACGCCGATCAGAAAACCCGCGATAATGTTGATGCCGGTGATCAGGATGCTGGCCACCGCATCGCGCTGGGTGAAGCGGGAGGCGCCGTCCATGGCGCCGTAGAACTCCGCCTCGGCAGCCAGTTGCTTGCGCCGCCGGCGGGCCTCGGATTCGTCGATCAGCCCCGAACTCAGATCCGAATCGATGGACATCTGCTTGCCGGGCAGCGCGTCCAGGGTGAAGCGCGCCGTGACTTCGGAGATGCGCACCGCGCCGTGATTGATGACCACGTACTGGATGGCGATCAACAACAGGAAGATCACCGTGCCGATGATGTAGTTGCCTCCCACCACATAGCTGCCGAAGGCTTCGATGACGTGCCCGGCGGCGGCGGTTCCGGTGTTGCCGTTGAGCAGGATCAGGCGCGCCGAGGATACGTTCAAGGCTAGCCTGTACAGCGTCAGCAACAGCAGCGTGGTGGGAAAAACGTTGAAGTCCGACGGGCGCTGGATGTACATGGCGGTCATCATCACGATGACCGACATCATGATGTCCACCACCAGCAGCAGGTCCAGCAGGAAGGGCGGCAGAGGCGTGATGAGGGCCATCACGATGGCCAGCACGGCCACCGGCACGCCCAGCTCCGCCGCGCCCCCGCCGGAGAAGAACTCCAGCGGCTTCCATCCCGTCTTGGCCATCGCCGCCGCTTCCGCCATTCCGGATATCTCTCGATTCTTCCCCTACCCAGGTAATCGGCCGTTCATGAGTTTATAAACATAGGCCAGGATCTCCGCCACGGCGCGATACAGGTGCGCCGGGATCTCCTGCCCGATGTCCACCGAGCGGTACAGCGCCTGCGCCAGCGGGGGGTTCTCGACGATGGGCACCTGGTATTCCAGGGCCCGCTGGCGGATGCGCTGCGCCAGGTAATTCTTCCCCTTGGCCACCACCACCGGCGTGGCCATGGAATCCAGGGCATAGCGCAGCGCCACCGCGTAATGCGTCGGGTTGACGATCACGGCGGTAGCGGTGGGAACTTCTTTCATCATTTTGTGCCGCAGACGCTCCCGCGCCAGGCGCCGGATGCGCGCCTTCATTTGCGGATTGCCTTCCGTCTCCTTGACCTCGTCGCGAATCTCCTGTTTGCTCATGCGCAGGTCCTTGCGGTAGCGGCGGCGCTGCCGGAACAGGTCCACCGCACCGAAAAGCAGGAAGACGCCGCCGGCCTTCCATAGCAGCGCGGCGAACGAACCGCAGACCTGGCTGAAGGCCGATTCGACGCCCTGAAAGGGGAGCGCCATGTAGGCCGCCAGATTGTCCCGGACGATGCCGTACACCGCCATCCCGAACAGCGGCAGCATGACCGCCGCCCGCAGCAGCGCGGGCAGGTTCTGCTTGGGCAGTTCGCGCAGCCGCGCCAGCGGATTCAGCCGCTGCGGATCGGGCGCCAGCTTTTTCCCGCTCACGCCGAATTGCGTGGCGGCCAGTTGCACGCCCAGGGTGACTGCCAGCAGCACGCCCGCGGCGGGCGCCAGCAGCCGCACAACGTCCAGCAGCAGGTAGTGGCTGGTCTCGGCTGCCTTGGCTCCCGCGTCGGCGGTGAAAGCCGCCGCCAGCGTGTGGCGCATGAGCCGACGCAGTTCGGCAAGCCATTGGCCGCCCCAGGCCTCCAGCACCGCCACGAAGGCCAGGAACTGCATGGCCGAGACGAACTGGCGCGCGGTGGGGAACTGTCCTTCCTTGCGCGCTTTGTCCAGGCGCTTGGCGGTGGGCTGTTCCGTTCTCTGCCCGTTGTTTTCAGCCACAAAGTTTCCGCATCAAAAGCCGAGCGCCTGGCGCAGCGTTCCGAAAACCGCGCCGCCGTAGGCCGCCAGGAGCTTGGGGAGCAGCGCGGCAACCCACCCCAACAGCACCAGCGACGCGGTCATCTTGATGGGGAAAGACAAGGTCAGCAATTGCAGTTGGGCGTTGAGCCGCCCCAGCAGCCCCAGGGCGATATCCGCCAGCACCAGCAGCGCGATACAGGGCAGCGCCAGCCGCACCGCCAGCGCCAGCATGTCTCCGCCCAGGCGCAGCAGCGCCGCGGCCGCGGGCGGTGTAATCCAGGCGCCGGCCGGATGCGTCTCCAGGCTGTAAGCCAGGGTCCGGATCACCTCCCGGTCCAGGCCCAGCGCCAGAAAAACCATGCCGCCGGCCAACTGCGCGAACACCAGCAGCACGCCCGACTCGGCCTGCGTGGTCGGATCGATGGTCTGGGCAAAACTGAACCCCGCGTTCAGGCTGAGGATTTGGGCCGTCATCAGGAAGACTTCCAGGATCAGCGCTACGCCCAAGCCAACGGTGACTCCCACCCCGATCTCCGGCAGCACCCACAGCAGCAGGCGCGCGGCATCCGCCCGCGGCGCGTCCATCCGGGGCCAAAGGGGATAAAGCGCCATGGTAATCGTCACCGACAGGACAATGCGGGCCAGCCGCGGGCCGCTTTGAAAGCCGGGCAGGGGCACCAGGGCAAAGACGCCGGAGACTCTTGCCAGCACCAGCAGAAACCCGTACAGCGTGGGGAGGCCCAGGCCAATCTCAGCGGGCATACCGCCCCAGATCCCCGAACAAAGCCGTGGTGTAAACCGCGATCCGCTGGATCATCCAGGGCATCAGCATCAGGATGGCCAGCACAAACACCACCAGGCGGGGAATAGTGCTGAAGGCGGTGTCCTGAATGGAGGTCACGATCTGCGCCAGGCTGACCACCACGCCGGTGACGAAGGCGATGGCCAGCAGCGGCGCCACCAGCCAGAAGGCCGCCAGCAGCGCGTGGCGCAGGATTTCGACGACGGCGTCGCTAGTCATAAGCGTTCCTCAGCTAAAGCTCTTCATCAGCGATCCGACCACCAGGTTCCAGCCGTCCACCAGCACGAACAGCAGAATCTTGAAGGGCGCCGAAATCATGACGGGCGGCAACTGCACCATGCCCACCGAGAGGGTCACCGAGGCCACCACCAGGTCGATGACCAGGAAGGGTAGGTAGAGCACCGCGCCAATTTGAAAGGACGCCTTCAACTCCGACAAAATATAGGCGGGAATCAGGACTTTCAGATCCACGTCGGCCGGAGTGCGCGGCGCCGGCGAGTGGGATACCTCCAGCAGCAAAGCGATGTCTTTCTCGCGGGCGAAGCGCAGCCAGAACTGGCGCAGCGGCCGGGCGGCCTCCTGGGCCGCTTGCGGGACGGTCATCTGGCCGAGGTCCAGGGGAATCCAGGCCTGTTCGTAGATCTGGCTGGCCATGGGTTCGATGGTGAGCAGGCTCAGGAACAGCGCCAGTCCCACCAGCACCTGGTTGGAGGGCGCCGTCTGCGTGGCCAACGCCTGCCGCAGGAAATGCAGCACGATCGAGATGCGCAAGAAAGGGGTTACCGAGACCAGCGCCGCGGGCAGCAGCGTCAGCGCCGTCAGCAGCAGGACAATCTGCATCGGCGCGCTCATCGAACCGGTTTTGCCGATGTCCAGCCCGGACGCCGGGGCAGCCCCGCGAGCCGCCCAGGCGGCGGCGGGCAACAGCAGCGCCAGACAGCCTGCGTGCGCCAGCCGGCGGGACATCAGCGCGCCTCCGGGGTTCCGGCCGAAGGCCGGGATTCCAGACTCGACCACTCGAAACTCTCCAGCACCGCGCATCCCGCCGGAGAAGTCCCCACCAGGAGCCCGCGGCCCGCCAGCCGCACCAGGTGCAGCGCGTGTTGGGGTCCCAGCGTCAGCCGCTCCACGGCCAGAATCGTCTGCTTGCGGCCGCGCGGGCGAAAGCGGGCCAGTCCTTTGCGCCGCAGCCACCAGAGCGAGGCCGCCAGCAGCGCCAGCACCGCGCTCACCGCCCAAACTTGCCGCATCGCTTCCATTCGCTCCTCTTCCCGCCGCCGGCGTTACGCATCGCCGTTGAAATCCGTGATGCGCACTCCCAGGCTGTTTTCGACGACCACGATTTCACCGCAACCGATCAGCGTGCCGCCCACGTACAGGTCGATGTTTTCCCCCGCCGAACGCTTCATGCCGATCAGGCTGCCGGGTTCCATTTGCAGGATCTGCCCTACGCTCAGGATGCGGCGGTCCAACTCGGCCTCGATGTCCACCGGCACGTCGGCAAAGGCGGCGATCTCTTCCATGGCGGTCATATCCCCGCGGCTCCTAGGTGATCAGCTCGGTGGTGGCCTGCGCCAGCGAGTCGACGGTCGTCACCACCTTGGCATTGGCCTGGTAGGCGCTCTGCAGTACGATCAAATCGGTGAGTTCCGTGGCCATGTCCACATTCGAGGATTCCAGAGCGCCGCCCACGACCGTCCCGCGTCCGCCGGTGCCGGGCGCCCCAACGGCCGGCGCGCCGGTGTCGGCGGTCACCTGGAAGTTGTTGTTTCCCACATTCAGCAGAGTTTGTGGGTTTTGAATGTTAGCCATGGCCAGTTGTCCGACCACGGTCTGTTGACCGTCGGAGTAGGTCGCCAGCAACTGGCCGCCGTTGGCCATGGTCACCGCGGTGAGCTGGGCGGCCGCCGAGCCGTCCTGGGTGATCGCGGAAGTGGCCGAGCTCTGGTCGAACTGGGTGAGGGTGCTGGTGCCGTCCGCAGCGATGGGATTCCAGTTGACGCTAAGGGCCGCAGCGCCGTTGGCGGGCTGAAAGCCGAAATTGATGGGTTCGGCCGGCGTCGTGCCGGTTAACAGCCCGCTGCCGTTGAATTGCAGGGTGATGGGGTTTCCCACATCGGATGGCGTGCCCGCCGTGCCGCCCTGGACATCCGCGCCGGGGACGGTGGCTTGGCAAGACCAGGTGTTGGCGGCGGTCTGTTCAAAGTTGAGGGTCAACACATGGGTGGTCCCCAGGGAGTCGTAGACCGTTATGGGAGCGGACCAGTCGGACGCCGTACCCGTGGCGGCGGAGGCATCGAAGTTGGCGCTCAGGGTCATGTTCTGGGTGGCCACGGGCGCTTGCATGGAGCCCACCGGTACGGTGATGTTGCCTACCGGCCCGCCGGTGTTGACCACTCCGTTGGTAGCCATCCAGCCCTGGACCTGCTGCCCGCTGGGAGTGAGCAGGTTGCCCGACAGGTCCACCTGGAAACTGCCGGCCCTGGTGTATTGGGTCACGCCGTTGTCGTTGACCACGAAAAAGCCGCTCCCCTGAATGGCCGCGTCCTGAGACCCGCTGCTGGCGCTAATGGCGCCTTGGGTGAACTGCGTGATGGTCAGCGGCGGCGCCACGCCGAACCCCACTTGGGTCTGGCCGCCGTTCATCGATTCGCTGACCAGGTTTTGGAAGTAGGCGACGCTTTCCTTGTAACCGGTGGTGTTCATGTTGGCCAGGTTGTTGCCGATCACGTCGACGGCCACGCCGTTGGCGTCCAAGCCGGATAGTGCGGTATTGAATGCTGCAAACATCGTTCGTCTCTCCTTGCGTGCCAGGGTATTCTATTAGCCGGTGCTGCCGGTCGTCGTCAGGCTGTCGAGATCGCCATGAATGGCGATGAGTTGTTCGAGTGAGCTGAACTGCGCCAGTTGCGTGACGAAGGCGGTGCTGTCGGTCGGATTGGTGGGATCCTGATACTGGATTTGAGCCACCAGAAGCTGCAGGAACGCGGTCTCGCTGACATCGCCGGCCGAATCGTTCGAGCTCGTTCCAGTAGCGCTCGTTTGAGTCGCAGTAGTGGTAGTGGTAGCCGCGGCGCCGCTCTGGCTGTGCGGCAAGGTTGCCAAGGGTTGAATCGTCATGTGGGGGACTCCTGTGCGGGGTCGAGGCTGGACTGCCATTCCCCGGCCCAGCGGGATGGATCTTTCGACTGCCGTTGCCGCGGTTGCTGTTGCCGGCCGTCTTTGCGCGCGTCCGGCGAATGCTCCTGGTAGGGCGAGCCGTCCGAACCGCCGCGGCGGCCCGCGTCCGATGCTGTCGAGGCCGGACGCCAGGCCTCCGCCTGGAATCCGCTTTGCCGCAGCTTGCCGACCAGATCCGGCAGGTCTGCACGCAAAGAGTTGGCCAGATCGCGATCCGGAGTGTGCACCGTCACGCGGATCTCTCCGGCGCGCTCGGCCATGCGGATGTCCACGCTCGTTTCGCCATCGGCCAGATGCAGGGAGACGTCGCGGGAGACCGGCTGCGCCGCCGGTTCGGGGGGCTCCGCCTCGGCGGGACGCGCTGCGCCGGCCGGCTGCTCGGGAACTGGGCCCTGCATCTCCCGGCTGGCGGGAAGTGGGCTGGCTGCGTTCCCCACGCTCGCCGTGTCCGCCTGTCCGGCGGTGGCACTCTCGCCATGGTCGCCCGTGGGGCGATCGCCGGAGGGCGGCGCACTCTTGGGGGCGGCGCCGGCGAATGGGCCGGCATCCCGGCGGTCCGCGGTCGTTTGCCCTTCTGCCGCGGGGAAAGCGTTGCGCGCATTTCCGGCGATAGCTGTGTCCGGCGATGCGGCTTGCCCCTCGTCGAGCGGTGCGGTGCGCGGGCCATGCGGGGGCTCCGGGATTCCGGCATGGCCGAGTTGGGCCTCGACGCTCTCCGCCGGAATGCTCCGGTCCTGGGGATCGGTTGCGGGGCTGGTGGCTGCCTCTCCCGAAACCGCGGCGGCCGCGGGACTGGGAAGCCCCTCCGCGGCCTGCTGCGAGGGTGGCGCCGGTTGGGGCGGGAGCAAGCGAGCGACAAACGCCAACTCGAGCGTGGCCGCCGGTGTGGCACCCGGCCCTTGGTCTCGATCCTCCTTCGCGGCCGGATCGTCCTGCAGCCAGGAGAGATCCCGTGCCAACCGGCCCGCCGTGCCCGCCCAGCCGGGGGGCGGCCCGGGATCTGGCGCGGAACCGCCAGCGCCGGAGACATCCTGGGTACTCACGGCGTCAACTTCCAGGGCTAAAGCGGCCGACGTCTCTCCGGGACTTCCCCATGGTTCCAGGCCGAAGCCGGGCGTCCGGAGGGCGGTCGCGGCTGCCGGAACTGGCAGGCAAGTGGGAACCGCCATGCCGGAGCTTTGTTTTTTCCCGCTGGACGCCGGGTGTTGCTCTGGCGCGGGGGTTTCGTCCACGCCGCGGTCCAGGCAGCCATCCAGAAACGACCGGAAACCGCCGCCCGCCACTGCCGCCAGCGCCGTTCCTGCGCCCATGGCCGCCCCGCCGCCGGCCATCGCGGTATTGGCGCCGGAGGAGCCCGGTAATGCTGAAGAGGCGGCGATCACGTCCCGCACAAATGCACTCCGGGAGCCAAAGCGCTGCGCTGGATTCCAAGCAGTTGCGCGCCGGGCTGCCGCCAAGATCTTGGCGCTGGGGCCGTTTCCGCCGGGAACTTGTCCTGGCACGGGACGGCAAACCTTTCTTTTTGTGGGGCCACCCTTCGGCTCCCCGCTTGCACAAGACGCTGCTGGGAAGATGCCATGGATACCCTGACGATCTCGGCGGCCGGCGGCATGCGGGCCCGCATGGAGTCGCTGGACATGCTGGCGAACAATCTGTCCAACACGGAAACCGGCGGCTACAAGACCGACCGCGAGTTCTATAACCTCTATGTGTCCGCGGAAGCCAGCGGCCGGCAGGACGCATCGGCGGCCACGCTGCCGGTTATCGAGCGGCCCTGGACCGATTTCTCGCAAGGCACGCTGCGCGAGACCGGCAGCCCCTCGGATCTGGCGCTTTCCGGCAGAGGCTTCTTCGCCGTGGATGGGCCTTCCGGAAGCCTGTTCACGCGCAACGGGAGTTTTCGGGTATCCCCCGGCGGAGCGCTGGTTACCCCCGAGGGGTACGCGGTGCGGACGGTATCCGGCGCGAACCTGGCCGTCCAACCGTCCGGCGATCTGGAGGTGGCGCCTGACGGCACAGTGAGCCAGAGCGGCCAGGTCCTGGGCCAGCTCGAGATAGCGGACTTCTCCGATACCGGTTCGCTGGTCAAGCAGGGGGCCAGCTATTTTCGCAGCGCGGCGGCTTCCCAGCCGGCATCCGGAGCCGTAGTCGAACAGGGCAAACTGGAGAGTTCCAATGTCGGCGCCGCGGAATCGGCCGTGCGCCTGGTGGCGGTCATGCGCCAGTTTGAAATGCTGCAGAAGGCCGCCACGCTGGGATCGCAGATGAATCGCGAGGCCGTCGAAGAGGTAGCCCGGGTGGCCTCTTAAGGCCCGCGGGGAAGGAGCAATTATGATGCGAGCGCTTTTCAGCGCCGCCAGCGGGATGACGGCGCAACAGATGAACGTAGACAACATCGCCAACAACCTGGCCAACGCCAACACCAACGGATACAAGGCGCGGCGGGTTCAATTTCAGGACCTGCTCTACCAGAACCTGCTGCAGCCGGGGGCTTCCGCCAGCCAGCAGACCGTGGTTCCCGCCGGGCTGCAACTGGGGCTCGGCACGCGGCCTTCGGGCAACGAGATTATCTTCACGCCGGGCAGCGCCTCGGAGACCGATAACCCGCTGGATGTGGCCATCCAGGGGCCCGGCTTCTTTCAAGTCCTGCAGCCCAACGGACAGTTGGCCTACACCCGCGACGGAGAGTTTCAGCTCGACCAGAATGGCAATGTAGTGACCGCCAGCGGCAATCCCGTGCAGCCCCAGATCACTATTCCGTCGGATGCCCAATCCATCACCATTGCCGGCGACGGCACGGTGAGCTTCACCCAGCCGAACCAGACCGCGGCCCAGGTGGCCGGCCAGATCCAGCTTGCCAATTTCCAGAATCCGGCGGGCTTGAGCACCATCGGCGGCAATCTGTACACGCCCACGGAAGCTTCCGGCGCGGCGACCACGGGCACACCCGGCGGGGCCCAGGGCATGGGCGCGTTGCTGCAGGGATATACCGAACAGTCCAACGTCAGCGTAGTCCAGGAAATGGTCAACCTGATCGTCGCCCAGCGGGCCTACGAAGCCAATTCCAAAGTGGTCACGGCCGCCAACGAGATGTACCAGGAGGCCAACGGCCTGGTGCAGCAATGATCCGGCGGATGCTATTCCTGGCGCTTGCCGCGCTGGCCGCGGCGGGCGCCCAATGCCTGCCGGTTTTGGGCGAGCGCATCCGGGCGGGTGACATGGCCCGCGCGGTGCCGGCCTTCGCGGGGCTCGCGCCCGAGTTGGATTTGGGTTCGGCCGCCGCCGCGGGGGCGCGCCGCACCTACGGCGCGGCGGAGTTGGCGCGCCTGGCGCGGCGCTACGGACTGTCCGTCGAAGCGGGCCTCGAAGCCTGTTTCGTGCGGCCCGTGGAGACGCTCTCGGGCGAGCGCGTGGCGGCCGCCCTGCGCGCAGCCATGCCGGCGGCGCGCATTGAGGTAGTGGACTTCAGCCGTCAACCCATCCCGCCCGGCGAATTGCGCTTTCCGCTCTCCGCGCCGCCGCCGGAGCAGGCCGGGGGGTCCGCGCCGCTCTGGCGCGGCGTGGTATCCGCGCCCGGCCGGGACGATTTTCCGGTTTGGGCCAAGGCGCGCATCGAGGTTTCGGGAAAGCGCGCCATCGCCGCCGAGGCGCTGGCGCCGGGCCGGCCCATCGAGCGCTGCCAACTGCGCGAGGAACCCTATGAAGGGCCGTCCGGGCTGCCGGACCTGTCCCAAGTCGTGGGCCGGGTGCCGCGGCGGCCGATTGCGGCGGGCGCGGCCATCGAGGCGCAGTGGCTGGATTCCCCGGCCGAGGTGGTGCGCGGCGAGCGCGTGCGGGTGGAAATCCGGAGCGGCCGGGCGCGGCTGCTGCTGGAAGGGGAGGCGCAGTCGTCCGGGAAGCGGGGCGACGTCGTCGGGGTACGCAATCCCGCCAATGGCACGATCCTGCGCGCTACGGTCGTGGACCGCGGACGCGTGATCGTGGCGGCGGACCAGGGAGAAATAGCCCCGGACGAGGGAGGCAACCGATGAGATCGGGACCGCTGCTGGCGCTGCTGGCTCTGGCTGCGGCGCCGGTCCCCGCCTGGGCGGGAGCCAAGAAGAAGGCGCCGGCGCCGCCGCAGGCATCCGCGCTGGAACGTTACGTAGCGGAGGCCACCGCGGCGGCGCGCGCCAACAACGACGCTTCGCCCGGCTCGCTGTGGTCGTCGGCAGCCCTGTTCAACGACCTGGCGCGCGACCTGCGGGCCAGCCGGGTGAACGACGCGGTCACCGTGCTGGTGGCGGAGAATGCCTCCGCGGTGAGCACCGGCAATGTGCAAACCTCGCGCACTTCGAGCGCCTCGGCCTCCGTAACGGCTCTGGGCGGGCTGACCAAGGCCACCGGCGCGCTGGCCAACCTGCTGGGCACAACCGGCGACCAGGAGTTGAAGGGAGCCGGCACCATCGGCCGCACCACGGTGATCTCCACTACGCTGGGCACGCGCGTGGTGCACGTGCTGCCCAACGGTTATCTGGTAGTGGAAGGAGTCAAGGAGATCCGCGTCAGTTCCGAACAGCAAATCATCACCGTGCGCGGCGTGGTGCGGCCGGCGGATCTGGGTCCGAACAACGTGGTCCAATCGTACCTGATCGCGCAACTGGAGGTCTCCGTCAATGGCAAGGGTGTGGTGGGGGACGCCATCAAGCGTCCCTTCATCCTGTATCGGCTGCTGATGGGACTGCTTCCGTTCTAGAGTTGGAGGGACCATGCGATGGATAGGTTGGATAGGTTTCTGTATGGCGGCGCTGGCGGCCCCCGCGCCGGGCGCCACGCGCTTGAAGGATCTGGCGGGCATCGAAGGCGTGCGCGACAACCAGCTCATCGGCTACGGGCTGGTGGTGGGACTGGCCGGGACCGGGGACCGGCAGATGACCTTGTTCTCGCCGCAAAGCCTGGCCAATATGCTGGAGCGCATGGGCGTCTCGGTTCCCGGAGCCACGCTCATCGTGAAAAACACCGCGGCCGTCATGATCACCGCCACGCTACCGCCTTTCGCGCAGCCGGGCACCCGCCTGGATGCCGTGGCGGCGGCCATCGGGGACGCCGCTAATTTGCAGGGCGGCCTGCTGATCCTCACGCCCCTGAAAGCCGCCGACGGCCAGGTTTATGCCGTAGCCCAGGGCGGCGTGGTTACCGGCGGGTTCGCGGCGGGCCGCGCCGGCAGCAGCCGGACCGTGAATCATCCCACGGTGGGCCGCGTGCCCGGCGGCGCCATCGTGGAGCGCTCCGCGCCGGCGCTGGCGCTCCAGGGAGTCCTGCATCTGCAACTCCGGTATGCGGATTTTACCACGGCCTCCCGCATTGCCGCGGCGCTCAACGCCCAATACGGCGCGGCGGGAGCCTTGCCGGCGCGCGCCGAAAACTCGGCCCTGGTGAGCGTCCTGGTTCCCTCGTTTTACGCCGCCCGCCCCATCGATTTCATCGCGGAGATGGAGATGCTCACCGTGGATGCGGACCAGCCGGCCCGCGTGGTGGTGAACGAGCGCACCGGCACCATCGTCATGGGCCGGGACGTACACATTTCTCCCGTGGCCATCCTGCACGGCAATCTGACCGTCGAGATCCAGACCAGTCTGGATATCTTGCCGCCGGCGCTGCCGGCCGGGACCGCCGGCAGTCCCGCCGCGGTAGCCAAGATAGCCGTGGACGCCAAAGAGGAGCCTGCCCGCAACCTGGTGCTCCAGCGGGGCGCCACGGTGGAGGAGTTGGTGCGTGCGCTGGCGGCCATCGGCTCGACGCCGCGGGACGTGATTGCCATCCTGCAGAGCCTGCGCGCGGCCGGCGCGCTGGAAGCCGAACTGGAGGTGATCTGATGAGCGCGCCGGTGACCTTGGGAACTGCGGCGGTGGAGGCGGTGGAACCGCCCGCCGCGCGTCCGCCGCAAACTCTGGCGGAAGCGGCCAAGCAGTTCGAAGCCCTTATGATCGCGCAACTGCTCAAGGAGGCCCGCGGCGACGAGGACGGCTGGCTGGGAAGCGGAGAGGACGCCGGAAGCGCCACCCAGGCCGGCCTGGCTGAGGAGCAATTTGCGCAGGCTCTGGCACAAAACGGGGGCCTGGGCCTGAGCGCTCAGATCGTCTCCAGCCTGTCGGCGCGCGCCAAGTAGATCCCGCGGGCGCTTGCCGGGGGACCGCCCCGGCACCCGGCTGCCGTTACAAGCTCCAACTCTGCGAGGCATACTCGGCCGCGGCGCCGGGCGCGAAGACCGCGGGATACCCGCCGTATGCGGGGGAGGGCTCCGCGCCTGCCGGCCAAAGCGGGTTGCCCTGGGGAGCGGCATGCTCGGGCGCGGTGCGGATTTGATCCCAGCCTTCCAGCAGGGTGGCCAACAGGCTTTCCACTTCCGACAGCGGTTCGGCGGTCTGGCGCAGATTGGCCTCCAGCAACCGGCGTTGCATGTAGTCGTACAACTCCGCCAGGCTGCGGCTGAGCGCGCCTCCGCGCGCATGGTCGAGCGAGACGGACAACTGCGACAAAATAGCATGGGCCTTCGAGATTTGGCGCGACCGCTCGGCGATACGCCCGGCTGCCAGGTGGGCGCTGGCGCTGCGGGCGGCGTCGCCGGCGCCGCGATAAAGCAGGCGTACCAACTCCATGGGGTCGGCGGTCAGAACTTGGCTTTCCAGATAGGCATCTTGCGGCGGCATCGTATCTCCTCACCCTCCATATCGGGAGAATGCGCCCGGACTTGCGCGGCCGGCTAGCCGCCCGGCAGGCCCATAGTCTGCGCCAGACGCAGCATATACTCCGGCGGCGATTGCCATAGGATCTCGCCGGTCTGCTGGTTGACCACCCGCACCACCGGCCGCTTGGTGTCCCGATCCAGGGCGAAGCTCAGTTCGCTGCCTTCGCCAAAGAGTGCGGAGGCGTCGATGTTCTTGACGCTGCGGATCAGGTCCCGGTTTTCCACCAGCCAATTGGGGCTGGCGGTGTCGGGCACGGCCGCGAGAAGCTGCTGCGGACTGCTGACGGGTGCGACATCCATATGAACCGCTCCGGGGAACCGTCTGCTCCCCCACCATCTCATCGGCCGCCCGCAGGCAAATCTGCGCTCCCCGCTCTAAAGCTCGATCCCCGCCTGCCGATAGACTAAACGGGACGGCCTAGCGTGAATCGCACCTTATCGCAACAGGAAATCGACGCGCTGTTCAACAATGCGGCCGGTGGGCAGACGCAGGATACCCCGGGCAGGAAGGTGGTGCCTTTCGACTTCCGCCGCCCGGATCGCATCGCCAAGTCCCAATTACGCGCCATTCACCAACTGCATGAGACCTTCGTCCACAATCTGGTCTCCAGCCTCTCGGCCTATCTGCGCACCTATCTGCTGGTGAACCTGGTCAGCGTCGAGCAACTCTCCTGCGAGGAGTTTCTGAACGGGCTGCCGTCGCCCACGTGCATGCTCTCCCTGGGGCTGCGGCCCTACGACGGCTACGGACTGTTGGAGCTCAGCCCGGCGCTGGTCTTCCCCATTCTGGAAGTGCTGTTGGGAGGCGATGGCAAGTCCACATCGGCTTTGCGGCGGGAGATCACCGAGATCGAGCAGAAGCTGCTCGACAGCCTTTTCCGCATCATCCTGAACGATCTCAAGGAAGCCTGGCAAGCGGTCGCCCCGATCGAGTTCACCATCCATACGATCGAGACCGAACCTCAATTCCTGCGCGTGCTGGCGCCCACCGAAGCGGTGGTGGCGGTGGGCATTGAAATCCGCATCGGGGACAACGTGGGGATGATGAACATCGCGGTCCCGTCCATCATCGCCAAAATGATGCGGCAGAAGTTCGACCAGCAGTGGTCCATGCGCCGCACCCAGTCGACCGAGGCCGAACAGGCGGCCATGCTGGCGCGCATCCGGCCCTCGCGGCTGGCCCTGGACGTGCGTCTGCGCGGCCCCCGGCTGCTGGCGCGGGATCTGCTGCGCCTGATCGAAGGCGACGTGCTGATCCTCGACTATCCCGTGAGCCGGCCGTTGGACGGTCTGCTCAACGGCAAGCTGCGGTTCCGCGGCCTGGTCGTCGCCAGCGGCCGGAAGCGCGGCTTTCTGCTCGAAACCGGGCCGGTTGCGGCTGCCGCGGCCGATAAGGATTGAGGGCGCATGATTCACCTCACGCGCCTCAACCATCTGCCGCTGGTGCTCAACGCGGACCTCATCGAATGGATCGAGGTCACCCCCGATACGGTGATCAGTCTGACCACCGGGCAGAAGCTGGTGGTGCTGGAATCGGCCGAAGAGATAGTCCGGCGGGTGGTGGAGTTCCGCCAGGCCATCTATAGCGGCGCCCTCCTGGGCCCGTCCCTCCCGGGAGGGCGGGACGCCTCGGGGGACGCGGCCGTGGTTGCCGGCGGAGATCGAATCGAACATGGCACAGACCGAGACAACCGCGCCGGCTCCTGATTCCAGGGGGAAAAAGCCCGGGCGCCGGCCGGACCTGGCGACCCTGGGCGGCCTGGCCCTGGCGCTGGTTGGCATCCTGGGAGGGCTGGTGCTCGAAGACGGCAAAGTCAAGGATGTCGCGCAGTTGACCGCCGCCATCATCGTTCTGGGAGGCACCCTGGGGGCGGTCATGGTGACCACCCCGATGGGTCTTCTGCGCAGCGCCGCCGGCAAGCTGCCCACGGTTTTTTTCGAGCCCACCCACGCGCCCGAAGCCGTCGTCGAGCAGATCATCGGCTACGCCACCAAAGCCCGCAAGAACGGCATCGTCTCGCTGGAGGACGATACCGAGTCCATTGAAGACCCCTTTCTGCGCAAGGCTTTGAACCTGGCGGTGGACGGGACCGACCTGCAGGAGTTGCGCCGCATGATGGAGCTGGATATCGCCTTGGAAGAGCATCGCGGGGAAGCCGAAGCCAAGGTTTATGAAGCGGCCGGCGGATACGCCCCCACCATCGGGATCATCGGCGCGGTGCTGGGGCTGATGCAAGTTATGAAGCACCTGGCCAATATCGACGAAGTGGGCCGGGGAATCGCGGTGGCCTTTGTGGCCACGGTCTACGGCGTGGCCTCGGCGAACTTATTCTTTCTTCCGGCCGGCAGCAAGCTCCGCTTCCGCATGCAGGCCGCCGTCGAGTTGCGCGAGTTGATGCTCGAAGGCGTGCTGGGAATCGCGGAAGGTTTGAATCCCAAGCTGATCCGGCTCAAGCTGGAGGCCTATGCGCCCCCACGCGCCCCCCGCAAGGCGCCCAGGAAAAAACCGGGGGCGGGCGCCGCCGGCCAGCCCGCCGAAGCTGCCGCGGGGGACTGAAGCCGGATCGCATGCGCCGCCGCCGAAAAGCCGAGCAACACGCCAACCATGAGCGCTGGCTGGTTTCCTATGCGGATTTCATCACCTTGCTGTTCGCTTTTTTCGTGGTGATGTTCGCCTCGGCCCAAGCGGATCACGGCAATGCCGCCCGCGTCTCCGAGTCCGTCAAAAAGGCGCTTGAGGAGGGGCAGGTGAAGGTCGTGATGGCCGCCATTCTGGGGGGCGCGAAGGACGAAAAGGGCAAGGGCAACGCCATGATGAAAGGTCCGGGAGGGGCCCAGCCGGCCGTCCCGCAGAACGCGCCTCCGGCGCCCGATCTGGCCGCTTCCCTCAATTCCTTGCGCGCCGCCCTGAAGATGGAGATCGAAAGGGGCCAGATCCAGGTCGCCATGGACCGGCGCGGACTGGTGATCAGCTTGCGCGAGGCCGGTTTCTTCGCCTCCGGCGGCGATGCCGTGTATCCGGGGACCTATTCCAGCATCGAAAAAATCGCGCGGGCCATCGCCCTGTTGCCCAGCCAGGTGCGGCTGGAGGGGCACACCGATTCCGTGCCCATTCACAACTCCCGCTTCCGCAACAACTGGGAACTCTCGGCCGCGCGCAGTATCGCCATGCTGGAGTTGCTGTCGGCCCGCTTCGACATCCCGCCCGAGCGCCTGGCGGTGGCCGGTTACGCCGACACGGCGCCGGTCGAATCCAACGATAGCGAACAGGGACGCGCGCATAACCGCCGCGTGGATATCGTGATTCTCAACGAGCGCGGCCTGGGCCCGGAACCGGATGCGGCGGGGCGCCGGTGAACGGCCCGGCGAACGGCCCATAGGGTCTTGAAAGGCCGGCCGCCGGGCCGGGCCGCGGGCGCCTCGGTCAGGCCCGCAGGTAGACCGGCGTGCAGAGCCTTCCAGGACCCTGGGCCGGCGCCGCGGGAGCCCGCTTCAGGAACAACTTGACCTCCAGGCGCTGCCCCTCGCAGTCGAACACCACTACGGTCCAGGTTTCGTCGCCGAAGCTCTTGGCTAGGAAGTTCTTGCCATAAATGGCCGTCGGGATGCTCATTCCCATGGGTCCGAGGGAGATCTCGAGCGCCGTCTTCACATTGCCCAGCACCATGTTGGCGACCTCCGCCACCGCGTCCAGGACGTCGGCGTCCACCACCGCGTATTCCGCCATCAGCATCTGGGAGGCGATCCGGCAGGCGAACTCGGGCGAGCAGGATAGGGTGCCGGTGCCGGTCCACGCGCCGGCCATTCCGATCAGGCAGATCACGCCGTCCATGGGCTCGGCGGAGCCTTTATCCCCGTGAGACTCCGCGAAACGGAGTTGGGTGCCCAACATGGTCGCAAAGACTTCCTCCGCGGCGGCGCGGATATGGCTGACGATTTGATCCCGGTCTATCATGGCGTGTGTCCCTTATGCTTATCGGCGGAACCTGGCGGATCTTTATGCCGCCGGTCGGGAAGAACGGATCGGGAGCGGGCGGCCGGCGCGGGCCGCGCATGTAAAGGAAACCCGGCAATCGACCGATAGTAAGAAGGAGTATGGCTTTGAACATTCTAGTCGTAGACGATTCCACCGCGATCCGGAAGATTCTAATCCGCGTGCTGCGGCAAACCGCCCTGGCGATCGGCGAGATCTTCGAGGCCCGCGACGGCCTCGAAGCTCTGGACATCGTCCGGAACCATCCCCTCAATCTGGTCCTGTCGGACATCAATATGCCCAACCTGGACGGCCTGGGCCTGCTGGCGGAGTTGAAGGGCAACGAACAGTGGCGATCCCTTCCGGTGGTGATGATCACCACCGAAGGCGGCGAAGAAAAGGTCGGCCAGGCGATCCGGCTGGGCTCGGCCGCGTATATCCGAAAACCCTTCACCGCCGAACAGATCCAGGAAAAGATCGGCTCCATTCTTTGACCCGCAGCCTGGCTGGACCCGCCCCCAGGGGCCAGCCTCCGCCCCCCTATGGCCCGCCCATCCCGCGCGCGGCGGTTGCGGCGCGGCCGGTGCCTCGCCTGGTCCGCCCAATCGCCCGCGCCGGGCGCCAGGATTCTTGCGCCGGCGACGCGATCTTGGCGGCGCTGGTCTTGGCCGCCCCTCAATTTGCCGCACTTAGCCGTGGAACTCCGGTTGCTTCTGGGAAGGTGGCATGCTAAGCCGTCTGTCGGACACCTTGGAACGATATATGGATCTGCTGAGCGCCCGCCAGAAGGTGGTGGCCTCCAACATCGCCAATGCCGACACGCCCGGGTATAAAACCAAGGACATCGACTTCCAGTCGGAGTTCCGGTCGGCTCTGGGCGGTGGGGTCCCGGCATCCTTCGAAGTCGCCGGGTTGCCGGCGAAGAACGACGGCAACAACGTCAGCCTGGACCGGGAGGCCCGGCTGCTGGCGGAGAACGATATGCGTTTCAATCTGGCGTCCAACCTGGTGCGCAGCGAGGTGCAGTCGATCCGGGCGGCGCTGCAGAGCGGGAGCAATTCATGAGCCTGTTTTCGGCCATCGCGGTCAGCGCGTCGGGCATGGCGGCCGAGCGCACCCGCGCGGAGTTGCTGGTCGAGAACCTGGCCAACGCCGAAACCACGCGCACTCCCGAGGGCGGCCCCTACCGCCGCAAGGATGCAGTCTTCGCCTCCCAGCCCATGGCCGCTTCTTTTGCGTCGTTATTCGAGTCGCATCTCGCCGAAGGGGTGGCGGTCGCGGAGGTCAGCGTGGACCAGCGCGATCCGGAGCGGCGCTACCTGCCGGGCCATCCCGACGCTGGCCCGGACGGCTACGTGGCGTATCCGCGCCTCAATCCGGCCGAAGACATGGTGGATCTGACCGGCGCGGCGCGCGGCTTCGAGGCCAACGTGGCGGCCATCTCCGCGGTCAAGGACATGATCATGCGTTCCATCGATCTGTTCAAGTGAAAGCCGGGAAATACGTATGTCTTCACCGATTTCACCCATTCGCGGCGTGCCCTTGCCGGATCTGCGCGCGCCCCTCACCGGCGGCCCGGCCGGCGGCGCTGGCGATTTTCAGTCGCTGCTGGCCCATGCCATCGGCGGCGTCGAGCGACTGCGCGGCGATGCGGCCCAAACCGCGCAGCGCTTTCTGGCCGGCGATGGCGAGGAAGTGCACACCGTGGCGCTGGCCACGCAGCGCGCGGAATTGGCCTTTGAAACGTTCCTGCAAATCCGCAATAAGGTTGTCTCGGCCTATCAGGCGGTCATGCAGATGCAGGTCTAACGGGGATCTGGCATGGAACAGATGAGAAAGCTTCTGGCGCGTCTCTCGATGGCGCAAAAATTCAGCATCGCGGCCGCCGCGGTACTGGTAGCCGCCGCCCTATTCGGATTCGCGCAATGGCGGCGCGAGGCGGACTTCCGCCCGCTCTACACCGGGTTGGCCGCCGAGGACGCCGGCGCGGTGGTCCAGAAGCTCAAGGAAACCGGCACGGAATTCCGGCTTTCCGAGAACGGCTCGACGGTGCTGGCGCCCTCGGCGAGGCTGGCCGAACTGCGCCTGCAACTGGCCGCCGGCGGCTTGCCCAAGAGCGGCCGCATGGGTTTTGAACTATTCGACAAGACCAGCTTCGGGTTGACCGACTTCGCCGAACACGTCAACTACCGCCGGGCCCTGGAGGGCGAGTTGGAGCGTTCCATCGTCTCGCTGGCGGCAGTGGAGCGGGCCCGCGTGCATCTGACCTTCCCCAAGGAATCCGTCTACCTGGAAGCCCGCCAGCCGGCCAAGGCCAGCGTGGTGCTGGGGCTGCGCCCAGGCGCCCAGCTTTCGGCCCAAAACGTGATGGCCGTCTGCAACCTGCTGGCCAGCGCCGTGGAGGGCCTGGCGCCGGAATCCGTCGCGGTGGTGGACACCCGCGGCAACCTTCTTAACCGCCCGCGCAGCTCGGCCGGCGGCGACGGGCTGGAGGGATCGCAAGCCAATCTCGAATACCGCGAGATGGTGGAGAAGAGCCTGTTAGCCAAGATCCAGTCCACGCTCGAGCCGCTGCTGGGCGCCGACCGCTTCCGGGCGTCGGTTTCGGCCGAGTGCGATTTTTCGAGCGGCGAGCAGAGCGAAGAGAGTTTCGATCCGGCCCGCTCGGTCATGGTCAGCTCGCAGAAGAGCGAGGACGTAGCGCCGGGGGCTATGGCCGGAGGCGTGCCCGGCACGGCCTCCAATCTGCCCCGTCCTCCGGCCCGCCCGGGCGGGGGGAACTCGGCCGCCTCGCGGCGGACCGAGGAAATCAACTACCAGTCCAGTCGCGTGGTGCGCCGGGTGAAGCTGCCGCAGGGCGAATTGAAGCGGATTTCGGTCTCGCTGCTGCTGGACCAGGAAGTGCGCTGGGAAGGCAAAGCTCCGCATCTGCAACAGGTCCTGGTCCCGCCTTCGGCGGAGAAGTTGAAGACCATCCGCGACCTGGTGGCCGGAGTCATCAGCCTGAAGGCCGATCGCGGCGACCAATTGATCGTGGAGACGCTGCCGTTCGAGGCCACGCTGCGCAGCGAGCCCCCGTCCGGAGCGGCCCCGGTTGCCGCGCCCGCGCCGCCCTCTAGCCCGCTGCCGGCATGGCTGCGCAGTCCCCGGGGAATGGGCGCCGCGGCCGGCGGCGCCATCCTTCTTCTGGTGCTGGCGGGGGTGGGGCTGCGCCTGCTCCGGCGCCGGCCGGGAGGCTCCGCCGCGGCGCGCACGGCCTTGCCGCCGGGCGCCCAGAGCGTGCCCGCGGTGGCCGGCGATTCCGTGGAAAAGAAGATCCAGGCCCACCTGGGCGACCAGGCCGAGACGCAGGCACGCCTGGAAGCCGAGGCGCTCGACGCCATCAAAACGCCCACCCAAGGCACCAAGAAAAAAGAGGCGTTAACCAAGTACCTGCGGGAGAGCCTCAAGAAAGACCCCGTCGTCCAGGTGCAGATTCTGCGGACATGGCTGCATGAAAAAGCCTGAAGGCGGCCGCCGGGCCGGAACCCAACGCGATGATTGCCAACATTAAGCGTAACGAGCTGATTTCCGGCTTGCGCAAGGCCGCCATGCTGATCGTGCTGCTGGGCGAAGAAGCCAGCGCGCAGCTCATGCGGGAGTTGTCCGAGGAAGAGATCCAAAGCGTCTCGCGGGAGGTGGCCCGCATCTCGACCATCCCCAACGAGGAAGGCGAGGCGGTGCTCGAAGAGTTCTACCAGATGTGCATGGCGCGGGAGTACGTTTCCCGCGGCGGCATCGACTACGCCCGTAAATTGCTGGTGAGCGCTTTCGGGCCGGAGGCCGCCCGCAAGCTGGTGGACCGGCTGGTGAAGACCCTGGGCAACGACACCGCCGCCTTCGACGCGCTGCAAAAAGCCGACCCCCAGCAACTGGCAAAATTCATCCACAGCGAGCATCCCCAGACCATCGCTTTCATCCTCTCGCACCTCAGCTCGTCGCAGGCCGCCGCGCTGCTGTTCTCGCTGCCCGCCCAGATTCGCGCGGACGTGGCGCTGCGCATGGCGCACCTGGATCAGATCTCGCCCGAAATCATCCACAAGATCGCCGCCGTGATCGGACAGAAACTGCAGGCGCTGGGCGATTTCAGCCGGGAATCGTATGGCGGCGTGCGGGCGGTCTCGGAGATGTTCAACCGCCTGGAATCGGGCGCCAGCAAGGAGATCCTGGAATCCATCGAGAAGGAGAATGCCGCACTGGCCGACACCATCCGGCACCTCATGTTCGTGTTCGAGGACATGCTGCTGCTGGAAGGCAACAGCCTCAAGGAGGTCTTGACCAAGGTGGACCGCAAGATCCTGACGCTGGCGCTCAAGGGCACCAGCGAGCAGGTGCGCAAACACTTCGTGGCCTGTCTTTCGCAGCGCGGCGCCGAGATGCTGCTGGAAGACATGGACGCCATGGGCCCGGTGAAGATCAAGGAGGTCGAAGCCGCGCAGCAGCAGATCATCGGCGTGGTGCGGCAGTTGGAGAGCGACGGCACCATCAACCTGAAGGGCGCCGGCGGCGAACAATATGTTGTCTAAGATTTTGAGCGGCGCGGAGGGGGCCGCGGTGCCGCGCTGGAATTGGCCCGCGGCGGGCGGACCGGACCAGGCGCCCGGCGCGGCTGCGGGCGGCGCTGGCGACGCCGGCGGCCAAGCCGGGCGGGATGCCCGCCGCATCGCCCAACTGGAGCGGCAGATCGCGCGCGAAGCGCGCGAGGCGCGCGAGACCGGCCACCGGGAGGGAGAAGCCGCGGGGCGCGCCGCGGCCGCCGCCGAGTTGCAGCCGGCGCTGGAGAAACTGGCGCGCGGCATCCAGGAAATCGCCGGGTTGCGCCCGCAAATCGTGCGCGAGGCCGCCGCCGACCTGGTGCGCCTGTCGGTGGGGATCGCGCGCCGCATCCTGCACCGCGAGTTAACGGTCGATCCCGGCGCTTTGGAGGGCCTGGTCTCGAGCGCCCTGCAAAAAATGCCGGCGCAGGAGATCTGCCGCCTGCGCATCCATCCGGAACTGGAGCCGGGCGTCCGCCAGGCGCTGGCGCGCGAGGGCCGCGGCGGCCTCGCCGTGATCGCCGACACCACCCTGGAGCGCGGCGCCATCCTGGTCGAGACGGCGCGCGGCAAGCTGGACGCATCGCTCGAAACCCAGCTTTCCGAGATCGGGCGCGGCCTGGCCGACCGCTTGCCGGAGAGATGATGGTGGCCGGCATCCTCAGCCCTTGCCTGGCGGCTCTCGACGATCTCGAACCCATGCTGCACGTAGGCGAAGTGGTGGAGATGGCCGGTTTGCTGATCGCATCCGCGGGTCCGGCGGCGGCCATCGGCGACTTCTGCGAGATCTCGGCCTCCGGCGGACGGAGCGTGCGCAGCCAGGTGATCGGCTTCCGCGACGGCCGCGTGCTGTCAATGCCCCTGGAGGAAACCGGAGGCATCGAGTTGGGCAACCGCGTGGTGGCGCGCACCGACGCGGCGCGCGTGGCCGTGGGGCCCGCCCTGGCCGGCCGCGTGCTCGATGGATTCGGCCACCCGATCGACCACGGGCCGCGCATCGAGGCCCACGCCGCTTACAGCCTGTATAGCGCCGCGCCGGGCCCGCTCGACCGGGAGCACATCACCCGGCCGCTCGAGACCGGCCTGCGCGCCATCGATGGCCTGCTGCCGGTGGGGCAGGGCCAGCGCATCGGCATCTTTGGCGGCAGCGGGGTGGGCAAAAGCACGCTGTTGGGCTCCATGGCGCGCCACCACTCGGCGGATATCGCGGTGATCGCGCTGGTGGGGGAGCGCAACCGCGAAGTGCGCGCCTTCCTGGAGCACGAGATGGGGGCGGAGGGGATGCGGCGGGCCGTGGTGGTAGTGGCCACTTCGGACCGTCCCGCGCCGCTGCGGGTGAGGGCCTGCTTCACCTCCCTGGCCATCGCCGAGTACTTCCGCGACCAGGGCGCCAACGTGTTGCTGGTCATGGATTCGGTCACGCGGCTGGCCATGGCCCAGCGGGAGATCGGCCTGGCGGCCGGGGAGCCGCCGGCCCAGAAGGGGTACACCCCATCGGTGTTCGCCCTGCTGCCCAGGGTCTTCGAGAGAGCCGGCAACTTCCCGCGCGGGTCCATCACCGGTTTCTTCACCGTGCTGGTGGAGGGGGACGATTTCAGCGAGCCCATCTGCGACGCGGCGCGCGCCATTCTGGACGGACACATTGTGCTCTCCCGGCAACTGGCCGCCGCCAGTCATTATCCGGCCATCGATATTCTGCAGTCGGTGAGCCGCCTGGAATCCCAATTGGCGTCGCCCGGGCAGGGTGCGCATGCCCGCGCCGTACGGCAGGCGCTGGCGGTGTATCGCCAGGCCGAGGACCTCATCCAGTTGGGCGCTTATGTTTCCGGCTCGAACCCGCAGTTGGACGCGGCCATCCAGGCGCGGCCGCAGATTCTGGAATTCCTGCAGCAGGCGCCGGGTGTGGAATCGAGCCGCACGGAAACTCTGGGCCAACTCGCCCGGATAGCCGCCGCGCTGGGCTAAGGAGCGCCCTATGCCGGCTTTCGAATTCCCCTTGCGCCAGGCCCTCGAATGGCGCAGAACACAACTGGAATTGGAACGGAACAAGCTGCGGCAGTTGGCCGCCCGCCTCGCGGAAATGGCGTTGGCGGCGGCCCGGCTCGATCTGGTGAAAAGCCGGGCGGAGGGGGCCGTGTGCCAGTCCGCGGCGGTCGAGGCGGGCGACCTTTGGGCTCTGGCGGCCTACCGCCAGCGCTTGATCGCGGAATTGCAGGCGCTGGCGCTGCGGCGGGCGGCCGCCGAACGGCAGGGGGCCGCGCAGAGACAGAGACTGCTGGAAGCTCAGCGCCAGTGCCGTCTGCTGGAGAAACTCGAACAGCGCCGCCATGCGGAATGGCGCAGAGCGGCGGACCGGGAGATGGAGAGCGTTGCCGCGGAGTCTTTCCTTGCCCGGTGGAACCGCCGCGCCGATTAAGATTAAGCCGGGATGGCAGCCCGCATGGGACTGCTCTCCTCGCCATGCGCTATTAATTAAGCGGCAACCGCGAGGCCCATGGTGGCGAGAGCGCGGATCCTTTCCATCCGGCGCTTGGCGCGCGGCTCCGGATCTCATCGCGCCGCAAACCGGGGCACCCGCGCCGGCGGCGATGCCGAGGGGCTTCAGCTACTCCCACGCGGTAATCCTGGTCGAGGTATCTGCCACGGGCCGCTACAGGGGAGCGGCGCATCGGAGAACTCATTGGCCAACGGCTGCCGAGGGCGATCGAAACTGGAGTCGAGCGTCCGGCGAAGCCGGTAGTGTCGGGCCCGGCATCGCAGTTGGCATCCAGCGGATGGAAGTCGCATTGGCGCTCCACGAGAATCGTCGCAAAGCGGCCTGGGTAAGCCGGCCATCTCCACGCTCCACTGCCGGGCGCGGCTGGCGCCCCAGTTGCGATCCAGTCAGCCGGTGTGCCGCGACGGATTCGCGCGGGCCACGACATCCTCCAGATACCGCAGCGCTTCGCGGGCGACCTCTCCCACCACCGGATCCGGGTGCCGCAGCAAGGCGATCACCAGGCGCAGCCACTGGACTTCTTGCGCATCCAGTCCGATCATGCAAACATTCTGCATGTTTCCTCGGCAGGCGGTGCGGGAGCGGCTTCCGCCAGCAACGCGGGGCGGGGCGGGCACCAGGCGGTGGACGGGAGACAATGGCTGGCCAGCAGGTGCCGGGCGGCGGCGGCCGGCGATTCGCTCCGGAGCAGGCAAGTCTGGAATCCGCGGCGCCCTTCCAGGCACACGCGGCCGCCCTCCCGGGTGATCCGATACGCGGTTTCTGCGCCATGCTGGGCCAGCAAACTGGGGAGGGCCCAGCCGGCGGCGTCCAGCATGCGGATTTCGCCTTGGGGGCCGATCAGGATGGCCCAGTCGCAATCCGGCGATCCGGAGGCTTGGCGAGCCGTTTCAAAAAGATTTTCCGCGTCTGCCCAAAAAGCTCCCACGCCGATCTTATCGGGCGCGCGCCGGAGAATGTGCGGCCTTCGCTTGTTTAGGGTATGGGAAGCTGGCTCAGAATCTGCTGTACGTAACGAATCGTCTCCGGAATCTGGGGCACCCCGCCGCTCTCCTCCACCCGGTTTGGTCCGGCATTGTAAGCACCCAGCGCCAGCGCCGTGTCGCCGCCAAAACGCGCCAGCAGTTGCTTCAGAAGGTGGGCGCCGGACGACAGGCTCTCGGCCGGATCGAAGGGATCGCGCACGCCCAATTCCAGGGCCGTGGCCGGCATCAACTGCATCAGTCCCATGGCGCCCTTTTGCGAAACGGCGCAGGATCGGAATCCGGACTCCTGCCGGGCGACCGCCCGCAACAGGTTAGCGTCCAATCCCTCGCGCTGTGCAGCCTGCTGGATCAGCGGAGTCAGCTCGATCTCGGGCAACGGATCGCATTCCACACCCAGGGCGGGCCAGGAAAGCGTGAAGAAGGGCGCCGGGGGAGCCTGTCCGGCCGCGCCGCCGCCCGAGTCCGCGCGCGCCGCCGCCACCGCCGCGCGCTGCCTCTCGATGGGAATCTGCATGGCCGCCACCGCCTGCCTCTGGCGGGCAATGGAGGCCTCCATGGCCTGACGCGCCGCCTCCTGCGGAGACTGGGCCGCCGCCACCCACGCAGCCTGCCCCAACCACAACCCCAGCCAGGCAAGTTTTTGCCGCGCGCTCATTTTTCGCCGCCCATGGGGCCCTCGATCAGCCGGTCTAACAGGTTGCGCAGCGCGGCCACCGACCGCAGTTGAGCCGCCGCCAGGTTCTCCTGTCCGACCAGCTTGACCTCTTTCATACTGACTGGCACCGACTTGGGCGCGGTAATCCCGATCTTGATGCGGGACTCTCCAATATGGATGATCTGGATCTCAATATCTTCGCCAATCAGAATCGATTCCCCAGCCCGCCGCCGCATTACGAGCATGCGGCCTCGCGCAGCGGCAACACCTCCCGATGGGAGTAGGGAGAATCCGTTTGGATCGCCTGCCGGCCGCACAGCGTGTGGAGATTCACCACGATGGGCGCCAGCAGATTGACCGTAGGGGGCGCATTCTCTTCAAGGGAAAGGATCGCCAGGCACAGCACATCGCGGCCGATCACCGGTTGCCGGCCCGCTTCCAGCCCCAGCGCCTCCAGATCCTCCGGCGTCATGCTCAGTTGGTAACCGGGGCAAGCGGAAAGCGCCGGCAGCGTGGCGAAGCAGAGGTTCGGGTTCGCCAGGCTCTGCAGGAAAACCAGCGGTTCGTTGATCGGCTGGCGCAGTGCCAGAAAGCGCTGCTCCTGCTCGAAAGCAGGGATACCCTCCGGGAATAGCATCACGGATTGCTCGTCGTAGTCGACCGGTCCGAAGTACCGGGTGTCGCAGCGCTGTGGGGGAGTTTGAGTCGTAACCATACGCTGGCCTCAAGAGCAATAGCAGTGCCAAACCCGCTTAGCCTGAATACTCCCAGGTGTGGCGTGGCAGGCTGGGCTCACGGTAGAGCGGGAGAACCTTGGGCAGCCGCGCCAACCGCGCCGCGGCATGCGCCCGCCCCGCCAGCACCCGCCGCCGCGTCTCCTTTCGCAGCCGCCGCCATTGGTCTTCCAGCAGGCCGAGGCGGGGATCGCCGGGCGGTAGGCCGGCCGCCGTTTTCCGCAGAATCCGGCAGTACTCCTGGAGAGCGAGTTGCGCCTCTCCGTACCGCCTTTCGGCAACCCGCGCCCGCAGACGGCCCGCCAGGACGTCCAGTTCCGCTTCCCCGGATTTCATACGCTGGCGCTCTCGATCTCGCTGTCCTGCTCGGCCGTGAAAATGCCTTGCATCTGGGTAGCCTGCTGCTGCAGTTGGTAGATCATGGCGTCCGCCGCCGCCATCTGCTGCGTGAGACTGGTCTGTAGTTGGCTCACCTGGGCCTGCTCGCCGGCGATCTGCGTGTTCGTGCTGGTGATGCTCGCTCCCACGGTGCTGATTTCGTTGGTGAGCACACCGGTGGTGGGATCTACGAGGCCGGTCAGGGTATTGGCGGCCGCCTCCAGAAACCCGCCGCCGGTGGCCGAGCCCAGAAACTGCGTCAGCGCGTCGGTCTGGCCGCTGGTGGCGGAATCGAAGGTGCTCTGATCGAACGACAACTGTCCGGTGGTATCGTTAAAGGTCACTCCCAGGGTGGCCAGCGAGTTGACGGCGCCGTCTCCGGTGGAGTAATTGGCGAGTCCTTGCAAGCCGTCGGTGAGCTCGTAAACGATGCTCTGGCCATCCAGCGCGCCGGCCGCTTGCCCGCGGTTGTTGCCGAGCTCGGTCATCGCGGCGTTGTATGCGGTCACCATGGACTGCAAGGCATTGCCGATGCCGGAAGGGTCAGCCGCCACGGTAACGGTGGTCGAAGCGCCGCTATCGGTGCCCGTCAACTGGACCGTGAGACCGGGCGCCAGAGTTACCGTGTCCGAATCGGTTTGGATGGACTGGCCGTTGACGCTGTACTGCGCCAGGGTGCCGGGGTCGCCGCTGGCCGTCAGGAGATCCTGGCTCCCGTCGTACAATTGCATGGTCACCGGACCCAGTTGACCGCTCTGCAGCGAGAGGACGTAGCTCGGCGAGGAATTACTGCCCACATCGACCACCGTGGCTTGGACCCCCGCACCGGCGTCGTTGATGGCCTGCGCCAGCCCGTTCAGGTTTCCCCCCGAGTAGGAGAGGGAAGTGGTGGCGGTGCCCACGGTGAGCGTATAGCTGCCGCTCGAGCTGATGTTCTGCGAAGTCGGATCCGTCACCGTGGGCAGGTCCGCGTTGCTGAGGGCGTCGCTGTAAGATCCCAGGCTGGTGACTGCCAGCGTATAGCTGCCCTCGATGGCGCCGCTGCCCACCGTGGCCGTAGCCACCGAGCCGTTCGACACGCTCGCCGACAGCATGCTGCCGGCCGCCGAGCTCAGACCGGAGACGGCGGTCTGCACCGCCGCGACGTCGCCGTCCAGCGTTTCGAGTTCGTTGGACTGGCTGGTCATGTTGGCAACGTCGTCTTCGAGCAGTTGGTAGGGGAGCGACGCGATCTGCACTTCCTGCGAGATCTCGCTGTTCAGTGACGACGAAAACGTGCTCATGCCGGTGAAATAGTTTGTCCCGGTAGTGCTGCTGCCTAACGAAGAAGCGGCGCTGCTCATGATTCCTCTCTTTCCCGGAAAGGCGCATCCCAGGCCGGGGAGGGCCCGGTCCGGGACCTCTGTGGCTCCCGGTTACCTTATCGGCGCAAGGGCCGACAACTTTAGGAGCGGGTGCGCGGTCCGGGACTCCGGTTCTATGCATGTGTCCCTAAGTAGAAATTGCCATTCCGCCGATATAAAAACCGGCGGCAGCTAGAGCCGCCGCCCCGGCAAGACGCCGGTAAGTCTCGAAAATAAGGATTATCCAATGATTTCCATTCAAACCAATATCGATTCCTTGCTCGCGCAGCAGAACCTCAATGTCAACAACCAGTTTCAAAGCAATACCATTCAGCAGTTGACCTCCGGCTACCGCATCAACTCCTCGGCCGACGACGCCGCCGGGTTGTCGGTGGCCAACAGCTACCGCAACCAGATCGCCGAGCTGAACCAGGGCGTGCTGAACGC
>JBEKPZ010000006.1:0-55145 GCA_049520215.1 Bryobacteraceae bacterium | reverse complement strand
GTAATCGTCAAGGTCGACGATCAGCGCCACGCCGACGCCGTCCCCCCCGCCATGACCGACTGGTGGAACTACGGCGGACTCACCCGCGACGTGAAGCTGATCGACGTCCCCGAAACCTTCATTCAGGATTACTTCGTGCAGCTTGAGAAGCGATCGCTCAACCGCATCGCGGGATGGGTGCGGCTCGATGGTCCCCGGAAGCGCCAGCGGGTCTCCATCCGCGTCCCGGAATCCGGCGCATCCAGCACCGTCGATACCGATGCGAACGGATACGCGCGCTTCGCGTTCAACGCCACCCTCACTCCGTGGTCGCCGGAAAGCCCCAAGCTTTACGATGTCTCCGTCGAGGCCGAGTCCGACCGTGTCCAGGAGCGAATCGGCTTCCGCACAATCGAAACCGCCGGCCAGAAAATCCTGCTCAACGGCAAGCCCGTCTTCCTGCGCGGCGTTTCCATCCACGCCGAAGCCCCCTTTCGAGCTGGCCGCGTTTTTTCGGAAGCCGATGCCCGCGTGCTCCTCACCTGGGCCAAGGAACTGGGTTGCAACTTCGTCCGCCTGGCGCATTACCCCCACGATGAAGTCATGACCCGCATGGCCGACCAACTGGGCCTGCTGGTATGGTCTGAAGTGCCCGTCTACTGGGCCATCCAGTGGGAGAACCCCGCCGCCTATGCCAACGCCGAACGGCAGCTCACTGAAATGATTACGCGCGACCACAACCGCGCTTCTATCGTTTTCTGGTCCATGGCCAATGAAACGCCGCTCGGCGATGCCCGCCTCAAGTTCCTCGCCTCCATGGCCGCCAAGGCGCGCGAGTTGGATTCCACCCGCCTCATCACGGCCGCTACGCTCGTGCACTACTCGGACCCCACCACCATCACGGTTGACGATCCACTCGGCCAGTACCTGGATGTGCTCGGCTGCAATGAGTACATCGGCTGGTACGACGGCCCTCCTTCGAAGGCCGACAACATCGTCTTCAAGACCGTCTACGACAAGCCCATGGTGGTCAGCGAGTTTGGCGGCGAAGCGCCCTTCGGCCGCCACGGCGACGAAGACACCGCCTGGACCGAAGAGTTCCAGGCCAATGTCTACCGCCACCAGATCCCCATGCTCCGCAAGATCCCGTTCCTGCAGGGCATGACTGCCTGGATCCTGATGGACTTCCGCTGCCCCCGCCGTCCCCTCGCCGGCATTCAGGATTACTACAATCGCAAAGGATTGCTCAGTGACCGCGGCGAAAAGAAACAGGCGTATTATATCCTGCGCGATTACTATCAATCTCTCGCCGCAAGGTAGACTGTCTGTAAGGAGGATTACATGGGCTCCGGTAGAAGGGACTTCCTGAAACTGGGCGGCGCGGCAGCCGCGGGACTGATGGGCCAGGCCGCCTCGGGCCAAACGGCGTCGCCCCCCGCGCAGGCCATGCCGGTACGCAACCTGGGGCGCACCGGTTACAAGGTCGGCGTCTTCAGCCTCGGCGGGCAAGCCGCGCTGGAGCGCGCGCACAACGAGGCCGTCGCCGTGCCGATCGTGGAGCGGGCGCTCGATCTGGGCGTGAACTACATCGACACGTCGTCGATTTATGGCGGCCCGGAACGCTGGAGCGAGCGCTACATCGGCGCGGTAATGAAGCGGCGCCGCGGGCAGGCATTCCTGGCCAGCAAGACCAAGGAGCGCACGCGCGACGGGTCCCTGCGCATGATCGAGCAATCCTTGAAGCTGTTGCAGACGGACCATTTGGATCTTTGGCAATTGCACGACATTGGCCTGCCGGAGGACGTCGACGCGATTTTCGCCAAGGGCGGCGCTATGGAAGCGCTACGCCAGGCGCAGGAACAGAAGATGGTGCGCTATCTGGGCGTCACCGGCCACTTCCGCCCCGAGCCATTGATGGAGGCCATCCGGCGCCATCCGTTCGATACCATTTTGATGGCCCTGAACGCCGCAGACCAGCACCACTACAGTTTCCTGGACCAGCTTCTGCCGCTGGCGGTGGAGAAGCAGATGGGGATCATCGGCATGAAGGTGCCGGGGCGCAGCCGGCTGCTGGCCAGTTGGACTCCGCCCCCGCTGGAGCAGCAGCAGCACTCGTGGGAAGGCGCGGTGATTGCCACCACGCCGGGGCCGCTCACCATGCGCGAGGCGCTATATTATTCGCTCTCGCACCCGGTCAGCACGGTGATTATCGGCTGCGATTCGATCGCGCAACTGGAGGAGAACGTGCAACTGGCGCGCGACTTCACGCCGCTCAGCGAGCACCAGATCGCGACGCTCGCCGCTCGCGCGGAGCCGGTATCCAAGCAGGCGCTGTTCTTCCGGTTTGTGAGCCGCGCCTAGCGTTGTAGGGCAGGTTGGCAACCTGCAGGCCGATTGTTAATCGGCCTTCGCGACTAACACGCGCTCCGCCATCGCATACCGCAGCTCATCCAGCCCCTGCCCGGTAACGCTCGAAATCTCAAAAAACGCCAACCCGCGCTCCGCCGCGACCTGTCGTAACGCTTCAACGCGAGCGGGGTCCTGCGCAGCGTCCATCTTGGTCGCCACCACGATCATCGGCTTGGCTGCCAAATCTTCGCTGAAGCTTGCCAATTCCGCCATCACCGTCTCGAAATCGTGGGCCGGTTCGCGGCCGCTCGCTTCCGACACATCCACCAGGTGCGCGAGCAAGCGCGTGCGCTCGATGTGCCGCAGAAACTGTACGCCGAGCCCGTGCCCCAGGTGCGCGCCCTCGATCAGCCCCGGAATGTCCGCCACCACGAAGCTGCGGAAATCGTCCAACGAGACCACCCCCAATTGCGGCTCCAGCGTGGTGAAGGGATAGGCGGCGATCTTGGGGCGCGCCGCGGAAATGCGCGAGATCAGCGTGGACTTGCCGGCGTTCGGGAACCCGACAAGGCCCACATCGGCCAACAGCTTGAGTTCCAGACGCAGGCGGCGCTCCTGGCCGGGCTTGCCGGGTTCGTGCTCGGTGGGCGCCTGGTGCGTGGACGTGGCAAAGCGCGCGTTGCCCTTGCCGCCGCGCCCGCCGCGCGCCACCAGGAATCGCTCGCCAGCCGTCGTGAAATCGTGCAGCCGCTCGCCGGTGGCCTCGTCGTACACCACAGTGCCCACAGGCACCTTCAGGTCGATCGAGTAGCCTTCGGCCCCGGTGCAATCGCTGCCCTCTCCATGCCGGCCGCGTTGCGCCTTGTGCTCCGGATTAAAACGGAATTGGATGAGCGTGTTTTGGTGCTCGGTGGAAACCAGGAAGATGTCGCCGCCGCGGCCGCCATCACCGCCGCTGGGTCCCCCGCGCGGGACATACTTCTCGCGGCGAAAGGCCAGACAACCGTTGCCGCCGTCCCCGGCCTTCACCAGGATGCGAGCTTCATCGATGAACATGGGGATGGCGAGCCGTGAACGCCCGGATCAGCTACCAGAATTCTGACTTCTGACTTCTGACTCCTGACTTCCGCCTGTCAGGCGACTGCCTTCACGCTGACAAATTTGCCCTGGCGGCCACGGTCGCGATACTCGACCACGCCGGTCACCTTGGCGAAAAGCGTGTCGTCCTTGCCCCAGCCGACATTCTCGCCGGCCTTGATCGGCGTGCCCCGCTGGCGAACGATGATCGACCCGCCCGGCACCAATTGACCGCCGAAGACCTTCACACCCAGCCGCTGCGCGTTGGAATCGCGCCCGTTCTTGGAACTGCCTAATCCTTTTTTATGCGCCATACTTCACCTAAACCAGAATGTCGCCCACCTTCACTTCCGTGAAGTCCTGGCGATGACCTATCGTGCGTTTGTACTGCTTCTTGCGCTTGAACTTGAAGACCAGCACTTTCTTTCCCCGGCCGTTGCCGACGATGGTGCCCTTGACGGTAGCTTGCGCCAGGTCCGCGCCGGCCACCAGTTGGCCCTCTTCCTTGAAGACCGCCCGCAAGGGCAGTTCGATTTCGGAGCCGATTTCGCCTTCCAACTTCTCCACGCGGAGTACGTCGCCAGGGGCAACCCGGTACTGTTTTCCGCCGGTCTCGATGATTGCGTGCATGAATAACCTCTGAATTTCGCGCCAGGACACACTGAGCGTGTCGGAGCTTGTGGCCTAAGATATCAGTGTACAACACCCAGACCGTCCGATTCAAATCGCGCGACGACCCCCGGAATCATCCCTGGCGCGGCTTCTGTCGAAACCTTCGCACTTTCGCCCGGTTTCCGCAATCCTGCATGTCGCACCATTGGCGGCGGTGGTTACGGCTGGTGTCCAGAAACATCCAGCCGCACTCCGCGCCGCCGCACTGTCCCACTCTGGCCAAATCGCCCGAGGTGAGCAGTTCGGCCGCCGAAAGCGGCACCGGCCAGACAATGCTGTCCAGCGCAGTCGGTCGTTGCGGAAAGGTCCATAGAAAGCGGCCACCGCGGGTGCTCAGCCGCTGGTGCGATCTGGCGATCGAGAGTTCCTGACGCAGCACAGCCGCTTCGGCTGCCGGCTCCCGCCTGCCTTCCACCGCGCACTTGAAAATGCGGTAAAGGGCTTCGCGCAGCCGGATGGCCCGTGCCAGCACGTCAGCCGCCTCCTGAGTCTCGCGCGCAGCCAGCAGGGCCAGCACGCCCGCGCGCCGGCGGTCCACGCTTCCTGCCCGCACGCTCCACGCCAGCAGGTATTCGTAGTTGGAAATCTTGTCCCGAATGGCGCCGTCGGCATGGTCTCGTCCCCCCACCGTGTTTACGAAATCCAGGCACAGTCGCCCGCCAACGAATTTTACAGGTAACCCATCAATGATCTTTGACAGGTTACCAGGGCCGTGATATTCTGTAACCACTATGCCTAGATTAGCAGGTTACACAAGGGTTGCCGCAATAGCGGTTATGGCCGCGGCCTCCTTTGCCCAACAACCCAAAACACCCGCCGAGGAACTCGCCGGAGCATTTGCCTACATTAATCGCCAGGTGCTGGATATGGCCAGGGACTTTCCGGCGGACAAATACGATTACAAGCTGCGCCCGGAGATGCGGACTTTCAGCGCGGTGATCGTGCACATCGCCTCCGGCAACGTCTATGCGGCGAAGGCCGGCCGCGGCGAAAAGGTCAAGTGGGACGAACTTGACCCAGCGAACTACACGACCAAAGACCAGGCGGTTGGCCTGCTTGAGAAATCCATCGCGGATGCCACGGCCACGTTGAAGTCGCGCCCCCCGGAGAGCTTTCACCAGTCCGTGGAGCCCTGGATCTCGGTCATCGAGCACGCCGGCGAGCATTACGGCCTGTTGGTTGCCTATTACCGTGCAAACGGAATGGTGCCGCCCGCGTCGCGCAAGAAGTAGGCTCTAATTACCCGACCGCACATTTGTGTGTTACGCTGAAATCGTGGCGGCACGCAATATTACCTTGAGTCTCCCCGACGATCTGATTCGCAAGGCCAAAATGCATGTGGCACAGCGCAACAGCAGCGTGAATGCCCTTGTGCGCAAACTGTTGGAAGAGGCCTTGTCGGATGAAAGTCGGACGCGAGCCGCGGCTGACGAACTGCTTGCGATAGCCGCCCGCGGGCCCTACTTTGATCGCGATCCGCGTTCGGTACGCCGGGACGAGATTTATGAGCGTCGTTAAGGCGTTCTTCGATACAAACATTCTGATTTACCTTTACGGTGGCGGCGATCCGGAGAAGCAGGCCAAGGCCGCAGAATTATTCAGCTCTCAGACTCGATCTGGGAGGGCAGTGGTGAGCACTCAGGTCGTCCAGGAGTTTTACGCAGTGGCCACCCGCAAGCTTGGAATGGCGCGGGATGTGGCAGGACGTGTCGTTCGTGCCCTGCTCAATCTTCCGCTGGTTATCATCGACGCGGATTTACTCCTGGCGGCCTTGGCGATGGAAGAGCGTTACCGGATTTCATTCTGGGACGCACTCATCGTGTCGGCGGCCGAGGCGGCCGGAGCTCAAGTCCTGTACACAGAGGATTTGAACGACGGGCAGCAGTACGGTCAAGTGACCGTACGGAATCCGTTCCGCCACGCCGTAACACGCCAGGCGTGAACCCCCGCCGCCTTCGGTTACAATCGCCTTGTGCCAAAGCCCAGACTCGCGCTGCTGTTGCTCTGTGTCGCGCCCGCGCTGATCGCCGCGCCGCCCGAAGTGTCCAAGGTCGAGCCGCCCACCTGGTGGATCGGGCATTCGATCAATCCCGTGCGCCTGCTGATTCGCGGACGCAATCTGGAAGGCGCCCGCGCCGTGGCCGACTCCCCCGCCCTGCAAATTGGCCTGACGCGCGTGAACGCAGCCGGAACCTACGCGTTCGTGGATGTGTCGATTGCGCGGAATACCACGCCCGGCCCGCACCCGTTACGCCTCGTCACCGCCGGAGGCGAGGCAACCGCGCCCTTCGAGGTGCTCGAACCGCTCCCGCGCGCCGGCCGCTTTCAGGGCTTCTCGCCCGACGACATCATCTACCTGATCATGCCGGACCGCTTCGCCAACGGCGATCCGTCCAATGACGACCCGGCCGTGTCGCGCGGTTTATTCAACCGGCAGAAGCCGCGTTACTACCATGGCGGCGACTTCCAGGGCATCGTCGATCACTTGCCGTATCTCAAGGATCTCGGCGCCACCGCCATCTGGATCAACCCGGTATACGACAACGTCAACCGCTTGAACCAGCGCGAGCGATACCACAACGAGGGCATCACCGACTATCACGGCTACGGCGCGGTGGATTTCTACGGCGTCGAAGAGCACTTCGGCACTCTCGCCCAGTTCCGCGAATTGGTGGACGCCGCGCACCGCCAGGGCCTCAAGGTGATTCAGGACCAGGTGGCCAATCACACCGGTCCGTATCATCCGTGGGTTAAGGATCCGCCCACGCCCACCTGGTTCCACGGCACCGAATCGCATCACGTAGCCAACACCTGGCAGACCTGGACCCTGATCGACCCGCATGCCACCGCGGAAATGCGCGCGCCTACGCTGGATGGCTGGTTCATCGACATCCTGCCGGATCTCAACCAGGACGACGAAGAGGTGGCGCGCTACCTCATTCAGAACACCCTGTGGTGGGTGGGTATCGCCGGTCTGGATGGCATCCGGCAGGACACGCTGCCCTACGTGCCCCGGCGCTTCTGGCGCGAATGGATGGCGGCCATCAAGCGCGAGTATCCCGATCTGCGCGTGGTGGGCGAGATGTTCGACGGCGATCCCGCCATGGTCTCGTTCTTCCAGGGCGGCCAGGCGCGCTTCGACGGCGTGGATTCGGGCGTGGATTCGGTTTTCGATTTCCCCACGTACTTCACCATCCGGCATGCCTTCGCCGAGGGAAAGCCGCTGCGCGACGTGGCTGTCATGACCGGCCACGACTACCTCTACCCGAATGCCAGCCTGCTGGTGACCTTTCTGGGACTGCACGACGTGGGGCGCTTCATGAGCGATGCGGGAGCCACGCCGCAGGGCCTGGATCTGGCATTCACCTTCCTGATGACCGCGCGCGGCATTCCCATGATCTATTACGGCGACGAGATCGGCATGCGGGGCGGCGGCGATCCGGACAACCGGCGCGATTTTCCGGGCGGCTGGCCGGACGATGCGCGCAACGCCTTCACCGCGACGGGCCGCACGCCGGAGGAGCAGGCCATCTGGGATCGTGTGCGGCGTCTGACACGCTTGCGCGGCGAACTGGAGCCGCTGCGCCGCGGGCCGATGGTCAATTTGTGCGTGAGCGATCAGACCTACGGCTACGCGCGCACGGGGCCGGCAGGGCCGGTGGTGGTGCTGATGAATAACGCCGCCGCCACGGCCGAAGTGAATTGCAACCTCGCGCCGCTAGGGCTACCGGAGGGCGCCGGTCTGACGGATCGCCTGGGAGAGGCGCCGGAGTTGCAAGTCGCCGGCGGCCAGGTTCACGCGCAACTCCCGGCGCGGACGGCGGGGATTTACGTGCGCCGCTGACAACCGCGCACCCGGTTCGGTATAAAGTAAGTTGACCATGTCCCTGCTGTCTCCCGAACTTGGCGAACTGGACCGCCAATTCGCCGCGCTGAAAGCGGAAGCATCTGAGCTGGTGGCCGGATTGAAAGGGGCGCAATTCAACTGGCGTCCGCGACCGCGCAGTTGGTCGATCGCGGAGTGCCTGCTGCACTTGAACATCGTGGGCGACCGCTATGTGCACGTGCTCGAAACCACGCTGGCGGAGGCCCGCGCGCTGGGGTTGGTGGGGCAGGGCCCATTTGGTTACGGCTGGCTGGGAAGGTGGATCCTCGCCAACGCGGAGCCACCGCCCAAGCGCAAGTTCAAGGCGCCGCGCTCGTTTACGCCGCCGGACGACCAGCCCATTACGGCGGTGCTGCCAACCTTCCTGCACTTGCAGGGACAACTGGCGCTGCGGATTGAGCAAGCGAACGGATTGGACCTGGCGCGGGTCAGGGTGCCGGCGCCTGGACTGGGACCCGTCAAGCTGAACTTGCACATCACCCTTGCCTGGATCGCGGCCCATGAACGGCGGCATTTGTGGCAGGCTCGGCAGGTCCGGAATCACGCGGGCTTCCCGGACGCGCGCTGAATGCATGAGAAAGATCTGAATGGAGGCTCGCACAACACGTGACAACCACGGGTGGGGCGGGCGCCCACGCCCGTGTCACATTACTTACTTGAGACACGAGACTGTCACCGTACGAAGCGAATCTCACTAATAGCCCCGCTCCATCAGCCCGATGACTCCCAGCAGCGCACCCCAATGATAATAAGCGTCGCTGCTGGTCACATCGTTGCCCGCGCCCGTGATCGAGTTATAGTTCTCATAAATTGCGCGGTCGCTCAGCCACGACTTCATCAGCAGCTTGTGCGAGCGCTCCGCCAGATCCGCGCGTGCCGCCCCCAGATCGTAATTCCGCATACCCAGGTACACCAGAAAATTCATCGGCCCCCAGATGCGCCCGCGCCAGTAGTTCTGATCCTGGTAGCCCTGCACGTTGCGCGCAATCGATGGCATCACCCATTCGCCATGAAACTCAAGCGGGTTGAAGTAATGTTCCCGCATCATACGCGCGGCCTGCTCCGCCGTGGCCACTTTCGCGATCAGCGGATAGAAATTGGTCGGCGAAAGCCGCGGCGAACTCTCGCCGGTGTCGGTGCGCTTATTGAGGTAGATGCCCGCCGTCGCATCCCACAGCGTGCCCAGCGCCGCGGCATACTTCTCCCCGCGCGCGAGCAATTCGCTTTGATCCGCCGTCTTGCCCAACACGCCGGCGATTTCAGCCAGTGCGCGGCAATCGGCCACATACAGCCCATTCAATCCAACATCCGCCATCTCCAGCCGGTTGGTCGCCGAGTTGAACGGCACGCCATCGTACATGGGCGAGTTGTCCAGCCCCGACTCGAACAAGGCCGCCTGGAAATTGTGGAACGTACCGTCCACCAACTGCGGCACGTTGTCGGACCCCCAGGCCAGCAGCCCCTTGGTGTCGCGCGCTCCCGGCCACCAGCGATTCCAGCGCAGCAGTTCGTCGTAGACTTCGGCCAGGAACCACGTCTCCTTATGGCGCTTGTAGATCTCCAGCACCATCAGGCTGCCCACCGGCGGCTGCGAGCGGTCGTCGCTCTGAATGCCGTAGGCCGACGACGAATTCGGAATGAAGCCGCCCCGCGTGATGCCTTTGGTCACTTCCACCGCGTTGGCGAAGGCCAGATCCCGGTTGTAAAGGCCGTACATGAACGACGCGAAGTACGTGTCCCAGTCGAACAGCACGTAGCCGCCCCAGTAAGCGCTCCACCCGCGGCTCACCGGTGAAATGGCGCGGTCGTTTTCCGGGTCGTAGGTCAGATTCCATGCCAGAATCGTTTGCATCGCAGTGAAAACCTCGCGCGCCTCGCCGTAGTCCGCCAGCCGTTTCATCTGTGCCGCGCGATGCGTCTCCACGATCGCGGCCACCTGTTCCAGCGTCTTCTCCGGGCCGGTGTACACCGCGATGCGCCCCTCCATCGCAACCGAAAAATACGGTGCGTTGGCGGTCATGAACGGGTCGTTCACCTCCGGCGCCGTGGTCCGCACTTCGAAGATGCGGCCGCTTGGGCGCCCCGGCTGCGCGATCAGCGCCGCACCCTCGCGCCGCACGGTCCCCGGCCGGTTCCAATAGTAGCCGGTCTCCACGATCAGGTGCTCGGCCCGCAACCAGGCGCGCTTCTCCACGTTAATCAGGATGTATTCCTCGCCGTTCTCCGTGGCGCTCTGGACCAGCGCCGCGTTCTTGGAATCGGCACCGCCGGTATTCCACTCCAGGATGAGTTCGGTGTACGAGCCATCGTCGGCGTGCGGGCCCAGGCGAATCTTCTCGAGGCGCCTGGCCGTCGCATTGGCCTGGAAGAACGTGTTCTGGTAACTGTGGCCCATGCCGGTGCTCTTCAGGCCCAGCGTCAGCGCGAAACCGTCGGGTAGATACACGTGCGCCAGCACGCTGTTCGCGCTCCACGTGTTCCACCCGCGGCATAGCTTCTGTTGCAGCGCACGATACTCGGCCGTGCGCAGCACGCGCGACATGTGTTGCGCCGCCGCTGGAAACGCGGCGCCGGCCGACAACGCGGCCGCTGCAAAAAGAGATCTCAATGGCTTGTTCATGGCGGCAAACCTTCTTGTATCGTATCCGCGCCGGTTTGGCAACGCGCCGTTTCAACAGCGCAACGGGACAAACCTCGATGAACTGCGCGGCTGGCGGATTGGGTAATATTAAACTCCTTTAATGACACTGTCGGAGCGGCTGGTGTGGGTGTAGAATTCTTGAAGATCGAAATCCGGATAATAACCAATTCGTCGGCCGTGAGATCGAGGCCTACACGGAAACCAAGACAGATTGCGGGAAGAGGTAAGAATGCTGAAACTGCTCGTCATCGCAGGAGCGCTTCTCGGCATCCTACACGCCGGGGAGCGCTCTGCCGCCACGAATCCGATAATCCAGAAGATGGTCTCCGAGGTTTCGGAAGATCGTATCGCCCAAACCCTGCGTAAGCTCGAAAGCTTTGGAACGCGCATGGTATTATCCCCGAACAACGAGCCCGGCCGCGGCATCGGGGCGGCCCAGAGCTGGCTGTTCAACGAACTTCAAAGCTATAGCCCGCGCCTGCAGGTTAGCCTTGATCGAGAGACGGCGAAGGACGTGGCCGGCACCAAGGGCGACACTGAGATCGCCAATGTGGTGGCCATTCTTCCGGGGACAACGGACACAGACCGCTACATCCTCGTGAGCGGCCATTACGACTCGATCGCCCTGATTGAGAAGAAGAACGCGCGCGTGAACCTCCCCGCCGGCCTGGTGAAGAGAGGGATGACGGCGGCGCAGGCCGAAGAATACCTCAAGGAATACCTCAAGCGATTCCCTCCGGAAGAAAGACAATGGGGCCCGGACGTCGATTGGAAAGCCACAATCGCGTCCCCCGCGCCGGGAGTTACCGACGACGGCAGCGGCACCGCGACGGTGCTCGAACTGGCTCGCGTGTTCAGTAACTATACGTTCGCGAAGAGCATTGTCTTTATTGCATTCTCCGGCGAAGAAGTCGGACTTCAGGGCAGCACGGGCTATGCGCAGAAGGCGCGCGGGCAGAAAAAGAAGATCGAGGCCGTGCTCAACAACGACATCGTCGGAAGCGATATTGGCGGGGATGGGAAGAAAGCCAACAATACGATTCGCGTTTTCTCGGCCAGTCCGGAGGATTCGCCTTCGCGCGCGCTAGCCCGCTACATTGCGGACACAGCGCCGCGCTATGTTCCGGGTTTTAACGTTGAGCTGGTCTTCCGTCCCGATCGTTTCGGGCGCGGCGGCGATCATATGCCTTTCGCCAACGCTGGGTTTGCGGCGGTTCGCTTTACCACGCCGGCCGAGAACTTCGCCAACCAGCACAGCGTTACGGATACATTCGCCAACACGTCGGTACCATTTACAACGCGCGCGGCTCGTGTCAACGCGGCGGTAGCGGCCAGTTTGGCTTTAGCGCCGGCGCCGCCGCAGGTTGACTGGTACAGCAGACCACTCATCTCCAGAGGCAGGTCGCACTATGACGCGGTACTGCGCTGGGAACCCAGCCGACGAGCCGCCGGTTACCAGGTATTGATCCGTGCGGCGTCCAACACGAATTGGGAGCGCGCGATCGACGTAGGTGCCGTGACCACTTATACCCTGCCGAACTTCTCCATCGACGATACCGTGTTGGGAGTCCGCGCGATCGACAAGGACGGCAATCCAAGTCTGATCTCGGCGTATGTTCCAAATCTGCGCGTCACGGCCGACCAACCCGTGCCGGGTTCCTGGCTGGAGCGTCATTCCGCATACGTCTTAATACTATCGGCGCTGCTCTTTATTGGGGCCGCGGTACTCTACGTTCGTGCGCGCCGGCTCCGTCCATCCATAGCAAACGTTCCGGTCGATAATATCCCGCATTTCTAGCGAGTGGTTTCCAGTCGCGCCGAAGAAAAGCATACCTCACTGGTAGCCGCACGCCTCCCAATGCCCCGACTACCCCGCCTTCTCCACCTTCACTTCGCCGATCTCCCCCTTGGCGTACCGCGCCCGCAGCACCTTCTTATCCAGCTTCCCCACGCTGGTCTTGGGCACCTCCGCGATAAATGCCCAGCGTTCCGGCAGCCACCAGCGAGCCACTCGCGCCGCCAAAAAATCGCGAAGCTGTTCGATCGTCGCCGACGCTCCCGGCTTCATCACCACGCACGCCAGCGGACGCTCGTCCCAGCGCTCGTCCGGCACCCCGATCACCACCGCCTCCAACACATCCGGGTGCGCGATCAGGTGGTTCTCCAGCTCCATCGATGAGATCCACTCGCCGCCGGATTTGATCACGTCCTTGGCGCGATCCGTGATCTGGATGAATCCCTTCGCGTCCACCGCCCCGACATCGCCCGTGCGCAGCCACCCGTCGTGGAACTTCTCGGGCGCGTCATCGAGGTAGTAAGAACCCGTCACCCACGGACCGCGCACTTCGATCTCGCCCACCGACTCGCCATCCCATGGAAGCTCCTGCTCCCCGCTCATCAGCCGCAACTCCACGCCCACTACCACCCGCCCGCTCTTGTTCAGCCAGTCGATCTCCTGGTCCTTCGGCGTGCCTCGCGGCGGACGCGCCATGGCGGCCAGCGGGCTGGTCTCCGTCATGCCCCAGCCTTGAATCACGCGCACCCCGTGCCGGTTGAGGAACCCTTCCTGCATGCTGCGGGGCACCGCCGCGCCCCCGCAAACCACGCACCGCAGCGACGATACGTCGATCCCATTGGCGTCCACGTAGCGCAGCACTTCGTTCCAGATGGTCGGCACCGCCGCCGATACCGTAGGCCGCTCGGTCGCGATCATCCTGCCGATCCGCTCGGCTTGCATATAGCGGTCCGGCATCAGAAAATCGGCGCCGCACATCCAGCCGGAATACGGCAGCCCCCAGGCGTTGGCGTGGAACATCGGCACGATGGGCAGAATCTTGTCGTCTTCCGTCAGGCCGATGGAGTTCGCCATCGACGCAGCCGCCGCGTGCAGCCAGGTGGAGCGGTGGCTGTAAACCACGCCCTTCGGATTGCCCGTCGTGCCGCTGGTGTAACACATAGCCGCCGCCGCGCTTTCCGCCACCTCCGGCCAGACGCGCACCGGCTCCGCGGAAGCCAGAACATCTTCGTAGCGCAGCGTTTCGCGCGGCAGCCCGCCGCCCTCGCCGACCACGATGTACCGCTCCACCGTGGTCAATTGCCCGGCGATCTTGGCCAGCAGCGGCGCCAGCGAGGCGTCCACAATCACGATGCGGTCCGCGGCGTGGTTGATGATGTAGATCAGTTGCTCGGCGAACAGGCGTATGTTGATGCAATGCAGCACCGCGCCCATTGAAGGCACGGCAAAGTAGGCCTCCAGGTGCTCCTGGTTGTTCCAGGCGAAGGTGCCCACGCGGTCTCCCGTGCCGATGCCCAGTTTTCCCAGCCCGGCGGCCAGGCGGCGCACGCGTTCGCCTACCTGCGCGTAACTGGAGCGGCGTATATGGTCGCCGGCGTAAGTCGCCACTTCGCTCGCCGCGTGGATGCGTTCGCCGTGCTCGAAGATGCCGCGAATGGTCAGCGGGAAATCGGGTATGGTGCTGCGAATGTGAGTCATGCGTGTCGATCCGAGTTAGTGTACCGCATTGTCAATGAAATGTGGGGCGGGCGTCCACGCCTGCGGCGGGTCTCCAGACGCGCCCGTTGCTTCGTTTACAATAGAAATATGACCATCCGCTGTCTGCGCGCCCTGGCCATCGCAGCGCTCTACGTTTTCGGAGCTGCACTGGCCTGCGCTCAGGATTGGACTACCCTCGAATCCTTGCCCGCCGTCGACCTGAGCGCCCTCTCCCCCGCGCAAAAGGCCACCGCCCTCAAACTGATCCGCTCCCGCGACTGCACCTGCGGTTGCGGCATGAAGGTGGCGGAATGCCGCGTGAAAGATCCGAACTGCTACTTCAGCAAGGGCCTGGCATCGGTAATCGTTGCGTCCCTCAAGGCCGGCAAGAGCGAGAAGGAAGCCCTGGCCGACGCGGAAGCCTCCCGCTTCGCGCATCCGCCAGAACATAAGCTGCTGGAAGATCCCATCGAGATCCCCACGGCCGGCGCACCTGAGACCGGACCCGACAACGCACCCATCACACTGGTCGAGTTCTCCGACTTTCAGTGCCCCTACTGCACTTTGGCCACACCCCAATTGCAGGCGGTGTTGAAGGCCTATCCCACGCAAGTAAGGCTGTTCTTCAAACAATTCCCGCTGGATATCCATTCGCAGGCCGCCCTGGCCGCCGCCGCCGCGGTCGCCGCGCAAAAGCAGGGCAAGTTCTGGCAAATGCACGACGCCCTGTTTGCCAGCCACAGCGACCTGCGCCGTCCCACGATTCTGGCTCTGGCCTCGGCGGTCGGGCTGGATATCAAGCGCTTCGAGGCCGACCTCGACTCGCCCGAAATCGGCAAGGCCGTGGCGCGCGACCTGGAAGACGGCCAGAACGTAGGGGTCATGAGCACGCCGACCATCTTCATCGATGGCCAGCACTACAACGGCAATATCAGACTGGATGTCCTGAAGCCCATCCTGGAGGCCGAGCTGAAGCATCCCGCCAGCCCCACCACGAAGACGCCGAAGTCGGCTTCCACTCCGGCGGGCGCCTCCCGTTGACCGGCTGCATCGCGTGATCAAAACCGTTATCTTCGACTTGGGCAAGGTCCTGATCCCCTTCGATTTCGCCCGCGGCTACCGCGCCATGGAGAAGTTCTGCGATTATCCCGCCGCGGAGATTCCCAAACGCATCGCCGGCACCGATCTGGTGTACCGCTTCGAAACCGGCTTGGTGGAGCCGCGCGATTTCGTCGAACAACTCAGCCGCGTGCTCGACCTGCGCGTCACCTACGAGCAGTTTTGCGAGATCTGGAGCAGCATCTTTCTGCCGGAAACGTTGGTCCCGGACAGCCTGCTGGCGGGCATCCGCGAGCGCTACCGCCTGCTGGTGCTCTCCAACACCAACGCCATCCACTTCGCCATGGTGCGCCAGAATTATCCCCTGCTCCGCCACTTCCACGATCTGGTCCTTTCCTACGAAGTGAAAGCCATGAAACCTTCGCCGGCCATCTACCGCGAGGCCATTGCGCGCGCCCGGTGCCGGCCGGAAGAGTGCTTCTACACCGACGACATCCCCGCGTACGTGGAGGCAGCCCGCCGCGAGGGCATCGACGCGGTGCAGTTCCTATCCTGCGCGCAACTGGAGCGCGATCTCGCCGCGCGCGAGATCCGCTGGCTATGATCACCGCCATGATTACCGACCTGGTGCAGATCCGCCTGCTCGGCGAAAAGAAGCGGGACGAAAACGAGCGCTTCCGCCGGCACATGAAAAGGCACGACCATTCCGATCGCATCCTGCGCCGCATCGCCGAAGGCATCGAGGAACAAATCGATTGCACCGTGTGCGCCAACTGCTGCCGCGTCGCCACCGTCAAAGTGTCCGAGCGCGATGTCGAGCGCCTCGCGCGTCATCTGAGCATCGCACCCGCCGCGTTCCTCGCGGAATACACCACCCAGAGCGAGGACGAGGGCACCATCCTCCGGCGCACCGAAGAGGCCGGCTGCGTGTTTCTGGACGGCACGGCATGCACGGTCTATGATGCCCGCCCCGACATCTGCCAGCGCTTTCCGCACCTGGTGCGCGGCAATGGTTCCATCGCCAGCCGCATGTGGCAATTCATCGACCGTGCCTGCTACTGTCCGATCGTCTACAACGCGCTGGAAGCGTTCAAGGTAGAGACCGGTTTCCGCCGGTGAAATTGGAGGGCGGGGTTTACCCGGCGCACGTGCCACGGCGGATTGCACGGTAACCGTCGTCGCTAGTTCGCGCACTGTAACCCGCACGCGCCGTCGAGCGCCCGATAAGAGTTCGGCCTTTTTGGCCCCCTCGACTGGCGGTTAGCGATGCGAACCTTGGCGGTCCCAGCCCTGTATTTCGCGGTGTTGCTGGGACCTCGCCTCCTGTCCGCGACTCAGTTCACCGGTTCGGTAAGGGCCGCCGATCAATGGATTCCCGGAGCCACCGTCACCGCCAGCCAGGGGGGCGCGAAGTTGGTGGCATACACCGACGATGCCGGCCGTTACACATTGGATCTGGCGCCCGGCGTGTGGAATATACAGGTCGAGATGTTCGGATTTGCGGCCGTCGAAGACCAAGTCACCATCGGCAGCCAACCGGCTACGAGGCACTGGACTCTGGAGATGCCGCGTATCGCCCAGGCGCCCGCCCAGGCGTCCGTTTCGCGCCGGCCGCGCACGGGGCCGCGTACCGCCTCGGGCGCCGGGCCCCGCAACGGGCCAAATCCCGCGGCCGGCCCAGGGTTTCAGAACGCCCAAGTCAAAGCTACCGACGATGGCCAACAGGCGCTGGCCGATGCAGCCGCAAATGCGGCGTCCGCCGATCTGGGCGCAAGTTTGGGCACCGAGGCCCAAGATTCCTTGCTGGTCAACGGCAGCACCAGCGGCGGCTTGGCCCAATCAAGCGATGATGAGGCCCGGCGGGAGCGTACGACTGGCGGGGGTGGCGCCAACGGGGGAACGCTTGGTGGCGGGCCGGGCAGCAGCCAGACCCTGGGCCTTCCGCCTGGGATGAGCGCTCCAGCCAGCGACGCGCTCGGCTTGGGTGGTTTCGGAGCCAGCGGCATCAACGGAGGCTTTGGCAGCGGGCCAGGCGGTCAGGGTCCCGGCGGCGCTGGAGGTGGCGGCGGAGGCTTCGGGGGCGGAAGAGGTGGCGGCGGGGGACGCGGATTTGGGGGTGGCGGAGGCGGAGGCGCCAACCGCAACAACAACCGGCGCGGCCCCTACAACGGCCAATACGCCAGTTTCGGCAACCGGCGGCGCAGCCAGCCCACTTACACCGGTTCGGTGTTCATGAGGCTGGAAAACTCCGCTTTGGACGCCGCTCCTTATTCGCTGAACGGCCGCGCCCAGCCGAAGCCCTCTTACGCCATCGGCAGCTTTGGCTTGAACGTGGGCGGTCCGCTCAACATTCCGAAGATCCTGCATTACCCGCGCGCCTCCTTCTACCTGACTTACCAGGGCACGCAGAGCCGTAATCCTTATAGCCAGCAATCGTCGCTCCCGACGCTGGCGGAACGCAACGGCGATTTTTCGCAGACGATGGTCAACAACTCTCCCGTCATCGTCTTCGATCCAGCCACCCCGGGCACCCATTCGCCGTTCCCCAACGACATCGTACCCGCCTCGCGATTCGCAACCGCTTCGGCTGGATTGTTGCAGTACTTCCCGCTGCCCACATACACCGGCTTAGTCGAGAACTACGCCCTCGTCACCTCCACTCCCAACAACAGCAACAATGTGGGCCTTCGGCTGAACATGCCGGTTTCCAATAAGGACCGCCTCAATTTCAACATCCAATTTCAGAACCGCGATTCAAAGACCGAGCAGCTCTTCGGATTTCGAGATTCCACCAGCGGTTACGGAGTGAGCACCTCGGCCGGCTGGAGCCACAGTTTCGCGCCGCGCTTCAACAATAGCGCCAACTTCACCTTCAGCCGTAACATCAACCAAACGAATCCGTACTTTGCCGATTGGGACGACATCGAGGGTAATGTGGGCATAACCGGCACCTTGCAGAATCCCCTGAATTATGGCCCGCCCAACCTGTCCTTTACCAATTTGGGCGGCCTCTCGGATTCCGCGCCGGCCCTCACTCACAATCAAACCGCCAATTTCACCGATACTCTAACCTATGTCTTGCACAGACGCCATAACCTGGGCATCGGCTTCCTTTACCGCCGCACGGATCTCGACAGCCTGAATTACCAGAACGCGCGCGGCTCGTTCACCTTCAGCGGCCTCCTCACCAGCCAGTTGAACCCCCAGGGCGACCCTGTATCCGGTACGGGCTTCGACTTCGCCGACTTTCTGCTCGGCCTGCCGCAGTCCACTTCCCTCGAATACGGCGATGGCAATTATAATCTCCGGAGCTGGGCCACCGGCTGGTACGCGCGGGACGACTGGCGTCCCAGCAGGGGACTATCGATCAATCTGGGTATCCGCTACGAATACTTCGCTCCCTACACGGAACTCAACGGCCACCTGGCGGACTTACTCGTCAACCCGGGGTTTACTGGCGTGTCGGTAGTGACCCCTGGCGCCGTCGGGCTGCCCAGCAGTCTGATCAAGCCTGATACGCATGCGTTCTCGCCCCGCCTGGGCATTGCCTGGCGGCCTTCGGCGAAAGACTCTACAGTAATCCGTGGCGGGTACAGCATCTTCTACAGCCCTTCCGCATACTCGCAGCTAGGGACCTATCTGGCCACCCAGCCGCCCTATTCGACGACCCTCTCGCTCACCACCAGTTCGGCGGTTCCTCTGACGCTCGAAAGCGGTTTTCCGATCATACCTTCCCAGACCATCCCCAACACCTTCGCCGTCGATCCGAACTTCAGGCTGGCCTACGCGCAAACCTGGAGTTTCGCGATTCAGCACGCCCTTCCGCACGGCTACCTACTGGAACTTGAGTACATCGGCACGAAGGGTACTGACCTGCCCGTTGCGGAGCAACCCAATCGGCCCCTGCCGGGAACCTCGTTGCTGAATACCCAGGAGCAATTACAGATTCCATACGCCACCAGTTTCACTTACGAGACTTCGCAGGCCAATTCGACCTTTAATGCCGGACAGGTGCGCTTCACTCGCCGGTTTGCGCGGGGTGTCTCCTGGGTGGTCCTTTATACTCGCTCCAAATCCATCGACGATGCATCCAGCTTCAGCGGCCCCGGGGGCACCGTCGTCCAATTCATCGACAATTTGAATCTCGAGCGCGGTCTCTCCAGTTTCGATCAGCGCAATAACCTGCAAACGACCTTCCTGCTCTCTTCGCCCGTAGGCGTTCACGGTCTGTTGCGCAATGGAGGCTGGGCTACCCGGACTTTGACCGGCTGGACGGTAAGTGGAACCTTCACGGCCGCCTCCGGTACGCCGCTCACCGCGCTGGTCGCCGGCAATCTCTCCAACACGGCGGGGCTGGCAGGTTCCGGAAGCACGCGCGCCGAAGCCACCGGCCTCCCAATCGCCGGTTACCCTTATTTCAATCTATCGGCTTTTACCACGCCTCCGCCAGGCGAGTTCGGAGACGCCGGCAGAGACACGATTACGGGACCGTTCCGGGTTTCCTTCAATTCGGCGTTGAACCGCGCCTTCCGTTTCGGCGACACTCGCCGTCAACTGCAGTTGCGGCTCAGCGCGACCAACGCGCTCAACCACGTGGCTATCACCAGTTTTGGCACGACCGTTAATTCGGCGACTTACGGGCTGCCCACGGCGGCCACCGCGACGCGAACAGTCCAGCTACTCCTGCGATTCAGCTTCTGAGACGATTACTTATGAGGATGTTCGCCATCACCGCTTTAGCCGCTTGGCTGGCGCTTCCGGCCGCAGGGCAGCCGCCCCAGCCGACCTTCACGGCGAATAGCAACTTAGTCATCGTCGATGTGACGGTGCAGGATAAATCCGGCCGGCCTATCGATGGCCTGAAGCCGGCGGACTTCGCAGTGTTCGAAGACGGCAAGCCTCAGAAAATCGCCGTATTTGAATTTCAAAAGCTCAGCGAGGAGCCCGAACCGCCGCCCAAGGTAGCTCTGGCCGACCAGCTCAAGCTTCCCGAAGCTCCCAAAACCGCCATCACCGCGGAGAAGCCCGGCCAGGTGCAGTATCACGACAAGCGCCTGATGGTTTTTTATCTGGATTTTTCGTCCATGGGGATCCCCGAACAGTTGCGCGCGCAAGAAGCCGCGCTGGATTACGCCGCCAAACACATCACCAAGGACGACCTGGTGGCCATTCTGCTCTATACCAGCCAGGTTCAGGTGCTCACCGACTTCACCGCCGACCGCGACGTCATCAACGGCATCCTCAAAGCTCTGCCCATCGGCGAGATGAGCGAACTGGCCGGCTTGGCGGATACCAACGATACCAACGGTGAAGACACCGGCGCGGCCTTCGTCGCCGATGAGACCGAATTCAATATCTTTAATACCGACCAAAAACTGGCCGCCATCGAACAGGCCGCGCGCATGCTGGCGCCGTTGCCGGAAAAAAAGGCGCTGCTCTATTTCTCGGCCGGTGTCAATAAGACCGGAATCGATAACCAGGCGCAACTGGAAGCTACCATCAACGCGGCCGTGAAGGCCAATCTGGCGATCTATCCCATCGATGCGCGCGGGCTGATGTCGGACCCTCCCGGCGGCGATGCCAGCCACGCCGCCTCGCGCGGAACCGGCATTTATAATGGCGCTGTCTACAATCAGCAGAGGGCCACCATCAACGACTCGCAGGAGACGCTCTCCACTCTGGCTGCCGATACCGGCGGCAAGGCTTTCTTCGACAGTAACGACATTACCGCCGGCATCGTGCAAGCCCAACAGCAGATGCGCAGTTACTATCTGCTGGGTTACTACACCAGTAACCCGGCCCAGGATGGCAAGTACCGTAAGATTACCGTCAAGCTGACCAATTCTATGTCCGCGAAGCTGGAGCATCGCAAGGGCTATTACGCATCGAAGGTCTGGGGCAAGCTGAACGGACAGGAGAAGGAACAGCAGTTGAAAGAGGCACTCTCCGCCGGCGATCCGGCGACTGATCTGCCGCTGGCGCTCCAGGTCGACTACTTCCGCGTGGCTCCCACAAGCTACTTCGTTCCGGTTTCGATCAAGATTCCCGGTTCGGTAGTGGCTTTGGCGGCCAAGGGCGGCGCCAGCGTCACCCAGTTCGACTTTGCCGGCCAGATTCAGGACGAACAGCATGCCGTAGCCGGCAATGTGCGCGATAACATTACCATCCGCCTGGATAAGGACAATGCGGTCAAGGCCGTCCAAAAGAGTTTCCAATACGACGCCGGGTTCACACTGGAGCCCGGCAGATACCGCTTGAAGTTCGTGGTGCGCGAAAACGCGACCGGCAAGCTGGGGACGTTCGATACGCGCTTCACCATCCCGGATCTGAGCGCAGACACCACCGGTCTGAAGCTTAGCTCCATCGTGTGGAGCAGCCAGCGCGAGCCTTTAAAAGCCGCAGTCGGTGTGGCTGAAAAGATCACCGCCAAAGAACGCCTGGCCAATCCGCTGATCGTGGGCGAAGAGAAAATCGTGCCCAACATCACGCGCGTTTTTAGGCGCAGCCAGAATCTCTATGTGACCTTCGACGTCTACGATGCCCAACCCGATCCGGCGGATGCGCAAACGTGCCGCTTGAAAGTGCGCATGAGCCTGTTCAATCGCAAGGGCATCAAAGCCTTCGAGGTCGGGCCGGTCGACGCCACGCACTTGGCCGCCACCCGTCCGGGAGCGGTACCTGTGCAGATCCAGGTTCCGCTCAAGGACTTGGCCCCAGGACGCTATATCTGCCAGATCGATGTAATCGACCAGTTAGGCCGCAAGTTCGCATTTCCACGCACGCCTCTGGTGGTGTTATGATGCGTGCTTTTCTGGTCACGTTATATTGAGTCTCGCGCAATACGTTGACTCCCTCTGCATTGGGGCTGAGATGTGGGGCGGCCAATCTTGGCCGCAGCCGCCTTTTAGCGGCTCGGGCCGGCTGAAAGCCGTCCCCAGAGGGGACCCCAGGGCAAAATTGCCCGCCCCACAAGGTCCAAGTTACTTGTCACTGTATTATGCGAGTCTCCAATAGTTACGGCCCTCCCCGCCGCTCCGTCTCCACGCCCAACTCCCGCAGCAGCGGCGTCGCATGGTAAACCTTGTCCAGCGCCTCCACAATTCCCTGAACGGCTACATGCACCGCCCGCGCCTGCTCCTCGACATACAGATAGGTATTCGGCAGACTTTCCAGGTTCCCATCGAAGATCACGCCCACCAGTTCGCCCGCGCGGTTCACGGTTGGACTGCCGTAGTCTCCGCCCCCGATGTCGCAAGTGCTCACAAAGTCCAGCGGTGTGACCAGATTCAACATCGGCTCGCTCTCCAGCCAGTGGGACGGCGCCTGGTACGGCCCTTCGTTGGTACGGCGATAAAACAGGCCCCCCAGCGTCGCCGCGTACGGCTGTGGCGTCCCGGCGCGATCGGTATAGCCCTTGACTGTGCCAAACTCCACCCGCGGCGTGGACGTGGCGTCCGGATATTCGGCGTCGCCGAACAACACATAGCGATATTGCGCGATCTTCTCCGCGGCCGAAGTCTCGAGCGATCCAATCAGATCCTGCCGCTTTTTCCGCAGCCGCCGCCCCGGTTCGTCCAACAGCAATGCCAGCCGGATCATCCCGTCGTCCGAACTCATTACGTCCGCATGGCTCGCCGCGAGCTTCCGCCTCTCGGTAGCGTGCTTCAATATGGTCGATTTCACCAGTTCCTCGGCCGCCTGTTGCGGCGTCTGGCCGCCCAGGATTGCCTTCACCGGCGCCTCCTTGCCTTTCAGATTCTTCAGCTCTTCGAGATACCCGGTCAGCAGGATGGTCTCCAGCCCCTCGTGAATCGGACCGCTTGAATCCTTGGCTGGCTGGCCGCGCACCAACTCGCGGGCGATCCGGAACAACTCCGATCCGGGCGCGGGTGACGCTTCCAGCAGTTGGTAAGGCTTCTCAAACGGAGCCCAGGTCTTATATGCGGCGGCCACCTGGTCCCACACCTGGCCGCCCTGTTTGCCCAATTTGGGATCATTCTCCACCGCCTGCCGGACCTTCGCATCGAAGATCGTCTTGCGCGAGACCAGCCGGTCGTCCCGCAGGCCGATGAGCTTGCCGGCGGCCGATTTGTAGCTTTCGAGATATGCCGTCAACACCGGTTGCACGGCCCTCCGATCGTTCTCGCTGTTGGCCGCGAATGCGGTCAGTCGCTGAATTCGCGGTCCCCAGCGCGCCAGCGCGACCGGCAGCGCTGTATCGCGGTAGAAGGTCAGTTGGGCCGCGGTGGTGGCGCGCGCGGTGGTGGCTGGATTGCCCACTGCAAATACCAGTTCGCCGTCTTTCGCTCCTGCCGCGCTCCACTTCAGATAGTCCGGCGTGGCGGCCGGCTTGCCATTCTCATAGACCCGCAGGAACGCGATATCCAGCCCGTACCGCAGATACGTCAGGCTGTCGCGCTCTCTGCCGAAAAAGGCCAGAGCATATTCCGGAGCAAACACCAGGCGCACGTCCGCGTATTTCCGATACCGATAGAGATCGTAGCGACCGCCGGAAAACAGCGTGGCCACGAAGCACGTGTTCCCGGAGCTAGCCACACACTCGCTCTCGATCCGCGCGATCGCGGCGTTGCGAGCCTCCAGCGCCTTAACGGGTGTGGCGCCTTCCCGCGTAGCGGTTTTCACCTGCCTGGTCACATCGTCAATCTTCACCAGGACACTCGCCTCCAAGCCCGCGCAGCGCGTCTCGCCCGATTCCGCCGTGGCGTAAAAACTGTCTTGCTTGGCAATGCAGCCAGATACGAGGTGCCGGTTGGTGAGCAGCAGCCCGTGGGGGGATACGAATGCGCCCGATCCGCCCCCGATCCTTACGGACGACAGCCGCAAATGGTCCAGGTACTGGCTGGTGGCCTCGAAGCCGTACTTGTGCTCAACGGCGTCTTTGGGAAACTGTTGGAACAGCCACATGCCCTCGTCCGCCAACGCCGGCGGTCCGCACATCCAAACCAGAAGGATCAGCTTGCGTTTCATGCAGCTTTGAGGCCCATGTTGTAAAAGCGCAGCAGATGGCGTGCTGGTTACCAGCACCGCCTTGGGACACCTCGTCCGATTTAACGACTGGCGCGTCATTTTGACATTTGGCATGGACACAATGGCGCGAGAGCTAGTGTAGTGCGTCCGAAATCCCGAAGAATATTCAGACGCCCGGCCAATCCTGGCAGCAGCCGCCTTTTCAGGCGGCTGGACCTGCTAGAGAGCGGGTCCGCGGGCTGAATAGTCCGCACCTCACGAGGGCCGCGAGAACCGCACCCTGCTTATCCCGATCGGCATCGACGATGCGGTGATGAGCGCGCCGCAGCCCTGGGCGGCGGACATACGGCGTACCCGGCACATCGGCGATTTCATCGGATGGAAGGACCCCGACGGCTATCAGAAGGCGTTTCAGCGATTACTTCGCGATCTTGCACCGGGACCGGCCCCCAAAGCCTTAGCCCGGCGTGCGCTTGGGGTTTGCGCAGGGGTTGCCGCCCGCCGCGCCGGAAACTGGGCTGGTCTGGCTGGCCAAGGCCGAAAGCGAACGCAGGCCGCCGCTGCCACCGCCATGATCCTTGGGTAACGCGGTAACGGTAACATCCCTCGCTTTTCAATCCGTTGAGTGTTATCCCGCTATCAAAGAGCCGGTTCAGGACGCAGATGCCTTCTTGAGGGCTACAGCATTCATGCAATACCGCAAGCCGCTGGGTGCGGGACCGTCGGGGAATACATGCCCGAGATGCGCGTCGCAGGTGTTGCAGACGGTTTCTACCCGTTTCAGGAAGGCGGGTCCGTCAAAGCGGTATGCAATTGCATTGAGTGCCACCGGCTGCGTGAATGAGGGCCATCCCGTGCCGGACTCAAATTTCTCCGAGGCGTCAAAAAGAACGGTTTCGCAGCAGAGGCAGGAATAGATTCCCGACTCAAATAGCCCGCACATGTGGGAACTGAAGGGATGCTCGGTGCCGGCCTGGCGGGTTACGCGATATTCTTCCGGGCTGAGTTGCTGGCGCCACTCCGCGTCCGTTTTGATGACCTTACGATCCGGGGCAGGATTGCCGGTCTTGGCGAGGTTCAACACGTCAGGCCATCTCAGCATCATGATCCATATTATCGAATGATTTCGTTTACGGAAGTGGCAAAACAGCGACAGCTCCAAAAGATCCGCCGCCGCGGCTTGGTAGAACAAGCCGCGCAGCCCACGCCAGGCGCGACGTGGGCCAAGTGTTGGATGTATACGGCGCCCTGGAAAAGGAGTATCGTCGCCGGAACCATCATAAGCGGCTTCACCTACAAATCTATTGCCGTCACCATTTTCGTTAGTAACCAATTCGGTCCATCTGAGTATAAAGACTGAGAGGCAAAATGAACCGGTATTCAGGAGATCTGCGCTTTGGCCTGCGACAGCTTCGGCTAAATCCCACGTTTACCGCCGTGGCGGTGCTCTCGTTGGCACTCGGGATCGGGGCCAACACCGCGATTTTCCAACTGATCGATGCTATTCGCTTGCGAACCTTGCCGGTAGCGAAACCGCAGGAACTGGCCTATATCGATTTCGCGAAGGGTGCTCGGCGGTCTGGTTGGTGGTCAACCCGCAGCGCGAATTTCACTTCTAACTTATGGGACAGCGTTCGTCGGCAACAGCAGGCGTTTTCAGGAATGATTGCCTGGAGCGCACAAGGATTCAACCTCGCTCAGGAAGGTAAGGCGCGATACGCCGAGGGTCTGTTCGTCAGCGGAGAGTTCTTCAACGTTCTGCAGGTACCTGCCATCGTGGGACGGGTTTTTGGCGCACGGGACGATCAGCCGGGTTGCGGGTCGCCGGGTGCAGTGATCGGCTACTCGTTTTGGCAGGGCGAGTTTGGCGGTGATCCTGCCGTCACCAACCGCAGTGTCCGGCTCGATGGCAGGCTGTTCCCGGTCATCGGGGTGGCAGCGCCCGGTTTTTTCGGGGTCGAGATCGGGCACAGGTTCGATGTGGCCGTGCCCATCTGCGCCGATCCCATGTTCTGGGAGCCGGGCAAAGGACGAATTCCCACGCCGACCGGGTGGTGGCTCTCGTTGATGGGACGGGTGAAGCCCGGCTGGACCCTCGAACGGACGAACGCCCAGCTTCAGGCTGTCTCCCCCTCCATCATGCGGGAGACGCTGCCGCCCTCCTATCGCGCCGACACCGCCAAGGGATATCTGGCCAATAAACTGATCGTAACGTCAGGCGCGACGGGTGTCTCGCAGCTACGGCGGCGCTATGAAGATCCACTGTGGATTCTCCTGGCGACCACGGGATTGGTACTGTTGATCGCGTGCGCCAATCTCGCGAATCTGTTGCTGGCGCGTGCCAGCGTGCGGGAGCGCGAGATCGCTGTGCGACAGGCGATGGGCGCCTCGCGCGGGCGGCTCATCACGCAGTTGCTTTCCGAGAGCATGCTGCTGGCCCTGCTCGGTGCCACGCTGGGCGCAGCTTTAGCCGTGCTACTCAGCCGCGCTCTGATCGCGTTCCTGACGACGCCGGAAAACCGGATGTTTGTCGGCCTGGACTTCGATTGGCGCGTGTTGGGTTTCACCGCCGCGATGGCGATTATCACGTGCCTACTGTTCGGGCTGGCACCGGCATTACGCGCGACACAAGTGGCGCCGGCGTCAGTCATGCGTGCAAGCAGCCGCGGGCTGACGGCGGGACGCGAAAAATTCAGCCTACGCCGGGCACTGGTTGTAACGCAGGTGGCCATGTCGCTGGTGCTCTTGGCCGGCGCGCTGCTGTTTGTGCGCAGTCTGCAAAAGTTGCTGGCCGTCGATCCGGGCTTCCGGCCCGAGGGGATCGTCGCTGTCAGCGTGGACTATCGCGCTGCACATTTCCCGAAGGAGCGGATCACGGAAGTGCGGCGGCAGACGCTGGAGAAGCTCCACGTCCAAACGGGGGCGATCTCGGCTGGACAGGTGGGCATGACGCCGGTCAGCGGCTCAGGCTGGGATCAGAATGCATGGGCAGACGGTTCGGCCGGGCCGCGGATCGATGCCCTGTTCAACCGCGCCGGCCCAGGTTATTTCCGGACGATGGGGACGCCTTTTGTGGCGGGGCGCGACTTTGACGAGCACGATAATCTGACGGCGCCGAAGGTGGCGATTGTGAACGAGGAGTTTGCGCGGACGGTTTTCCACGGAAAGAATCCGGTAGGCCGGTTGTTCCGCAGGGAGGAATCGGCGAACCAGCCAGACACCCTTTTCCTGGTCGCGGGGCTGGTGCGAAATACGAAATATTACGAACTACGCGAAGACTTCCGGCCGATTGCGTTCGTTCCGCAGGATCAGGATGAGGACCCGTCGCCGGGTGGGACCTTTGTGCTGCGCACCAACGCACCGCTCGGTGAGTTCTACCATGCCACAGAAGAGGCGGTCGCCGAAATTCATCCAGGGCTAGCCGTCGAATTCAACGTACTGACGACCCAGATCAAAGATTCGCTGATGCGCGACCGGCTGATGGCGACGCTGGCGGGCGCCTTTGGTCTGTTGGCGGGTTCGCTGGCAGTGCTGGGATTGTACGGTGTGATCGCTTATATGGTCGCCCGGAGACGAAATGAGATCGGAGTGCGCATCGCGCTCGGGGCCAGCCGAGGGCGCGTAATCGCGCTGGTCCTGCGGGAAGCGGTTCTGCTGCTAATGATTGGGCTGACATTGGGCACGGCACTGGCCGCATGGGCCGGACAAGCCGCGGCCTCGCTGGTCTATGGCATGACACCACGAGATCCTCTGACGCTGGGGGGTGCGGTCCTGCTGCTGGCGATGGTGGGACTGCTTGCCAGCTATGGACCAGCGTGGAAAGCGGCGCGGCTGCAACCGATGGACGCATTGCGCGACGAATAAATACGTGTCGGTACTCTGGACGCTCCGCTGTTGAGTGTGGCCCCAGTCGCGTTCGCACCCCGCGCGTTTGTCGCCGTCATGATTCGCGCGAGCCGCGTGGCAGCGATTTCGCCCTCGGCGGCGATTAGAATGGAATAGGCAGAGGTGCCAACAACGTGTTTGTTCCGGAGCCTATCGGGTACGTCAGAAGTCCTTACGCCAGCACTACGGAGATTCCGAAGGGACTGGGCGCGAAGCATGAGGCGGAAGGATCTCTCGAAATACGCCCAGAATTTGAGCTTGGTCTCAGCGATATCGAGGGCTTCTCGCACCTCATAGTCATCTGGGAATTTGATCGCTCCGAAGGATTGAGCCTGGTGGGAACGCCGCCGAGCGATGATCGCCCGCACGGCGTATTCGCGACCCGTTCCCCGCGGCGCCCGAATCCGATTGGGTTAACGGTGGTCGAGTTGCTCAGCCGAGAGGGTGCGGTACTCCGCGTCCGGGGTATTGATATGCTGGACCGAACCCCGATTCTCGATATCAAGCCTTATCTCTCGAACGTGCCGCCGGAACGATTACAGCGCGGCTGGCTGGCAGAGGCCGAAGTGCGTAAAGGAGGGAAACCGTGACGGCTACGAGCTGGGCGGCCACCTGCTCTTGTTCCATGAGTCCTAAATCCATTTTCGAGGTTCATTCGGTCTGCCATTGGGCGGATGGGACGGAGAGCGTGTACGCCCCATTCACGAATGGCTCGCGCAAGCGCGTTCTTTAACTCTACACCTGACTTAGCAGGATGCTGAAAAAGGCCCTCACAGGCTGAAGCCCGTGCCACCAACTACTGTTAAGTCATTGATAACCGGTGGCACAGACTTTAGTCTGTGGGCCCTCAAGCCGTCGTCGAAACCCGGTGTTGCGATTCAGCCTGGCGCCGGCGGAGACCGCTTAACAAATAAACCGCGGCACGCAACTCCAGGAGAGTGTCATCTGAGGGCTCGATACCGTCCACGCGAGGAATCGGGTCGAAGATGAGATCGTGCCGCCTGCGGCTTCACCCATGCTGTACGGGGACGGTGTCGTCCGCACCGGCGTGGATTTGTTCGAGGTGGCCTGCCAGAATGACCTGGAGGGCCTTGTCGCCAAACCGCAGCTTGTTCGCGCGTCCGGGGCACTGTAAACTGTTCCCATGAGACTTTCCTCGAAGCCTACGGCGTGGATGAGCGCGGCGCTTACTGCCGTTGTGGCGACGCTGACGATATTCGCACAGGAGAAGGTTGACCTGACGGTAGTCAACCATATCAAGAGCGAGGCGTTTCAGAATTCGCAAGCGATGGAACATCTTTTTTACCTGGCCGATGTCTATGGTCCGCGGCTAACCAACTCACCCGGACATAAAGCCGCAGCCGAATGGGTGATGAAACGGCTTAAGGAATATGGCCTGGAGAACGTGCATCTGGAGAAGTGGGGCCCTTTCGGCGAGAGCTGGCGCTACACGCGCTTCTCGGCGCATTTACAGGAGCCGCAATACCAGCCTTTGATCGGATTCCCGCTGGCCTGGACGCCGGGCACTAACGGAGTCATCATCGCGGAACCAATCGCGGCGCTAATCACGAACGACGGCGATTTCGACAAATACAAAGGCAAACTGGCGGGCAAGATCGTGCTGTCGATGGTGCAGAAGGAAATTCAGCCCATCAGTGAAGCGCCCTTCCGGCGGCTGACTAACGAAGAACTGGCCGCGCGCGGGAACGTGCTCGACCCATCGCGGCCATTCGGCGGCATGTTCGGCCCGCAACCAGCGCCCGCGGCCGCCGCAGTGACGGTACCGGCGACACCGCCGCCCAGCCGCGAGGAGCAAGAGAAGTTCCGTACTAAGGTGGCGCAGTTCTACAAGAGCGAAGGAGCGGTGGCGGTTCTGCAATACGGCTACAACGGCGATGGGGGAACGGTATTCGCAACCTCGGGTGGATCGCGCGATGCCAAGGAACCGAAGCCGCTGCCGATGATTGCGCTGACGCCGGAGCACTACAACCGGATCGCCCGGCTGGTGGAGCACAAGATCCCGGTGAAGGTGGAACTGGAAGTACGGGCGGAGTTTCTGAGTGGGGAGACCGATTCCTTCAACGTGATTGGAGAGATTCCGGGCACAACGAAAAAGGATGAGATCGTGATGCTGGGTGGGCACCTGGATTCCTGGCATGGCGGCACCGGAGCCACCGACAATGGAACCGGCTGCTCGGTGGCTATCGAGGCGGTGCGTATTCTGAAGGCGCTGAATCTGCCGCTATCGAGGACAGTCCGCATCGCGCTGTGGAGTGGCGAAGAGGAAGGGCTGCTGGGGTCGAAGGCCTACGTGCAGGAGCATTTCGCCAATCGCGACAGCATGACCCTGAAACCGGAGTACGGCAAACTCGACGCGTACTTTAACGACGATTCGGGCACGGGGCGCTTTCGCGGGATCAGCGTGGGCGGCAACGACATGGTGAAGCCGTTGTTTGAAGCGTGGCTTGAGCCTTTCCACGACCTGGGTGCGACGGCAGTAGTGGGCACGACTGCCCTACCGACGCGGCAGCCGGGCGGGACCGACCACACATCGTTCACCTGGATCGGCTTGCCTGGGTTCGGTTTTATGCAGGATCCAATCGAGTACGGAACGCGCACCCATCACTCGAACATGGATGTTTATGATCGCGTGATTAAAGGCGACGTGATGCAGTCATCGGCAGTCATGGCGTGGTTTGTCTATAACACGGCGACGCGGGCAGAGATGTTGCCGCGCCTGACACAACCCAAGCCTTTGAAGCCGCCGGGTGAAGTAAAAACGGAATAACCGGCACGGCGTTCAATTCGTCACTTGACGCGCTACGCTTCCTCGCATGGCCCTCCGTTCCCGCCTGGTCTCCTGCCGCGACCTCTCCGACACCGAGCATGTGGTCGAGGTGACCGCCGAATCTTTGTACGAGGCGGGGTCGAGGAGATCGGCGAGGGTTTGACGGAGTTGAAGGTGCGCGTCAGGCAGCCCACGGTCGAGCATAGGGTGAGGATGAAGGGCCTCCGCCGGTGGGCTGGAGTCGCAGGGAAAGACGCCGGCAGAGTGCACCACGAAAAAGCTGCTGACGTTGGCGAAGGGGGAGGGAGGCGAGCGATAGCACCTGAGGCAGTTTCGGAAGTCGCGCCTGCTGATCTGGCTGCCGCATTCGGCGAACTGCGGGAGAAGTTGCCTCGCATGGCCGAAGTGCTGGAACCCAAGAATCCGGGCATGCACACCACGGATACGGTGGACTTCGATGTGGTTACTTCGGGTGAGGTTTATCTCGAACTCGGTGATGGCTCCGAGATTCTGCTCAAGGCGGGAGACGGCGTAGTGCAGAACGGAACGCGCCACGCCTGGCGCAACCGGTCCCCGGCGAACTGCGTCATCGCCGTCCCGTTAGTGTTAGTGGGCGCGGACTCTGCCTTCATCCGGTACGGAACGACAGGCCTCAACTCGAAGCGGCGGTGGTCGCCCGCGGGCGCTACCTGAGCAACTGCTTCAAAGGATCGGTCACAACGCCGCGCTGAGTTGTTCAATCAGTGGCGCCACCGCTTCCGCGGACCGTTCCAGGTTTTTCAGCATTCTACGATAGTGGGGAATCCGCAGGCACGCTTCGGCTGGCGGTGTGGGTGGCTCGTACATGGCTCGCACGCATTCCGGCACGCGGGCCAAGCTAATGCGGCCGTGTTGAGTGCCAATCAGCAGCCTGCCCAGGAAAGCGCCCAGATCGGCGACGGCCAGTCCTTTGGGGAGGCTCCCGTGCGCCAGCCCGCCCAGGGAATCCATCACCAGTGCGAACAGCGCCGGCCAATGCTGAAGAGCCAGGAGCCCCTCGGCAACGTAGCGCAGCTCGCGTCCGGCCAGTTCGATAGTTGTCTTATGGCTCCGGTAGAAATGGCTGAACCGGTCCAGAAATGCGCATGCGGAAACGATGCCCGGCCAAGCCAGCGGCAGTTCCCCGGCCAGCCCCATACAAAAAGGCATCTCATACGCCGACAGGCCTTGCAGCCAGGAAGGCCGGTTCGGGGACGCGCCTCCGGCCGGAAACTCCGCCAGGAGAAAGTCTGCCTGACCCTGCTTGTAGAGCGTGTCGCCTACCACAAAGCGGACGGAACCGCCCTCTACGGACAAAAGCATGCGGTCCCCGCCCCACAGGGCGCCGGATGCCAACCCCACACTGGTCACCTTGCCGACTTCCACCACCGCCAGAATCTCGACCGTTTTCCTGACGGCGTCAAGTCCCACGGCTATTACGCTTCTCGGCAAATGAACCAGGCCCTCACGCTGCAAACATCACTATTGTACAGGAAGGCCAAAAATGGGCGAAAGGCAACCGCGTCACCACCACACCTCGGACCACGGCGCTTCCGGAATTTGGCCCGGCCGCCTCGTCCCACAACTTCCTGGCGGACGGTGCACCCGCGGCCGACTCAGCGCGTGCCGTGGATACGTTTCGAGAAACTGCCCTTCGGAACTCATGATCTGAAAAGCAGTTTGCCGCCGGCGGGTCGCAACGGCCCGGCCAGAGTCCAGAGGATCAGCGCACAAATCAGCGGCATGATGCCGAAACCGATGAACACCGGCCTGTATGAATAGTGGTCCACAACCCAGCCCGTGATCAACGTGAACAGCATACCGCCGAAACCCGATCCCATGCTGGCCAGTCCGTAAACTGATGCCACGGCGGAGCCGGGAAACACGTCGGCGGGCATCGAGAGCATGTTCGCCAGGCTGCCCGTGTAGCCGAACATGGCGATGGAGACCAGCGCGATCGAGACCCACGCCTGGCTCGTCAGCACCGCCGGAATCGCCGAAAGCATCAACGCGGCAAAAAACGTCACCGACGCTTTTCTCGCCGACGTCACGGTGAGGCCGCGCCTTAGCAAGTACTCCGCAAGCAAGCCGCCCGCGAAGTTTCCCGCGCCGGCCACCGCGAAGGGAATCCAGGCGTAGGCTCCGATGGACGCCATGTCGAAATGTCGAGCGCGCTTCAGGTATTCCGGAAACCAGAAGATATAGAAATACCAGACCGGGTCGAGAAATATCTTGGAGAAGGTGAAGGCCAGGACAAATCGTGAGCGCAGCAGCCGTTGCACCGGGATGCGCGCGGAGTGCGCGGAGTCTCCGCCGCCGGCCGTCGCATCGGGCGTCCGGTATACTGGCCACCAGAAGACCAGCCACACAAACCCTGTCAACCCGATTCCTGCGAAGGCAGCGGGCCAACCGAGCCTGGAAATGATGTAGACCACTACCGGCGGCGCCAGGATCGCGCCCACCGCGGACCCGCTGTTGAAAATCCCCGAAGCCAGCGCGCGCTCCCGTTCCGGAAACCACTCAGCCACTACTTTCACACCGCCCGGCCAATTGCCGGCCTCGCCGATCCCCAGCAGAAAGCGAAACACGCCCAGGCTCAGCGCGCCGCGCGCGAACGCATGCAGTAGTGCCGCCGCCGACCACCAGGCGATGCACAGGCCATATCCGAGGCGCGTGCCAAGCCGATCGATCAACGGCCCCGAAACACCGTTCATGATGGTGTAAGCCAGCAGAAACGCAAACAGCACGCGCGAATACTCGGTGTTGCTCATGTGGAATTGGTCGCGCAACACGGGAGCGGCGACGGAGAGCGTCTGCCGGTCCAGGTAGTTGATGGTTGTGGCCCAGAAGGCCAGCGAGATCATCAGCCACCGCCGCTTTGAGGCTCTCACGCCCGGTCCACCCGGACCGCTTCGTGTATCACACGCGGAACCGTCATGTGCCAGCCGTCGCGGACGCACACCTTGACATAGGTCATCGCTATGAATTCCTCGCACACGGCAGGCGTTTGTTCTTGTTGCCGGTGCCTGCCAGCATGTGCAGCTTGCAGCACCTCGCGCGACGCGACGGGCGCAAGGATTTCGTAGGGTCCGAGTTTGTCACCTGGAGAGAGCGGCATGCTGGTGAACCAGCCAAGTTTAACCCATCCTGTAGTGGATGCCCTGAGTCATTGCGCATCCGGATGGTGGACCGGCCGCTTCGTCACTTGATCCCAAGCGTCGGTCGCGACTTACCATGCCTTCTGCCACCTCGTCGCTGGGATTATTGGCGCCGGCGACGAGGTGGATCATGAGCATCGCCTGGTACTTGTCGCGCGCCGTGTCTCCCGCTACTCCCACGTGCGGACGGACGGGAAGCGGCGCGCTCTCGACGAAATCGCCGCACGGCGGCGCGCCGCCGATGAGAAACGCCAGAATGACGCGAACGGCGCCGCATATACCATTTGCGATCTTTGGTCTTTGGCCAGAAGCAGCGGGCTGGAGTCGAAGAGGTGATTAGCAGTCCCAGCCGCACGCCGCGGCTGGCCAGCGTGAGGAGCGACTGAAATGCGTGTGCTGGTCAGACGCCTGCGCCGGCTTGAACTGGGATTGCTGCCCCCGGCTGAAACAGCAGAATCGCGGCAGGGCCACCAGGTCGTTCTCGACATCCGGCGGGCGCGTGCAGCAAGGCTGGACATACCCGGACCGGAAGACGTTCCAGCACCCGCGCATCGGCCCGGCATGTCCATCGGCGACACGACACGGGCGGGCGTGCAGCACATTGCAGCACATGCGCGCGCGCTGGGTAGCGGACGAGGCAGGGATTTCAGCGACGCGCGGTGTGCGGGAATACTCGCGTAAGATTAGAGAATGACTTGGCTCTCCTATTTGTTCGTCGTGGCCGCCGGCTCATTTAGCGCCGTCCAGGCTGGCGCTAACGCCCAACTGCGGAAGTCACTCGATCACCCATTAATGGCAGCACTGTGCATCTATGGCTCTGCTCTCATAGCGCTGCTGATCGCGGTACCGGTCACAGGCGTGACCGGATTTGCCCCGAGCAAAGTGGCACAGGTCCCTTGGTGGGCTTGGCTGGGAGGGCTGCTGAGTATCATGTCCACAATGGCAGGCCTGATGCTCGCGAGAAAGATGGGATCTACATTTTTCACCGCCACAACGGTCACCTGTTCGCTCGTCTGTGCGGTCTTGCTCGATCACATGGGTTGGGTCGGATTCGAGGTGCATCGCGTCAATCTCTGGCGTGTGGTCGGATGCGTGTTGCTATTAGCAGGTCTATTCTTAGTGTCCAAATACTAGGATTGGGCCAGGAGTCTGTCGTGGATGCCAGTCGGATTCCAACTTGGCGGCGAGAATGGGCAGATCGCAAATCTCCGAAGACCGCGTGCGGCGCGTAATGGGGGCCGTGGCGTGAACCGGGCTGGCCAGCGAGAGGATTGACTGATGCGGGTATTGGAGCGGCGTCTTCGCCGACTTGAGGTGGGTCTGTTGCCGCTGGCGGAAACGGCGGAGTCGCGGCGTATCCACGAGATCGTTCTGAATATTCGGCGTGGCCGCGCGGCGAGGCTTGGTCTACCCGAGCCGCAAGACGATCTGGAGTCGGTATATCGGCCCGGCATGTCCATCGGCGAGACGATACGGGCAGGCGTGCAGCGCATGCGCGCGCGCTGGGCAGCGGCGGAAGGCTGGGGTACGAATTGATCGGCGAGAATCTCGCGCGCCGGGTTGGAACGGCTCGAAGAGCGCCACGCGGCAGTAAACAACGTTCCTGAATTTGTGATCGTGGACGTCGGCGGAGACGGTCATATTTCTGGGAAATACCGTTTGACGCCCACAGGCGTGCAGCCACTATCGCCGGAAGAAGAGCACCCCGGACCCACACGCCCCGAGAGAAGATGAAGGCCATCGCCAAAAGCCTGCGCCGGCTGGAGGATCAGTTCGGCCCTGCGGACCGCAAGCCGCGCAACTATTCCCGAATGGTGCTGCGGCCGGCTGGACTCTGCAAACTGGACTTGGAGAACTCAACATGCCGCAGGATCTTGCGGCCGAACGGCACAGTGCACGAGAGCATCATACTTGCCCCGGGCAGCAATGGCTGCACGCTGACTGACGACGAGCTGGACAGGTGGATCGCCGGCTTTCCGGATTGCCCAGAACGCAGGATTCGAAAATTAATGAAACACGCTTTGGGCATCAAGAAATGTGGATGGTTGCTCCAAGCCGCTGGCCGCTGATCCGGGATCTCAGGATAATTCCAGGCTGATCAACTGGTCGGTCCGTATCTCCTCATAGCGGAGTTCGGCCTGGCTCGGGCGAGCGAGCCAGTTATTGCGAAGGATGGCAGAACCAGCGGCGATTCCGAGGGCCGCCAGCACGGCGACGGTGGCTGTGAGGCTTTCGAGGGCTTTCTTCTCGTTCACCGCGGCCCCGACTATTCCAAGGAAGATGAGGAAGATCCAGAGCCAGAAAGTGACATGCATATTCGATTTTCCGGGCAGATAGGAACAGGTAAATGGGATCCTCTGAACAGAGTCGAAAGAGACCTCGGCCAGGACAATGCCCACCAAGGCGAGAACCGCAAGATGCGCCGCGGCCGATCTCCACGGCCAGAGCGAGAACAGCACCACCGCCGAGAGTGCCCATGCTGGCGCCACGGATACCGCGATAAGCGCGCGGCGCCGGGCGTTGAGACACGGACGCCCCGCGCGAAACGGCATGGTGCGGAAAATCCAATTGGCGCGCAGGTCCAGCGGCAGGGAGAAGACCACGCGCGCGCCCACCACCCAGAGTCCCATCAGCATGATCGTGGAGGCGAGCAGCGGGACAGAAAGCGTATCCCAGGGACTGCCGGCGTCCGGGCCCGCGAGTTCCGGTGGGGCATTCAAAAACAGGATTGCCACGGCCATACCCATGCCCAGGTAGAAGGCGAAAATCATGCGATGCTGGCGGCTGCGCAGCAGGCTTCGAATACTGAATTGCACGATGGCGGTTTCGAACGATCCTCCGAAGTGCGGCAGCCAACCGCTTCTGAAGGCGGGGGAGATATCGGGCTGCTCGACAATTTTGCGCAGCGTGCGGAAATACGAAGCCGCATAGGCCATCGCCGTGGCGCAAACGGCGACCGCCAGACCGACCCACGCGCGCCGCGCGAATGGCGCCAGCGCGGGGTGCAGTGAGCCGCTCAACTGCTGGTACAGGCCCACGAACCAATACGACGGAATCCACGATAGCCAAGGCTGCCGCGAACCGGTCCACAGCACCGTGACAGGCGAGCGCTGCAGGAAATAGCCGCTGACCAGGAGGCAGAAGACCGCCAGTTGCAGGAACGCGGAGGCGCGCAGAGACCATCGCCGGGGAAGCGCCAAAGCAGCGAATCCCTGCAGGGCGAGCACGCAGCAGAACATGAACACGCCGGCCGCCAGCATGGCGATCCAGTAGGCGAAGAAAGAACGGATGGGGCCCGCGGGTGGGACCGAAATGGGCGTGAGCGATAGAGCCGGCTTGCCCGAGATGCGGTCCACGACATGTTCGCTTAGGACTCCGGTAAAAGGAAATGCCTGCGGGGAGGCATTCATCAAAACGACGGCGGCGAAGTCGCGGCGGGGGAAGAAGCATGCATAGGCCGTGAAACCGCCAGTGGCTCCGTTATGCCAGTAAGCGGCTGTGTCCGGGTCGTAGATCCAGGCAAGTGCGATGCGCATATCACCGGCGACGTGATCCCAAAGCCGTTGCGACTGTAGCAAAGCTGAGGGAAACGGCGACCTTTCGGGATGGAGTTGGGTTTCAAGATAAGCGAGCATATCGCGGGCCGTGGAGCGGATGCCGCCGGCGCTGGCGAAGGCGTCCAGGTCCCATGGGGGAGTTGGCCGGCTATCGAAGCCATGGCCTTGTATGAAGCGGCTGCGCTGTCCGGGGGAGAGCGAGATGGCGGTGTCGTGCATGCCCAGCGGGCCCGTGATCTCACGTTCGAGAAGCTCCGGATAGACGGCACCCGCGCGATTAGCCAGTGCCGCTCCCAGCACGGTGAAGCCCAGATTACTGTAAAGGAACTTCGTATCCGTGGTCTTTCCAACCCCGTGCCGCTTAATGAAATCGTAGAGATCGGAGGCGCGATAGCCGGTCATCTTCTCGCGCAGGTCGCCCGGGGGCGGGTTATCGGGCATGCCTGGCAGGCCCGAATGGTGAGTGGCCAGATCGAGCAGCGTGATTTCAAATCCCTGAGGCGCGGCGGCGACGCCCGGAGGCAGCAGATCGCGGACCGGATCGCGAAGGTCCAGTTCCTTTTTTGCAGCCATTTGTGCCAACAGCAGACCGGTGAACGTCTTGGTGATGGAGCCTATCTCGAAGAGGGAATCGGGCTTGGCCGCGCCGTAGGTCATCACTCGCCGCACACCGTGCTCGGAAACTCCGATGACGATGCCCGCGCCGCCGTCCGAGGCCGCCAGGTCGAGCCGGCGCAGCATCGGCGCGATATCGCGGTTCATCATCGAGGGGAAATCCACGGCATCGACCGGCGGGAGCGGCGGATCGAAAACCAGGGCTGGAGCGGGCGTGGAATCGTATTGCGCCAGGGCCAGCGGCCAGGCGATGCCCGCGAGGCCGTGCAAGAGCGCCAGAGTGAGCCCCAGCGCACTGGCTACGGCCGCGACTTTCGCCAGAAACATCGTGCCCGCGCGCACAGGAAGGGGGCCGAGCACCAGGACGTCGCGCTTATCCGGGAAAGTGGATTCCCAACTCAGCACGGCGAACAGACCGACTACCAGCATAGTGGTGGCGATCAGGAAGTGCTCCGCGGTCCAGGCACCTATCATTTGCATCAGTGGGGGCAGCCTGTTGTCTTTGACCGTAGCGGCCCACAACCCGGCCCCCACCGCCACGATCAAGCCGAAGAAAATGAGCAGCGAGGCGAACTGGCCGAGCAGGGTGCGGCTATCCCCCTCCGCGTGGGCGGAGAGCAGTTCCAGATCTACGATCCGGAAAAGGAACTCGCGGTAGAGGACGCGGAATTGAAGTCTCTTCACGGTGGCGCCTCAGGCCCGAATCAGGTCGGCGATTTCGCGGGAAACGGCGGTGGTGTCCTGTTCCACGGCTAACTGGGAGAAGACGTCTTCGAGGGTTCGCGCGGAGCGCAGAAATCGCAGGTGCTCGATGGAATCGTCGGCCACCACTCGGCCGCGATGCAGGATGACCACGCGCGAGCAGACGCGCTCGACGGTTTCGAGTTCATGGGAGCTGAACAGGATCACCTTGCCGCGGCCCGCGAGTTCCTGCACCAGGCTGCGGAGAATCAGCGCGGAGGAAACGTCGAGGCCGGAGAACGGCTCGTCGAGCAGCAGCAGATCGGGATCGTGCAACAGCGCCCCGGCGAGCAGGATTTTCTGGCGCATGCCTTTGGAATAAGCCGAGATGGGCGAGTGGCGGTCGGCGTGAAGCGAAAGCAGGAGCAGCAGGCCATCAATGCGTTTCGCGGTGCGCTTCTCGGGCAGGCCGCGCAGTTGGGTCACCATGGTCAGGTATTCCAAGCCGCTGAGATGGGCGTAGAGATAAGGCTCCTCAGGCACGTAGCCCATGCGCTGCTTGTGGGCGATCAGGTCGCGCCGGATGGGCTCGCCGTCAAAAAGGATCTCGCCCGAGCCGGTTTCGATGAGCCCGGCGATCATTTTCATGGTGGTGGATTTTCCGGAGCCGTTGGGGCCCAGGTAACCGGTGATTTCGCCCGCGGGGGCAGAGAAGCTGACGTTATCTACGGCGAGGACGCCAGGGAAACGCTTGCAGACGTTGTGCAGTTCGAGCGCCATAATTGCCGCCTTCTCGCGGCAATCAAAAGGAGACTGCTCCGGGAATCGGCCAGGCGGAACTTCTGCTTCTTACCGGTATAACGGCCGAAAACCCGAAATCTGCAGCCCGCCGGCGCGAGCATAGCGGCTCGGCACCGCGTTAGGAGGTCCAATGTCATTCGACACCGTGCAGGTTCACATGGTTCCAGTAGGGCGTGCGGGGGCTCAGCCACGCAGGACGTTCTGACGAGCGGGGCAAGGAGCCCGAAAACACGAGACATTTGGCCGCACGCTGCGTTGACATCTGGCCGATCATGGATGCATCCTACCCAACGGCCAAGTGTAGAACGAAGTCGCTCAACTCCAGGATGGTCAAGTATCCCCGGCAACTACGCCTCCGGCGTGCAGGCACACGGCTGCGCGTCGGCCTCCCGGTGAAGTGGCGGCCCGACGTTCCTGGACGCGGCCCTTCCGCGCCGCGCATCCCTATCCGCGCGCCGGCGGTCGCGGCGACGGACATCGGGCGGCGGGCGCTGGAACGGGCCACGGGGCATCGAACTGCGCGAAACGTTATGCTACCCAAGCCGGGCAACCGGCAGTCATCTCCAGGCGCACCTGCGCCACGGGCGTGCAGGCTGCGCGACGGTGTCCCGGTGAAGAACGATGTGCCACCCGCCGATCGGCACCGCGCCGATCATGGACGCCGGCACCTTGCGCGCGTCGCGCATCCCATCCGCACGCCGGCGGTCGCGGCGACGGACCGCGGGGCGGCTGTATTGGGTGCGCTTTTTCCGGGCCGGCGCGCCGGAAGACCAGTCCTCCTGACGTGACTTGACTCGGCAAGGCGTTTGTGATTTCATGCGACCTGGAGAACTTTACACATGATCAATCTGGAAACAGCGCGTAGAGTCATTGCCGCGGCGGAGCAAAAGGCGGCGGAAATCAAGCAACCGATGAATATCGCCGTGGTGGACGGGGGCGGGAATCTGGTGGCGCATGTTCGTATGGACGGGGCCTGGATCGGTAGTATAGATATTTCCATCAACAAGGCTTTCACCTCGCGCGCCTTCGACATCGCGACTAAAGATCTCGCTCAGCACTCCCAGTCTGGCGGGCAGTTCTTCGGCATTCACGCTTCGAATCATGGACGGATCATGATCTTTGCCGGGGGCATACCTCTAAAAGAAGACGGAAAAGTAGTGGGGGCAATCGGCGTCAGCGGTGGCTCGGGCGAGCAAGACCACGCGGTGGCCGAGGCGGGCGCGTCCGTAGTTCGATAATCCTGGACCGGTGTGCGCACGCAGACCAGCGTGCCAGCACCCAACGGCGCCACGGGCGTGCAGGCTCCGCGCTGGCCCCGCGCCGAACATGGCTGCTGCGGGCGCGGGCTGCGCGAGGCGCGTGATGCTGCCCAACGCGGCCATCCGGAAGGTATGGTCCCGCCGCACCTGCGCCACGGGCGTGCAGGCCGCGCGTCGGCGTCCCGGCCGAGTGGGCCGCGCTCGAATATCGTACGCCATCCGCCTCGCGCCGATCCTGGATGCGGGCTCGCCTGCCGGCGCCCTGAGCGCGGCGCGCCTCCCCCCTTCGCAGCCGCGGTTCGCGGGTGCTTGGGAAAGGCAGGCACGGCTCTTAGAAAATGCATCTCAGCTGCTCTTTTTTACAGATTAAAAGCTGCGATGGTTTGTGCCGATGCCTGGTCTTGACAAGACCCCTGGTACATGCTAAATTTCTAGCATGCTGCTAAAAAGCCAGCACGAGAGCCCCATCCAAGCGCCCGCGGCCGGGCTCAGCCGGCGGGAACGGCAAATCATGGACATCCTTTACCGGCTGGGTAAGTCGTCCGCCGCCGCAGTGCGCGAGGCCATGCCCAGCGCGCCCAGCTACTCGGCAGTGCGCGCCATGCTGCGCGTGCTGGAGGAGAAGGGCCACGTGCGGCACCTAGCCGAGGGTCTCAAGTATGTCTACGTCCCCACGGTGGCGCCCGACAAGGCCAAACGATCCGCCGTCAAACACCTGGTGGACACGTTTTTCAAAGAATCGCCGGAGCAGGTGGTGGCCGCGCTGCTGGATGTATCATCCACGCGGCTGACGCGGGCGGACCTGGATCGCATGTCGGAGATGATCGAGAAAGCAAGAAAGGACGGCCAATAAATGTCCGGATGGAACGAAGCAACCTGTTTTTCCATTTTGTGCGGCGTGGCTTTCAAAGGCACCGCCGTTTTTGCGACGGCCGGTTTAGTGGCGGCGTTGCTGCGCAAGCAATCGGCCGCCGCGAGGCACCTGGTGTGGACTGCGGCCTTCGCAGCGATTCTGTTACTTCCCTTTCTTTCGGCTGCCCTGCCGGCGTGGCGCATTCCATTGGCCGGCGCGGTGATGCCGTCGGCGACCGTGGTCTTTCAGGATACGGCCGCGGCTTCCGCGGATAGGGCCGGCACGCATTCCGCCACGGTAGACAGTGTGCGCATAGCCGCGCATCCTGCGCCATGGCATCCGGATTGGAAGCTGTGGCTGATGCTGCTGTGGGCCGCCGGTGCGGCGATGGCAGGCGTGCGCCTGACAATCGGTTATGCGGCCGCCTGGCGCATCCGGCGATCCGCGAGGCCGTTCCAGGATGGCAGTCTCACCTGTATGCTGGCGCAAAGGCTGGGCGTCCGCGAACCGGTGGAGTTGCTCGAAGCCGGACCCCGTTCGATGCCGATGACGTTTGGTCTGACGCGCGCTACGATCCTGCTGCCGGCGGACGCCGCGGCCTGGAGCGAAGAGCGCCGCCGGACCGTGCTGCTGCATGAGTTGGCCCACGTGCGGCGCCGCGATGCCGCCACGCACCTGTTGGCACGCGCGGCCATGGCCGTCTATTGGTGGAATCCGCTGGCGTGGGTTGCCTGGCGCGAATTCCTGAAGGAGCGCGAGCGTGCCGCCGATGACCTGGTGCTGCACGCCGGCGCGCGTGCGTCGGATTATGCCAGCCACCTGCTGGAAGCCGCGCGCGGTCTGCAAATACCGGTTGCCATCGGCTGGGCGGCGGCCGCCATGGCGCGCCGTTCACAGCTCGAAGCCCGGCTGCTGGCGATCCTCGATTCCGGCGTCGACCGCAGTGCGCCCGGCCGCGCCACGGTATGGGCAGCCGCGCTGCTGGCGGCGGCCACCATCGTGCCGCTTGCGGCCATGCGCGCGCAGGACAATACCACCCAAGCCGTACCAGCCGATATCGACGCCACCATCAGTGTGGCCAAGTCGCAGAAAAACTACCAAACGCTGGAAGCCGCCGCGCAGGCCGCCGTCCAATCAAAGAAATACGATGCCGCGCAGAAGCTGCTGGAAGCCGCCTTGGCGATCCGGGCGGAGGCGGCCGGCGAGCAAAGCGCCGAGTACGGCGCCGGCCTCGTGAAACTGGCGGATGTGAAGCGCAAGAGCGATGCCGAGGACGCGCGCGAGCTATATGCCAAGGCCGTGCAGATCCTGGGGGGGCATCCGGAAGCGGCGCTGGCATTGACCAGGCTGGGGCAGGACGCTTTGACGACGAAGCACTACAGCCAGGCCTTCGACTATTTCCAGCGCGCACAACTGGCCGATCCCGCGCACGCGGGTAGCGCGCTGATGTGGATGGCGGTGGTCCGGCAGCACGAGAAGAACATGGAGGAAGCCGAACGCCTGTATCAGAGCGCGATGGCCGCGGCGGATCCCAAATCAAACGAAGCAGCGGTCATCCTGCGCGTGTACGCCGAGTTCCTGCGCGTGCAGGCGAAATCGGACCAGGCGGCCGAGTTCCAAGAGCGTGCCGGCGCCATCGAGAAGGACAACGCGAAGCCGGCGCCGACGCTCGCCGCGGGCGTGTTCCGCATAGGCAAGGGCGTGACTGCGCCAGTACCCATACAGCGCCCGGAACCTGAGTACACCGAGGAAGCGCGCCTGGCGCGGCTATGGGGTACCGTAGTTGTGCAGGTGGTGATCGGCGCCGACGGCGTGGCGCACGAATCACACGTCCTACGGGGTGTGGGCCTCGGGCTGGACGAGAACGCTCTGGAGGCCATCAGCCAATGGCAATTCAAACCGGCGACCAAGGACGGCCAGCCCGTGCCGGTGGCGGCGACGATCGAAGTCAACTTCCGGCTCTTGTAAGCCTGGCGGTGGCCTCCGGTCGCCGGCTGCGCGACGGGCGCGCCGGCACATTGCTGCCCCAGCGTCCCGGTGAAGTGGCCGCGCGACGCGTTGCTGGTTTCACGACGCATCTCAAACTGGCGCCATCCGTCGGCCGGCGCCACGCAAATCATGCATGCAGCGCTTACCGCCTCACGCGCATCCCCATCCGCACGCGGGCGGGCGCGAAGCACGCGAAGAGCACCGGGGGGCGCAGCGACAAGACGAATTGCGGCCCGATTCAAGAGCGCTGAACGGAACCAGATTTCCGGTTGTTTCGGACGGTCGCACACAGCCAGCCCCGGAAGCCTCCGTGGTACGGCAGGACGCAAAACATCCCAGGAGGCGTTCGGCTTCTGGTTAAAGGCCGACACGTCCAAGCGTCGAGCGGGATCTGAGACAGCCAATGAGCCAGTCGTTCGTCTCGGGCATTGTTCGCCAAACAGGCCTCATGCGGTCATTCGCCTACCGCTCCCCTTGGTTTGCCCGGATCACGACCCGGCGCTGATGCTGGTAGCTGACATTCGGGGACCTGGTTGTCTTCGTCTCTGTACTTGACGTTGCGCCTTCAGCCAGTCTTCCTGGGGCGATCCATCTCGGAAGGCTCGGTTCAACCAGAGACCAAAAGCGATAGTGGCGATTTCCCGTTGTTGTTTGGAAGTTAAGGCTCGAACAGCGAACGCATCGCATGATCGAGGAATGAACTCCGATTGCTGCGCAGGTTCGGATGCGGCCGCCTGCGTTCCTTTGGTAGTCATAACAGACTCCTAAATAATATGAGCCATAGCGAACAGCGAAAGAAGATTTGCCTCGACGTGAATTGTCGCAGGTCGTTGCAACTTCAAGCTAAGCAGCATCGTCCGGTTCCTTGGCCCTTCTGATTTCAACCACCCGTCTTGCCGGTGGGTCTGTCAGCCTTTCAGATTGCTCTAGAGAGACTATGGCCCGTTCGATTCGGTTTCGCGCCGAAATCGTTGTTGTGTTCGGCTTCGCAATCCTGCTGATTTCGGTGATGGAACTGGGCGGTGTTCTTGCTGTCCGAGTGCTGCGCCGATCAGGTCGGCCCATAAAGCGAATGGTCTCGTCAATGCGATCCCGTTCCGAGCGAAGCGTCGAAATCATTGTTGACAAATCCACGAGTTACCTTCCATTTCTTAAGCCGCTATCGATGCCGACGACGCAGCCGTGCGTTTGCTCCGTTAGCGGGCCTTGCTGGTGGTCTACCCCTTTCGAAAACAGTTGCTTCAACTTTAGAGAGAAACTGCGGCCTGCCCAGAATTCTAAAAGAACATCGCCCTCGTGTCAAGAATTAAATAGGCAATCTGAGCAATATTGACTATATTAACCGAACTGGGGTGTTTAATATCGAACACAACAGCAGGGTGTGTGTCTTGGCAACGGCGGGAAAAGCGCCACTGGAGTCGGCGTGGCGCAACGCTGCAAATATGCGGATGCAGCGGTCCTCCGCCCGTCGCGCATCCCATCCGCCCGCCGGTGGTCGCGGCGACGGACCGCGGGCGGCGGGCACGCAGAACTGGCCGGCGGGGAGCGCGCTAGGCGAAGCGCGTTATGCCAGCTAAAAGTCCGGCGCAGCAGCGCCATGGGCGCGCGAGCGCATGGCTGCGCGTCGGCATCCCGGTGAAGCGGCTGCTCGCCAACGTCCCTGGATCACGAGCACGAAAATCGTACGCCATCCGAGACCGTGCACGTCAGGGATGCCAGCGCCCTCCGCTCCGCCCCGCCGAGGGTCCCCATCGGAACGGCGGCGCCGCGGCGACGGACAAGGCGATGCGACCATGACGGCAAGACCTGCCGGGCCGGCGGGAACCACGGCTGCTTGGTGAAGGTCACCGTGGGGCCGTTTGTCCTCCAGCGGGAGTACGCGCTGTAACGCGCGGCAAATCCAGGTAGGTTCCACCACGCATCCACGTTTTCGGTATACCGCCCTTTGGGTGTGTATGGGGGGGACGTCCAGGTCCGAGCCCCCATCCACCTCGCCGCGGTATGATGGCCCTGTGGCGGAGTCCGTAACCGCACTGCTCAAGCAGTTGGGGAAGGGCGACCGTAGAGTGCTGGACAAGCTGGTTCCGCTCGTGTACCACGAACTGCACCAGATCGCCGAGGGCTACCTCCGGCGCGAGGACCCCGCACACACGTTGCAGCCCACCTCCCTGATCCACGAAGCGTATCTGCGTCTGATTGAGCAGTCTCATCCGAACTATACCGGCCGCGCGCACTTCTTCGGCGTGGCCGCGCGGGTCATGCGGCAGATTCTGGTGGACCAGGCGCGCACCCGCCAGGCTCTGAAACGCGGCGGCGACGAAGCGAACCTGCCGCTCGCCGACACTCTCCAATTTCCGGAGCAGCCGGTCTTAGTCGTCGCGCTGGATGAAGCGTTGGACCGTCTGACGGCGGTCGACGAGCGAAAAGCGCGGCTCGTCGAAATGCGTTTTTTCGCTGGGATGACCACCGAAGAGATCGCGGAATGCTCCGGTATTCCTCCCTATACTGTGCGGCGCGAGCTTCGCCTCGCGCAGGCCTGGCTGCATAAGGAACTGGCGCCATGAACGCGGAAATCGAGCGTCTGTTCGAAGCCGCGCTGGAGATTCCGCCCGAACAGCGCGCGCAATTCCTGTCGCAGGAGTGTGCCGATGCCGAAGTCCGCCGCGAAGTGGAACTGCTGCTGGAACACGATCGCGGCGCGGAAACGTTCGTCGCGCAGGTCGTCGCCAGCGAGGCCGCCTCCGTCCTTCAGAGTCTCTCGTTTTCACGGGGCCAACGCGTCGGTCTATACAGGATTCTCTCCGCCGTCGGACGCGGCGGCATGGGGCTCGTCTATCTGGCGGAGCGGGCGGACGGCAAGTTCGATCAGCGCGTGGCCATCAAGGTGGTTCAGTCCGGACTGGGCGGTTCTCTCGCCGACCGCCTGCAACATGAGTGGCGCATCCTGGCGAGTCTGGAGCATCCCAACATCGCCCGGCTGATCGACGCCGGTGCCACTGACGATGGCCTGCCTTACTTTGTTATGGAGTACGTAGCCGGCCAACCCATCGACCGGTTCTGCGACCAACGCAAGCTCACGCCGCGGGAGCGCGTCAAGTTGATGTTGCCGGTCTGCGAAGCCGTTCAATTTGCGCACCAGAAGCTGGTCGTACATCGGGACCTGAAGCCGGACAACATCCTGGTCACCGCGGAGGGTATTCCCAAGCTGCTCGATTTCGGAATCGCCAAAGTGCTTAGCGGCTCTCCGGCAGCCGCGCCGCAGACGGTAACGCTCGTCCTCACGCCCGAATACGGCAGCCCCGAGCAGGTCCGCGGAGAATTGATAGGCACCGCCACGGACACTTACTCACTGGCGGGCGTACTCTACAAACTGCTCACCGGCGCCACGCCTCACCAAACTGAAGGCAAAAGTGCCGTGGAGACACTGCATGCCGTCTGCGACGATGACGTGCGCCGCCCCAGCAGTTTGCGCCCGGAGCTCGCCGGGGACCTCGATCACATCCTGCAGATGGCCCTGCGCAAGGAACCGCAGCGCCGCTACTCATCGGTGGACCAGTTCGCCGCGGACCTGCGGCGTTGGCTCGCGGACGAACCCGTCCTGGCCAGCCCCGATACTATCTGGTACCGTTCCGGCAAATTCCTCAGACGGCACGGACTGGGCGTTGCCGCGGCTGCGATCGTGCTGCTGGCCTTGCTAACGGGGGCGGCCGTAGCCACCTGGCAAGCCCGTCGCGCTGAGCGTAGGTTCGAAGACGTCCGCCACCTCGCCAACGTCTTTCTTTTCGATTTCGAGCAGTCCATTCACAACGTGCCCGGTGCAACCAAGGCGAGACAACTCTCGGTAAAGACAGCCCTTAAGTACCTGGCGAGTCTCTCCAAGGAAGCTTCCGGAGACCCCGCTCTGACACGCGAATTGGCGGCCGCCTATGAAAAAGTCGGGGACATTCAGGGCCAGCCGAGTGCGGGCAATGTTGGCAACACGGAGGGCGCTGTGCAAAGTTACCAGCGAGCCATCTCGTTACGGCAGTCGCTCCACGACACCGAGTCCGCCGATCCGGCCATTCGCATGGCGATGGCTGCCGGACTGGTTAAGCTGGCCGATGTGCAGGCCAGGACACCTGAGTTGGCAGATGCGGTTTCGAGTTGCCGGCGCGCGGTGTTTCTGGCCGAGCAGACGCTGCAAGCCCACTCCGGTTTTCGCCCCGCGGTTGCCGTGCTGGCACAAGCATACTCAGTTATGTCGTTTCTGTCGCTGAAAAGGAACGATGTCAAAGCGTCTATCGAAGAAGCCCATCGCAGCTTGGCCCTACGGGAGCGCCTGGCGGCCGACGCTCCGCAGGATCGCGCCGCCCAACTCGCGTTGGCGGACGCGGACCGGACGATCGCAAGAATGATCGAGCAGGCGGGCACGCGCCATGACGAAGCGATTGCCTATTACAGTAAGGCGGAAAGCATACTGGAGCGGCTTTCGCGAGAAGACCCGTCCGACGGTGGGTCCGAACGGGTCCTCATGAAGGTGCTCTCGGAACTCGGCTTTAGCCTTTCGGGACAGGAAGGCTCGGAGAAGCAAGCGTTAGCCAAAATGCGACGGGCCTATGCCATAGCCGATCGCAGGGTGCGGGCCGATCCGGCCGATGCAGAAGCCGTCACCAACCTGTTCGCAATCTGTGTGCGGTTGGGCGGATCCCTCGAAGGGCGCCGCAATCGGGAAGAACGCTACCGGGTTTTGGGGCGCGCCGTTCAGGCTGCCAGCGATCTGGTCCAACGCGATCCGGGCAGCGAGGAAGACCGGTCGCTGTTGGGAAGCGCCCACGAACACCTGGCAGGTTTCCTGGAGGATGACGGCAACCTCGGGGATGCCCTTCACCACTCCCAGATAGCGGCGGACATTTACAGGGATTTGGCTGCCGCAGACCCTGGGGAGTCCAGAATCCGGCTCTCGCAGTCTAAGAACTGTTTGAGGCTCGGCGATCTCCTCGCCAAACAAGGAGACTGGGCGGCGGCGCGCCGCACCTATGCCCTGGGCCGTGAAGTCGCGGAAAGACTGGCGCCCGGCAATCCCGCTTTTGCCGAAGTTTTGGCTAACCTCCAACGTGCGGAACGTCACCTTGCACAAGCCCTCCAAACGCGCCGCTGAAATTTCTTTACCGCCCCGTATACATTTTCCGCCGGTTTTCCGCATGTTTGGTTAGGAGGGTTTAAGGATGTCGCGGGAATTGGGAGAACTGCTGATATCGCAGGTTACTACTTCACGAAATCGCTTCCGCGCACTGCCGGCTGCGCTGGCGCTGCTTTTGGCCGGGGCCTGTTTGCCGGCAGCACGGGCCGACATTTTTGTCAGCCAAGGAGGGAGCGGCCTCGCGTACTCGTATAGCGAGTTCACGGGAGCGTACCACGTAGCCTTCAACGCCAACCTTAGTGGTTGTGGCGTAGGCGTCACTTGCCCGCCTGCATTCACGACAGGCGTGGCCATAGGGCCGGATGGCAACTTATATGTAGCCGATTTGAACAACGAGGAAATAGTAGGTTTCAATGCTTCGACGGGAGCGAAAACTGGAGTCTATATCGGTATGGGCCCCCGTCCGGCGGTACTCTCGGCACCTTTTGGCATGACATTCGGTCCGGGCGGCAACCTTTATGTGGCCGATAATCTCGGTTATATCTGGTTCTTCGGGGGGCCTCCTTCATTCACACCTATAGGCAAGTTCTCTTGCACCCCTCCCGCCAGTGGCACACCGTGCTATCCCTTCGGTTTGACCTTTGGCCCCGATGGCAACCTGTACGTTTCCGACAATGGGTCGGGCGGTGTCCTGCAATTCAGCGTGAGCGGAAATACCCTGACATTTTTGCGCCAGTTTGTTTCAAAACCGAACTGGCCGAACCCCAACGTGTTTCCAGGCGGCCTCCATTTCAGTCCCGGTCCCAATGGGAACCTCTATGTGAGTTTCGCCGTGCCAATGCTGAATAGCGAGGTGTACTACAACATCATCTATGAATACAACGGGCCAAACAGCGGGTCGCCCGGCTCCCCGGTCGCCCTGGATGGAGGCGCGGGCATTCCTTATTGGGGCCAACAGGACTTTGTGTTCGGTCCGGATGGGGGAATCGTCATTGCGGAAGCCTATGCGTTTGACGAGTACAGCCCCTCCAGCGGCTATTGGCTCTCCCAATTCGGCTCCCTCGCTCTGCCCCCGGGCGAGATTCTCGCAGGTTTCATCACGACTGGTGGCCCCTGTGGCCCTTACTGTACCGCGCCGCCACTCAGGGTCTTTCCCTCTATCGGCTTGGATCCCAGTCAGAGCTTGCGGCTTACCGTGATCGAAGGGCCGGTGTGGGTGCCGCCGGGTGTTCCGGTGCAGGTACAACTCGGCTTCGAGAATAGCCAGGGCACTCCCATTGGTCCGAGCCAGGTGGTTACGCTGAATCCGGGCCAGACCGCCTCGCTCGATTTGGTTGCGAGCGCGCTGATCTCTTCGGGGCGGATCGAGGTACAACCGGTGGTGACGGCCTTGCCGGGCGCTCCCGCGCCGATGGCAATCATCAATGGCAGCGCGGAAGTCTATAACGCGACCTCCGGGTTCGGCTCTGCCTTCTATGCGGGCGTGTCCGCCTCGGGGGGAAGCGCGGCGGCAGGTCTACCCTCGTTCCTTCCGCAAGGCGTAGCTCTAGGTCAGAGCATTCAGATCAATGCGCTGGCGCCTCCAGACAGCCCGTGCGTGGCCATGCTGAGTTTCACGGATGACAATGGCAATCCGATCGGACCGACCCAGCAGGTGAATCTCAGCCCCGGCCAAATGGCCTCGCTCACCTTCAATCCCAATAAGTACACCAAGTCGGGCCGCCAGGAATATGTTCCGCAGATCACGCCGAACAATCCAACCGGCGGTCAAGGTGTAGCTCCCGCCTGCCTGGGCTCAGCGGAGGTGTACATCACAAAGACGGGCAGTACCTCGACTTATCAGACCTCCTCACCTGCTGTGGGCACAATGCCGCCGCCTGCGCCGTAAGCGCGGGATGGCGAAGACCATCTGCGGCGACCTTCACCGAGCCGCCGCAATTAGTTGGCCTTTACAGTACTCTGGGGGTTCAGATCCACCGCGGACATCGTGGATATCGAATGAGCGCAGCTTTCGGCAGGGCACTTCGCATGTTGGCGGCGAAGACGCCCCCCTGCTCGGAGTTGACCGCGATTTCGGAAAAAACTGGATAAGAGATGAAGACTTACGAGATATACGTGAGCAACTGCAGGCCTCCGCGGCGATCGCCAGGGACCGCTGTTCCGCCCCGCGATCGGCAAGACGGGCGACCTTACCGACAAGCCCATGTCCCGCACCGATGTCTGCGGCGGCTGCCCGCCTTCGCGCCGGGCAGCCGTCGTAATCAATGCCTGTGCGAGCTTGGCGGGGTCGCCGGACTGCTGACCGTTGTCGCCTTTCCAAAATTCCATCTGCTTCGCTCTGCGCGTCGTTGTAGTCCTCGATCGTCCGCTCTGCGAAATTTGTTGACTCCTCAGTCAGAAGCTCAGTGCGAAAGAAGCCCGGATTGACAGTGATGGTATCGATACCAAACGGTTCGATCCCGGCCTACAGCGACTGCATCCAGCCCTCAAGGCCGAACTTCGACGCAGCGTAGGCGGCACCGAATTCAAAACCGATCAGGACCGCAGTTGAGGCGATCGTGATGATCACGCCCGAACGCTGCTTTCGCATAACCGGCAGGACAGCGCGGGTGACATTCATCGGGCCGATAAGACTGGTCGACACACGCTCAAATCATGGGAGTGGCACCTCCCGCGCGTCGCGAATGGGTACCGACAAGGCCGGATAATGCCCCGGCCTGGTTTCGTTTAATCGGGTCACGCCATCACAGCCACGAACCACTGGCCGGCATGCACCACGCGCGCGGCGCCGAGTTCCTCAGCCAGTTGAGCCGGCCTGAAGTAGCGCTTATAAACCCTGTGCCGGGAACCATCGAGCAGCACGCGCTCCTGCACCTCTTCCGCGTGCACTTCATCCCGCCATGCCGCATCAATGATGAGAATGCGCTCTGCGACCCGGTACGCCTCTGCCAGAAACCGCTCGCGCATGCCCTGGTCCAAGTGCCCGTAGAAATGACCCGCCATAAGACACTCGAACGCGCGCGAGCCAAAGGGCAGGTGTAGCGCATCACCTTGCAGCACGCAGCCGCCCGGCACCCGCTTGCGCGCTATCCGCAGCATGCCGGGACTCTGATCCAGCCCGACGACGTGTCCCGTCATATGCTGCGTGAGGAATCCCGTCCCGCACGCCACATCCAGCACAGAACGTAAAGAAAGCGCCCGGAGAAAGACTCGCAACGCCTCCAGTTCTTCGTGCCAGCCCGGCCGGACCCGCGCGGCGAACAAACCCGTGCCCAGGTACCAGTCATCGTATTCTGGCGCCCGCCGCTCGTAATAGACTCGCTCCTTCTCCGTCACCTCTCTTCTATTCTGCCCAACCTTGGGCGATGCGCGCACGGAGGTAAAGTCTGGTGGGGCTCTTCATTCACGAACTGGATTTCGTCGGTCCCTTCCTTATAACGCCCCACAGTGTGCCGCAACATTGTCCGCGTGGATTCCAGCCCGCGGCGTCGATCCTTCATCGCCGCCCGCACCCGCCCAGTCACCTCGGCCGCGGTCGCGCAGGCGCGTCCGCGTGCCGGTGAAGTGCCACTCGCCGACGCTGCCGGATGGGACGCCACCCGCCGGGAGCGGACGGCGCGAAGTGCGTTATGCCACCGCGACTGCGGCCGTCCGGAAGTGATCGCCGGGCGTTACTCCGCCACGGGCGTGCAGGCTGCGAACCGGCATCCCGGTAAGTGGCCGCGCGCCGACGTCCCGGATTCACGGCGCACTCTGGAAAATGGTGTGCCAGCCGTGCTCCTGGCTGCGGGCCGCGGCGGTCCGATGGGCCGCGTCGAGTGGCGGGATGGCCGGTGGGGCATCGTTGAAGGCGCGCGGCCGGCCGCGGGCGGTGTATCGGGTGCGGCCTACCGCTCGCACTCCTTCAGCGCCAATCGCTCAGGCGTGGTCATCACATCGAGCGAAGGGCCTGAGCGATAGGTGGAAAGTGCAAGCCCCCCGCGTTATTGCCACCCATTCGGATGTGTGACAGGGCTTGCCGAACAGCTTACGCCGACCTTCCGCCGCGCCGTCAATCTGCTCGAAACTGATTACCACCACGTTTTCGACGTTCCAGCCATTGCGTGCGTACAGGGTGTTTGCAAACGCGCCAGACCTGGTGCGCTCGCCGCTGGTCAACCGAGATGCGGGCGGCCGGGCGGCTTGAAGAGAGCGGTGGTTAACGTTCAGCGTCCTCCCCACCCAGCCGACTGCGCCCCTGAGAGTTTCTCACGGCGCCGGGTAACCGGCCAGCCCGTAGCCGATGCTTCCGAAGTGTTATACTTCAATCGTCCAAGAATCGTTAACGGTTTCTTAGTTAGGACTGTTCTCGCTCTGAAAAGCGACGGCATCGTTCTGGCGATGTTCCTTCGGGCCATCGCCACCTGACTGAGAGGAGTGGTCATGAAAGCGAATAAGGCCCTCAAGCGACTAGCCAAGATCGAGGCGTTGATATCGGATTTGATGGAGCGATATTCAGCAAGTGCGCCCCACATACGAGAAGTGCTTCAAGATGCGAAGGCCGCTGTCACTCGGGCGAAGGAGGCTGTGAGTTTGCAAGCATCCTCCGGGACGACGAGCGCCCCGAAGAAGGCCGCTACCAAGAAGGCGGCGGTGAAAGTGCCCCCAGCGAAGGCGGTAAAGAAGCACGGCACAACAAAGCAGGATTACGAAGGCTAAATTCACCGCCCGCACAAGCGTCCGTTCGATTTCCCTAGATAGAAATGAAAGTAGCGAAAGGTTCCGCCTGACGTAGCGCAGCGGCAACGCATGGCCCAGTGGCAGTCGTCAACTGACAGCCGACCCTCCGTGTCGCGCCAGGTTCCAAAACTGCCGACATGGAGATCTTCTGCTGCCAATACTTTGGGGGCACCTGGGGTGTCGATGATTTCGACGAATCCTATCCTTTGCTTTACACAAATGATCTGTGCGCCTGGCGGCCAGCGTAAAGATTGTTATCGACTCGGAAAAAACTGACAATCGGATTCAAAGAAGGTTGCAGTACGATTTTGGAGGGATATCAGAACGCGCTGAAAGCCGGGGGGTTCCCATTTGTTCTTGCTGAACATGAAAAAAACCTGGATCGACTAGGGGTTAAGGCATTCGAGCCCCAAACGGTTTTTGGGAGAAACTAGATCATCTCCCGGATGTGCATCACGGCCTGCCTCGCGACGTGAGGAGAGTCTTACGGAAAACGCTTCCAAATCCAAATCTGGATTACGAAGTGGTGCGCAGTTGCGAAGGAGGCCACATCGCGCGAGAGGCGAAAGCCACGCTGCCCTCGGCATGCGTCTGGCTGTATGGTCGCATCCGAAATCCAGCTCGGGCAACGTTTTCGTCCCCCCGGGCGAGCTTTCAATTTGCGAACACGCAGCCACACGCCATGGATGCACTGCCTCGATCGCCTCGCGCACGCTGCTGGAGTTCGATCGGGGAAGCCATCGCCACTGGCAAAACTGATGCCATGACCGCGGGCGGTCAAATGACCGAGCACGGACACAACGAAGAGCTACCGCCAGTAACCTTCCGAATAGACATACCCGTCACGGCGGTGCGTGTATCGGGGAGCAATCCATCTCGCACGGGCGCGTGGCGGCACTTCCCACCGGCCTGCCTGCCAAGCGTAGGCGTTGCCATCCCAGCGGTGATATCCCCCAATCCAGACGTGATCCGGGCTTGGACGATAGGTGCGATGCTCCCGAATGCTAACCGGCGGCCGAAGCCTGATAACGACCTCCGCATGAGCAGGTACCAGCCCTAGGGCAAAGCCAAACAGCACGGTAAGAACCAGTTTTCTCATTTTCTTCTCCGATGGCTCTATGAGCAGGTTTATGGCCGCCGCTGGAGCGAATCGGCAGGCCGCCGACCCCACCTACAACTTTTAGGCTAAGAGTTGGCAGTGATTGGCCAGTTACAGGCAATATCGGCTTCGGCCTCTTTCCGAATGCCCGCAATTGTAATAGGGCCGAGTCTCAGGCGACTGCTTCCGCCGCCGTTGGCGCGCCGGACGGGCGCCGAATCCGCATGGGCTGCCTCTTCCAATATGTCAGCGACCGCCAGCACCATTCGAGCGGCCCAAAGCGGTAATGCTGCAGCCAAATGGGACTCGCCGCCAGAGACATGGCCCAGCATCCCGCAACCACGTAGTACAACTGATACCGCTCCAGCCGCCCGTACAAGCCGAACCCGTAGCCGGTAAATACGAACGTGCAAACCACCGACTGCAAGATGTAGTTACTCAGCGCCATCTGCCCGATGGC